>JBKPRH010000275.1:0-17463 GCA_046765795.1 Acidobacteriota bacterium | reverse complement strand
GACAACGTCCCACGCCGTCTCCTCGCCGTCTCGTGGCTGGACCGCCACGATGCGATGGAACGAGCCGTAGAGTGCCGGCCGCATCAATTCGGTCATGCCGGCATCGAGCACGGCGAATTGCCGGCCGTCAGGATTGCGTTTGGTGTCCACGACGCGGCTCACGAGCGCGCCGGAATGGCCGATCACGGCGCGTCCCGGCTCGAGCACCACGGGCACGCCGAGCCGCTTCAATTCGGGCACGACCGCGGCCGCGTACTCCGCGGGTGTGATCATGGGTCGGCCCTCATACGCGATCCCGAGTCCACCGCCAAGATCGACGTGCTCGATGTTGAAACCGTCCTCGGTCAGATCCATCGCCAGCGAGACCAGCGCCTCAGCGGCGCGACGCAGCGGCTCCGCCGTCGTGATCTGCGATCCGATGTGTATGTGTACGCCGACAAACTTCAGGCTGGTCAGGCGCCGGCGTTCGGCGTAAATCGCGCGCGCATCGTGCAGCGGCACGCCGAACTTATTGCTCTTCAGACCGGTCGAGATGTTGGCGTGCGTCTGCGCATCGATGTCGGGATTCACACGCAGAGCCACGCGCGCCACGCGGTACATGCCGCGCGCCACTTCCGCAATCCGATCGAGCTCGCCAGCCGACTCCGCGTTGATGGTACCGACGCCCTTCGCGATGGCCATCTCGAGCTCATCGTTCGTCTTGCCGACGCCGGTGAAGACGATGTCCTTCGGGTCGAACCCCGCGCGCAGCGCCACCGCCACCTCTCCACTCGAGTTGGCATCGGCCCGGCTGCCGAGCGAGCGCAGCAGCCGCACCAGGGCGAGCGTCGAGTTCGCTTTCAGCGCGTAATGGATCGCGTGCGGGTAATCGGCGAACGCCGCGTCGATAGACTGATATGCATGACGGATCGCCTGCGCACTGTAGACGTAGACCGGCGTCCCCACGCGATCGACGATGGATTGCACGCTGACGCCGTCACAGACGAGTCCCTTCGCAGAGGCTTGGAACGGTAAGTACACTAGTGGTCCGTCTCAATTGGAAGCGTACTATGCACAACAAGCCTTCGAAGACGGATCCATGGCCGCGGCATCGGAGCGGCCATTCCCGGGTGTGGAAAGACGTACCACCAACCTTCGCATGCTATCATGCGCACATTCTCGTCTTTCCTCCGTGCACGTCCCGCTCGGTCCTTCCCGGACATCACATCGCACATGTCCGCTGACGGTTCGTCTGCGCCGCCTCCGGCCACCGACGAGATCATCGAACGCTGCCTGAACGGTGATCAGGCGGCGTGGGAATCGATCGTGCGGATGTATCGCCGCAAGGTCTTCAACGTCGCCTATAAGTTCGTGGGCCGGCACGATCAGGCGGAAGATCTCACGCAGGACGTCTTTCTCAAACTGTACAAGTCGCTCGATACCTTCGATCGCCGCGCCAACTTTCAAACGTGGTTGATCAGCGTCAGCCGCAATCTCTGCATCGATCACTATCGCGCCGTTCGCAAGGAGCGCGAGACGATCAATCGCGACGTCGATCCCGCTGACTTCGCCCCAGTCTCACCGGATCCACGGGCCGACACGCTGCTCGAACAACGCGATCGCGTGCGGCTGTTGCGGCAGGCGCTCGACAAGCTGGCGCCCACGCTGCGCACGGCGGTGATGTTGCGCGACATCCAGGAGCTCACCTACCAGGAGATCGCCGACAAGCTGCACCTGCCGGAGGGCACCGTCAAGTCGCGTATCAACCGCGGACGGACCGAGCTGGCGCGGCAGATTCAAAAGCTGCGCGATCAGCAAGACGCCATTCCGAAAACCGGAGTATCAGGATGAATCTGACGACCGACCGCAACCAGGACGTGTCCATCGTGCGGGTGAACGAGACCCGCTTGATGTATCCGATCCTTTCGGAGTTCGCCAACACCGTGACGTCGTTGATCGGCGGTGGTGATCGCAAGCTCCTCCTCGACCTGTCCACCGTCACGTATGTGGATAGCGCGACGATCGGCTGTCTGATGGATTTGTATCGTCAGGCGAGCGCAGCGGGCGGAAAGCTGAAGCTCTCCGGCGTGCAGAAGCGAGTCGAGACGATGCTCTCGATGACCGGCGCGCAGAACTTCCTGGAAATCCACGCCGACGAAGCGTCGGCGATTAAGAGCTTCGGGGTCTGATCATGCGCACGATCAAGACGTCGACCGGCGCCGAGATCCCACTCGATGGCGATCTGCTCGCCATTATGGAAACGCTGTATCGCGAGGTCACGGCCAAGCGCGAGCTGGAACGCTCGTTTGAAGATCTGATGCGCGAGATCACCCATCTCATCGAGCAGATGGATGAATCGGATCGAAAAGCCTATCTCCTCGAGAGCCTGTTCCTCAATACGGTCAAGTACGAGAACGACAAACTCGAAGCGTATATGAGGAAGCTCACAAAATGACCAGTGGGATTGTCGATTGACCAGGGACAATTGACGGATTGCCGAACGGCAATCGTCAATCCATGAGTCAGTCGGACTTCGTAAATCCGTCGATTTCAGCGAAAGCGTTAGTTCGCGCGCGCGATGCCAGGCACCTGCACCGGACCGGTTGCGTCGCCACTGACCGGTTCAACTGCGCTCTCCACCAGCGTCCACGCGTCGCGCTCTTCGAGCACCTGGGCGGCAAACGCTGTGTGCAGTGCGTGTCCGCCCCGGTGCGCGACGAGGTGGCCGATGATCGGGTACCCGACGAGCGCCATATCGCCAATCACGTCCAGAATCTTGTGCCGGACGAACTCGTCGTCGAACCGCAGCGCGTTGTTCAGCACGCCGGTGTCGCCGATGACGACGGCGTTCTCCAGTGAGCCGCCCAGCGCCAGGCCCTGCTGACGCAGCATTTCCACTTCCTTCAGGAACGTGAACGTGCGGGCGGGCGCGATCTCATCGACGAACGAATCGCCCGTCAGACGGATCGTGCGCGACTGATGCCGCAGCAGAGGATGATCGAAGGCGATGCTGTAAGTGACTTTGAAGTGGTCCGATGGATAGAGCGCAATCCGCTTGTCGCCGCGAGTCAGCGAAATCGGACGACGAACCTTGAGGTACCGGCGGGGCGCCTCGAGCGCTCTGACGCCAGCCTCCTGGATCAGGTACACGAACGGCGCTGCGCTGCCGTCCATGATCGGCACTTCCGGTGAGTTCAGCTCAACGATGACGTTGTCGATCCCCAGGCTGACCAGCGCTGCGAGCAGATGCTCGACGGTGTCCACGCGCACGGCGTCGCGCATCAAGCCCGTCGCGTAGTTGATGGCGCCGACGTGGTTCACGGCAGCCGGCACCTCGAGACCACCGAGGTCAGAGCGCCGGAAACGAATGCCAGAGCCAGCGATAGCGGGCTTGAGCGAGAGGGTCACCTTACGACCCGAATGCAGACCGATCCCCGCGCAGGATGTGGGTCGTTTCAGTGTCCGTTGTGCGCTCATTCGGCTCTCTTGGCCTTCCGGGAGTTGAGGTTCAACGAGCAAGCCCGGTGCCAAAAGGACTTATCGGCGGCTTTCTAAAGCTAACTAGTAGTAGAGCATATGTTTAGGATCAGATACCTAGATCCGCTCGTCTGGCGATGGGTAGAGAAAGTGGCGAGAAGGCCACATGAAATCGCGGGCAATCTGTGGCGAATAGGCCACAGGCTAGGACGCGGATGGCTGGAGCAGCGGTCGCAGGAATTGGGCAGTTGCCGATGTCCTGTGCGCAGCAATGACTTCCGGCGATCCGCAAGCCACGACTCGTCCGCCGCCGCCGCCCCCTTCCGGTCCGAGATCGATCACGAAATCCGCGCATCTGATCACATCGAGGTTGTGCTCGATGACGACCACCGTGTTGCCCTGGTCAACGAGTTTATTGAGCACATCCAACAGCTTGCGCGTGTCCTCGAAATGGAGTCCAGTCGTTGGTTCGTCGAGAATATAGAGCGTTCGCCCTGTGCTGCGCCGCGAGAGTTCGCGGGCAAGTTTTACGCGCTGCGCCTCGCCTCCGCTTAAGGTCGTGGCCGACTGACCAAGCTCGATGTAGCCCAGGCCGACGTCCTGCAGCGTCCGCAGCTTGTTAGCGATGGGCGGGAAGTTCTCGAGCAGCGGCAACGCCTGATCCACCGTCAGGTCGAGCACCTCGGCGATCGATTTGCCTCGATACTGGATTTCGAGAGTCTCCCGGTTGTAGCGCCGGCCCTTGCACTGCTCGCAGACGACGTACACGTCCGGGAGGAAGTGCATTTCGATCGCGATCACGCCATCGCCCTGGCAGGCTTCGCAGCGGCCGCCCTTCACGTTGAACGAAAAACGTCCTGGCTTGAAACCGCGCGCCTTGGCCTCCGGCATCATCGCGAAGAGCTCGCGAATGAACGTGAACATACCGGTGTACGTCGCCGGGTTCGAACGCGGTGTCCGTCCAATGGGCGACTGATCGATCTCGATCACCTTGTCGATCAGCGCGACGCCGTCGATGCGCTCGTGCGCGCCGGGTTCGGCCGCAGCGCGATAGATCGATTTGGCCAGCGAGCGATACAGGATGTCGTTGACCAGTGTCGACTTGCCCGAACCGCTCACACCGGTGACCGCGGTGAGCGTCCCGAGCGGAATCGACACGTCGATGTTCTTCAGATTGTTGGCTCGCGCGCCACGGATGACGATCTCGCCCTTTGAGACCGGACGCCGCTTCGAAGGCGTGGGAATCGACCGCTCGCCACGCAAATACGCGCCCGTCAGCGACCCGTGCCCGTCCTGGAGGAGTTGCGCCGGCTCACCCTGGAAGATCACGTGGCCACCCAACTCGCCTGCGCCCGGACCGAGATCGATCACGTAATCGGCGGTGCGAATGGTTTCCTCATCGTGTTCGACCACGACGACGGTGTTACCGAGATCGCGCAACCGGGTGAGCGTGGCCAGGAGCTTACGGTTGTCGCGCTGATGCAGGCCAATCGATGGCTCGTCCAGCACGTAGAGAACGCCGGTGAGATTTGCACCAATCTGTGTGGCTAGCCGGATTCGTTGGCCCTCGCCGCCTGAGAGCGTGGCAGCGCTGCGGTTGAGGGTGAGATAGCCCACACCTACGTCATAGAGAAATCGAAGACGCTCGCGGATCTCGCGCAGCACCCGACTGGCGATCATCGCTTCGCGCTCGGTGAGCTCGAACGCGTCAAACATCTCGAGCGCTTCGCTGATAGGCAGATTGACGTAGTCGGCGATCCCGCGTCCCTTGACCTTCACCGCCAGACTCTGCGGCTTCAGGCGAAGTCCGTGACACGTCGGACATTCCCGCAGCGTGCGATACGGCTCGAGGTCCTCCTGGACCGTCCACGAGCCTTCTTCATATCGCCGGCGGAGATTCGGAATCACGCCCTCGAATCCCTTGCCAAACGGATCGGGAACGCTCGCCTCGCGACCGCTCGACCGCCGCTTCGGAAGCTCGAACTCCTGATCGTCGGAGTCCTCCTCCTCGTCTTCGACCGCCGGTTTGCCGTCTTTCGGCGCGGCCTTGGCCACCTTCGTAGCGCCAGACGGACCGTAGAGCACCAGGTCCCGATGCTTTTTCGCCAGCTTCGCGAAAGGCGTTTCCGGATCGATCCCGTAGGTTTTCGCCAGGGTCATCACTGCTTCACGCACGAGCTTGCGATCACCACGCGCCCACGGCGCGATCGCACCGCCGAGCAGCGACAACGATTCATCGGGCACGATGAGGCGCGGATCGAAGTCGTAGGTGGCACCGAGCCCCTGACAATCGGGACATGCCCCGTGCGGCGAGTTGAACGAGAACGCGCGCGGTGTCATCTCCGGCATCGAGATGCCGCAGCTCACGCAGGCCAGACGCCGCGAAAATAGCTGGTCGCCGCCCTCGAATGTGTTGACCACCACGATGTCGTCGGCCAGGTTGAGGGCGATCTCGAGCGATTCCGAGAGCCGGCGCTCAATGCCTGATTTCACGATCAACCGATCGACCACGACGTCGATGTTGTGGTTGCGGCGGCGGTCGAGCTTGATGTCTTCTTCGAGCGATCGGAACTGACCGTCGATGCGCGCTTTTGAGAACCCGCGCATGCGCAACGCCTGCAGCTCCTTCTTGAACTCACCCTTGCGGCCGCGCACGATCGGCGCCAGCACGTTGATGCGGGCGTCGGTCGGATAGAGCATCACCAGATCGAGAATCCGCTCGAGCGACTGCGACGAGATCTCCCGGCCGCAGTTGTAGCAGTGCGGTGTGCCGATGTTGGCGAAGAGCAGCCGCAGATAGTCGTAGATCTCGGTGACGGTGCCGACCGTGGAACGCGGGTTCGACCCGGTGGTCTTCTGCTCGATAGAGATGGCAGGTGAGAGGCCGTCGATGAGATCAACGTCAGGCTTCTCCATCTGCTCGAGGAACTGGCGGGCATAGGCCGACAGCGACTCGACGTAGCGACGCTGCCCTTCCGCGTAAATCGTGTCGAAGGCAAGCGACGACTTGCCGGACCCGGACAGACCAGTGATGACCACCAGCTGATCCCGGGGCAGATCAACGTCGACGTTCTTGAGGTTATGAACGCGGGCGCCTCGCACCGCGATCCAATCGTGCGCCATACCCACAGCCAGGAATTTCCCGAAGACCCGAAACCACCATGATATCAAATAGGCGCAATGTCGCCTCGATGGCCAGCCGCCGGTCCTGGTTTGCTCAAAGCCGGCGCGGCCGTGGTTTTTGCTGCGGTCTGGGCATTCCGCTGGCTCTCACTGGGCGCGGTCGAGAACGATCATTTCGTCGCGCTCGCGCGCGCGCATCAACTGCTGCACGGCGACTGGCCGGTGCGCGACTTTGCCGATCCCGGCCAGCCACTCACGTATCTGCTTTCCGCCGGTGCGGCATGGCTCTTCGGCCCGACCCTGCGAACCGACGTCACCCTCGCAATCACGTTGCTCGCGCTCGCCGCGTCACTCACCTACCTGCTCGCGGTGCGTGCGTCCGGCAGTCTGATCATTGCCGCAGCGGCCGTCGCCGTCGAAGTCGTCGCAGCGCCGCGGTTGTACAACGCGGGCAAGATTCTCATTCCGCTCGCGGGCATCGGCCTCGGCTGGCGATATGCGGATTCGCCGTCGATTCCGCGGCTCATCGTGCTCGCCGCATGGACCGCCGTCGCCTGTCTCTGGCGCCATGACTTCATCGTCTACATGGCGATTCCCACGATCGCTCTGCTCGGCGTATGTCACGAACGCCCACGAGCGATGCGGCTCGCGGCCGTGTATCTCGCTGTCACGTTCGTGTTTTTACTGCCGTGGTTCGCTTACGTGCAGTGGGCTGGCGGCATCGCATCGTACCTCGGCGCGGCGTTCCGATTCGCAGCCACAGAAGCGCAACGAACGGTGACCTGGCCCGGGAATGCATGGGCGATGTTTGCCGCGATCATGGCGATTCCGGTGCTCGCGATCGTCCTCGGGCGCCGTTCGAACGAACGACTGTCATTCGCCAGCGGCGAACGTGTTTCGTTCGCCAGCGAACGTCTTTCGTTCGCCCACATCGTGTTCGCAGCCTCGATGGCGTTGATTGCCAACTTCGTGCTCCTTCGCGACGTGATCGCCACACGCCTACCGGACGTCATCGCTCTGACCGCCGTACTGGTTGCGTGGATCGCCGGACGGGTGATCCCGACACGCGTGCTCCGGACATCGGCCGTTGTCGCAATCCTCTTGGCAGTAGTGCTGGTCGGCTGGCGACTCAAGTCACAAGGCTTTGGTGTTCCGACGCCAGGCAAGGTCGTGCGCCGGTTCGCCACCGTGTCGAACATGCTGCGAGACGAGGCGCCAGAGGTCATTCCCAACCACGAGCGGCTGCCGCTGATTCGTTACCTCTCGTCGTGTACGCCTGACTCGTCACGCGTGTTCGTCGCGGGGTTCGCGCCGGAGATTCCGGTCTTGTCGCGACGTCCGTTTGCCGGCGGGCTCCCTTCGTGGATTCCGGGGTACTACATCAATGCGAGCGACGTGGAACGCGCCGCTGCGCAGCTCGCACGGGAGACGGTGTCGCTGGCCGTCATGCTCGAAGGATCGGAATCATTCGTCGAGGAGTGGCCCAGACTGGCAGACGATCTGAGGAGACGCGGCTTCGTCGAGCGCACCTGGCATCTCGACGGAAGTGATGTTGCGGTCTGGATCCCCGAGGAGATCGCGGCGCGAGCGCCGGCCGCGCCGCCGCCACCATGTAAACCGTAGAGCGGACGCTTGAGCGTCCGCGGCAACCGCGGACTAAAGTCCGCGCGCTACGACCTCGCTGCGCCGCAGACGCGAGTGGCGGTATCCGTACGCGACGTAGATCACCGCGCCAATTGTGAGCCAGATCCCAAAGCGCTCCCACGCCGTACGCGGCAGACCCCACATCGTGTACAGACAGGCCAACGTGCCGATCACTGTCACCGGCCAGACGAACGGCACGCGGAATGGGCGCGGGCGCGCGGGATCGATGTAGCGCAACGCAAGCACACCGACGCACACGATCGCAAACGCCGACAGCGTGCCGATGTTCGTCAGGTCGTAGATCTCATTCTCGTCAGCGAACAGCGATCCCACCGCAACGACAATTCCAGTTACCCATGTGGTGATGTGCGGTACCCGTCGCTTCTCGCTGATCTTCGCCGCCCACGCGGGCAGCAATCCGTCGCGAGCCATTGCGAAAAAGATGCGCGGCTGACCGTATTGAAAAACGAGCAACACAGCCGTCAGCGAAATCACGGCACCGAACGAAACGATCCAGCCAGCTGTTTTCAGGCCAGCAACGTCGAGCGCTTTGGCCAGCGGATCCGCCGCACGCAGTTGCGTGTACGGCACCAGTCCAGTCGCCACCGCACCGACGATGACGTAGATGACCGTGCAGATCGCCAGCCCGCCAAGGATGCCAATAGGCAGATTGCGCTGCGGATTGCGCGTCTCTTCAGCGGCCGTCGAGATCGCATCGAACCCGATGTAGGCAAAAAACACAATCGCTGCGCCTTGATGGATCCCTCGCCAGCCATTGGGCGCGAACGGCACGTAGTTCGCCGTGTCGATATGCATCGCGCCGACGACAACGAAGAATCCAAGCACGACCAGCTTGATCACCACCATGATGTTGTTGGCACGTGCGCTCTCCTTCACGCCGAGCAGGAGAATCCACGTGATCACCATCACGATGGCGAATGCCGGGATGTTGACGAGTATCGGTATGCCGGCGACTCGCGGCGCCGTCTCCATCAGTGCCTGCACCGCAGGGTCCGAACTGAGTGAGACCGCGCGATAGCCGTGCGTCAACCATGCAGGCAGGTTGATGCCGACGCCGGTGAGCAACGAATTGAAGTAACCACCCCACGCGACCGCGACGGCGATGTTGCCAACCGCGTACTCGAGAATCAGATCCCAGCCGATGATCCAGGCGACCAGTTCACCGAGCGTCGCGTACGAATACGCGTAGGCGCTACCGGCCTGCGGAATCATCGACGCAAGTTCCGCATAGCAGAGCGCTGCGAGTGCGCACACCGCGCCGAGCAGAATGAACGACAGAATCAGTGCCGGCCCCGCCGCAGCGCGTATGACCTCGCCATCGGGCCGCACTTCGCCCGCCGCCGCGGTGCCAATCGACGAGAAGATTCCGGCGCCAATCACCGCGCCGATCGCCAGCATTACGAGATCGCCAGCGCCCAATGCCCGCTTCAGCGAATGACCATCGTCAACCGGCTGAAGAGCGTCGATGGGTTTTCGAGCAAAAAGTTGCGACATGTCGCTCGGATTAAATCACGTCGAACCGGTACGCCGTTTCGTTCGACGCCACGGCGAGCTCGCCCTCGGGACCGAAGGCGAGACCGACAAAGCCACTGCCTGTCGCGACCAGTTCCGGCTCGCCGTCAAGATCGGGAAGCCTGTAGAGGCCGCTGCCACCCGCCAGCGCATCGACGACGTGCAAGACGCCTTCGTCGGGGGAAAAGGCCAGCCCTTGCGGCCGTCCGAAGGGGGTGAGCAGCGAGCGAACACCTCCGTCTCGATCGATGCGATAGACGTGATCGTATGAGGCGAGTGTTGGCGCGCTGACGAACAGCTCACCCGACGGACTGATCGCGAGATGAAAGGCCGCAACACTTGCCGGCAATGTCGCGAACGTCTCTGCGGTGCCGTTCTTTACACGAAAGATCGTCCCGGACCGATCGCCGACGTACAGCGTGCCGTCCGAATCGAACGCCAGTCCGCACGCCACACCGAGGTCCGAAGCGATGCGCTCATGCGTCCCATCCGTGTTGACGCGATACACCGTCCCTTCGAATCGGCTCGAGACATAGAGCCGGCGATCCGGCCCCATGACCATTGACGTGGGGTTCACGATCCCCGACACGTACGGCTCACGCGTGCCGGCTCGGGTCACGCGAAAGATGGAGACTGGCGCCTCCTGCCCTCGCGAGCCGCTATACGTGACGTACAGATTCCCCTCGACATCGAACACCGGGTTATCGACCTGGTGCAGTCCGGTCGCCCAGGCCCCACCGACCGAGACGTAGACCGTTTCGCCTGCGACGTCTTCGATACGGATGGGTCGCGCACCGCCTTCCAACTCGGAAGGCAGCGCGATGACGATACGAACGCTCGATGCAAACAGGACGCGCGCCGGCTGGTCGCCGACGGTGATGTCGGGGAGTTTATCTACCGGAAACCCGTGGCCTCGAAGCGTGACGCGTCCACCTTCGACAGCACGAATCGGAGCAACCGAGGAAATAGTGGGACGGGCCATGGGCAAGTGCAAAGTTCGACTTTACACTCTGCACTTCGGAGCTGGATCAGCTTTCGTCGAGTTCCATGTTCCAGTAGAGATAGTCCCGCCAGCTCTCGGGCGCCGTGTCTATCCCAATCGTGATGCGGATAGCGGGGGCCGAGTCGGGGCGCCGCGGCGGCCTCATCAGTCGCATGTCGGCTTCTGCGGGCGTACGGCCACCCTTCTTCCGGTTGCAGCTGACGCAGCAGGTAACGATGTTCTCCCAGTCTTTGCGTCCGCCGTGAGCCACCGGGACCACATGGTCGAAGGTCAGCTCCGAGGTCGGCAACTTCTCGTGGCAGTACTGGCACGTGTGGTTGTCGCGCGCGTAAATATTCGCCCGCGAGAACGGCACGTAATCGAAGCGACGTTTGATTCTGACGAACCGGAGGAGGCGGATGACGGAAGGCAACTTAAGGGTGAACGAAACCGCCCTTATCTCGCGGTCGTGGACCGCGATCACCTCGACCTTCCCCTGGCACCAGAGCGTAATCGCCTTCTGCCAGTGAACGACCTTGAGAGGCTCATACGACGCGTTCAGAAGGAGCGCTTGCTCCATAACTACAAGTAATGATGCCGGACGCTCGGCCGGGCTGTCAAGGTTCAGTCGAGCATAAACCCTAAGCAACACTGGGGTTACGCCGTTACAATGACGTCGTGGCTTCGTATCGCCCCGGCCGTCTGACCGTCGGCACTATTGTGGTGATGGCGATCTCGGTTGCCGGCTGCGCCAGTCGCGGCGTAGCGCCGCGTCCTTTTCCCGGCGCCCCCGCTCCACCCACGACCCGCAGTGGGCCCAACCCTCCGACCAGCCCTGCGCCGAGCCCACTCCCCAGCCCAGGGCCAGAGACTCTCCCCGGAGTTGAGTCGTCGGCGATTATCGCGACGGCGCTGGCCCTAAGAGGTACGCAGTATCGAAACGGCGGGAGCGAACCGTCTGGGGGATTCGACTGCAGCGGTCTGGTCCAATGGGTCTTCGCCCAACACGGCACCGCATTACCGCGCGAAACGCGCGAGCAGTATGAAATAGGAAAGAAGATTGATCAGGATGAGGTGCGGCCTGGCGACCTCGTCTTCTTCAAAACCGTGAACAAAGGGCCGTCGCATGTCGGCATCGCACTCGGCGGCGGTGAGTTCGTGCATGCGCCGAGTTCGCGTGGCGTGGTGCGCGTTGAGAGCTATTCGAACACCGAGTATTGGGCCGATCGTTGGCTCGGTGCCAGACGCATCACACTCTCTTCACAATCCACTCAGTAACGGTTCACGATAAGACTACGCCGCGCGGAAGGCGCGTTCGCGCACCAGCAATCGTGAGGTGTGCGGCAGGAATTCGCGCACCGTCAGATCGCGCTCGGTGAACGTCGTCCCACTGCGCGTCAGCTTGATCGGCTCGACGCGACAGTCATCGTGCCCGGTCACCCGTGGCTGCGGATCGAGCACTTCGGTGAAGCGCTGCGGGTACGACGGAAACGCGCGGAACGCCGTACCCGCGACGCCACCGTATCGCTCGGTGAGTTCGGAAAAGTTGCAGGCGAGAAAGTCGTACACGTACGGATCGGGATTCGTGCTGAGGTAGTGCTTCACCATCTGGACAACGTCTTCGAAGAATCGCTGACCGTGACAGTTCGCAGAGCAGGTGCCGTCGGCGCGTTCCATGCGTCGAATCCCGGGCCGATCTGGATCGATGTGATACAGCTCGTGGACGATGGTGTCGAGCTTGGTAATCCACGGCGCGTAGCCGGCGTAGTACTCCTGCTTTCGTGACTTCGTCGCTGACTGATCGCAGAAGCGTGGCAGCGAGAACGAGACCATGTAGTCGATCGGCGTCCCCTCCACCGAGACGGTCGGCGACTTGGTGATGAACCACTCAGAGCGGCGGGTCAATGCGCCGGTGCGGCGGTCGCGCCAGTAGTAATACCCAGGTTCGCTTGGCGGCAGCGAGACGCAGTGGCAGGTGGCGTAAGGGCCTTCGGCATCACTCCGTCCGGCGCGCGCAAACACAAGCACGCGTGACATGTCGAGGAAAGACAGTGTGGGTACGCGCGCCACGATATCGGCCATGAGCTGGCCGATGCGCTCCGTATAGTTGATCATCCCGTATCACTGAGATCTCGGCACGTCCCGCTGAAACTTTAGCGCTCCTGCTCGAGGTTGCTCAGGCTGGCGGTTCGACTGGCTGCGGTGAGGGCGCCGCAGGGCGATCGCCCTCGGGACCTTCGATAACGGTCGGGCTGGCCGGCTCTTCAGATGGTGGTGGCACCTCGTCCGTTGTCGGCTCTGGCAGCACAACAGGAACTGCGGTGGGCACTGGCACCGGCGGCTCAAACCCCGGCATACGGGCGAGGATGATCTGCTGGCGCCGCAACAAACGGCCACGCGGATTTGCCGGACTGTAGACACGAGGATTGATGATCGCACCGGCGAGCAGGGCGGCTTGTTCACGCGAGAGCGCCGAGGCCGGCACGCCGAAGTAGGTGCGCGACGCGGCTTCAGCACCCCAGACGAGATCGCCCCATTCGATCACGTTCAGATAGATCTCGAAGATCCGCGCCTTCGACAGCGCCGTCTCGAGGCGCCACGTGATCATTAGCTCCTCGAGCTTGCGCAGCGGGTTGCGCGAAGGCGACAGATACAGGTTCTTTGCGAGCTGCTGCGTGATCGTGCTCGCCCCACGCAGTTCCTTGCCCTTTTCGATGCTGTCTTGAATCGACTTCTTGATCTCCGCGATGTCGACGCCTTCGTGGTCGAAGAACGCGCTGTCTTCAGCAGCAAGCACCGCGCGGCGTAGATTAATCGAGATTCGCGAGTACGGCACCCAGCGCTGCACTCGCTTGACGGGCCTGCCTGCGGCGGCCGCTTCCCGCTCGCGCAGCTCCATGAACGCGGTCGCCTTCGGGTTAGTCGTGGCGAGTGAACGTACATCCGGCAGCGTGAGATACACGTACGACAGCACGGCGAACGCGACCGCGCCGACGCCAGCGGCGATGCGCAGGATGCGAGACCCTGGAAAGCGAAGGCCCTTCATCCTGCCACCACGATTCTGATGCGTGCGCCGACACGCGGCGCCGCATCGGGCGACGACTGATTCATTGCCGCGAGCGTCGACGCTCTGATCGCGCCACCCGACCGCTCGGCGAGCGAGGCCCACGTGTCGCCATCCCGAACAGTGTAGAAGTCGACGCGCGACGGACGAATGGCTTGCGCCTCAGCCGTCGTCAACGGTCGAAACGATCGAATCGCACTCGTGAAGAGGCCATCGACGTTGTCGAAGCCAGCAGGCGCGACGAGCCCGGCGACCATGTAGTAGGCGCCACCGTGGGCGATGTGTGCGGCGCGGCTCCTCACCTCGCCGAGGCCTTCGACCTTGCCTTGATACACGCCGACGAACGCATCGAGCCCATTGATCGTCGTCCGGTCGCCCGAGCCCATTTGGAACCCCGCGGCCTGCATGTGTGCCATTGCGACGTCACGAGCCGTCTGCCCCTGCGGTTTCGTCACGCCTTGCAACAGCATGAACACGTCAGCATCGGGCGCCTTGGCAACAACCTGCTGAGGGCTGTTGGCGATCTGCCACTTCGGTGGAAAGTCGATCCGGAATCTCAGCGGCGGGTGCAGGAACGCGCTTCCGCGAATGACACCTTGCTCGGGGTTGTCGCCGAAGATGACGCCGTCAATGCGCCGTTCGAGCACATCGCGATTGGTGCGGAAGTCCGACCGGCCGGCACTGAGCTTTGCGACCGTCGGTTTGATCTCGGCCACACGCGATAGCGGGTCCGGATGCGTGGAGAGCCAATTGGGTATGCCCTTGCGATCACCGCTTGCTTCGTCGAGCCGCCCCAGCGTCGTCAGCATGCCCGGCACACCAGAAGGATCCCAGCCGCCCGAGGCGGCATACCCCGCGCCGAGTTGATCAGCCTGCAGTTCGTCTTCGCGCCCGTACCTCAGGAACAGCAGGCCCAGCGCCTGCTCGGAGATTTGCCCGAAGGGGCGCGCCGCGGGGACGAACACGCCGAGTGCACCCAGCGCCGCGACGCCGCCGACCGTTCGGGTGTACTGTCGCACCGAATGCCGTGCGGTGACGTGGCCGATTTCGTGACCGAGCACGCCAACGAGTTCGGCCTCGTTATCGAGAAACGGCAAGATGCCGCGTGTGATGTAGATGAATCCTCCGGGCAGCGCGAACGCGTTGATGGCCGGCTGATCGACGACCGTGAACTGCCACGGAAGATTGGGCCGCTCGGAGAGCTTCGCGAGACGGAGCCCGATGTCGCTGATGTACTTCGCGAGCTCGGGGTCGTTGTAGACGCCCATCTCGGCCCGCACCTGGGCGTCGGACTCGCGCCCCATCGCGATCTCCTGCGACTCGCTCATCAGCGTGAACTCACGCTGCCCCGTCACGGGGTTGGTCGCGCAACTTGCGACCAGCACGACGAGCAGCAGGATGATCGCCCGCACAGTGTTTTCGTTAGGCGCCCGCCATCGCCGGGCGCAGCGCCGCGTTCGCCGCGGCGACGCCAGCCCCTTCAGGCACTCGGTGTCCATGAGTCACCAACGCACCCTCGAGCGCAGCAAGGAACTGCAGCAAGGTCTGTGGAGTGGAACTGGCGCCCATCAATCCCACGCGCCAGATCTTCCCGGCGAGTGGACCGAGGCCTGCACCGACCTCGATGTTGTATGTCGTGAGCAGCGTCTTCCGGATCGAGGCCTCGTCAACCCCTGACGGAACGCGGACCGTGTTTAACGTCCACAACCGTTCTCCTGGCGGTGGCAGCAGCGAGAGCCCCATCGCCTCCACACCGGCAGCCAGCGCAAGATGATGACGCTCATGGCGGGCCTGCCTGGCGGCAAGACCTTCCTCTTCCACCATCTGCAACGCTTCGCGAAGCGCGTAAATCAACGACGTGCACATCGTGTGGTGGTATTTGCGCCCGACCCAGTAGTCCTCGAGCAACCGCAGATCGAGATAAAAGCTGCGGCACTTCACCAGTCGATCGCGCGCAGCACCGGAGACAGCCACCGGCGCAACACCCGAGGGCGCGCCAATGCATTTCTGGCTGCACGAATACGCGACGTCAACTCCCCATCCTGCGAGATCGACATCCTGACCACCGAGCGACGTCACGGTATCGACGATCGTCAGCGCGCCTTTCTCGCGAGCGATTGCGGCCAACTCCTTCACCGGGTTCCGCACGCCCGTCGATGTTTCGGCATGGACGATGCCGACCACGTCCGCGCCTTCGCGCGACAGCTCGTCGCGCAGGCGCTGCGGATCGACCGCGCGTCCCCACTCGACGTCGATACGCCGCACACGCGCACCGTATCGCTCGAGAATCTGCACCAGGCGATCACCGAAATACCCGGTCACGATCACCACGGCGCGCATGCCGTCGAACACGACGTTCGCGACAGCAGCCTCCATAGCGGAGGTCCCAGTCCCCGAGGTCGCAAGCGTCAGTGACTTACTGTCTGCACGAAATACCCGCTGCAGCGATGCGCGAACATCGTCGAGCATCGGCACAAAGTCCGGATCGAGATGGCTGAGTACGGGCGCGGCGAGGGCGCGTATCACGCGCGGCGGAATCAGACTCGGACCAGGGCCGAGCAAAACACGTTCAGTCGCAGGAAGAGGCATGTGTATGTTGGTCAACGGACAGGGTTGGCAACGGACGTGATGGTCAACGTCGTGATGAAGTCATCGTAGAGCGGAGGCTTCGGCCTCCGCGGAACTCAAGGCAGTCAGCTGGCGGCGAATGATGTCAACGACCTCTGAACTGACCGGACGCAGCGGTGGCCGCGGCGAGCCGCCAGCGTATCCACTCAATTCTAGTGCGGCTTTGAGACCTGGCACGCCGTAACTCGTTCCGACCGAACGGGCCAGCGGCATGAGGCGGCGTTGCAGCGCATTCGCCTCGTCGAGACGCTTTTCGCGGACCAGCGTGGTCATCAACACGCACTCGGCGGGCGCCAACGAGGCCAGGGCCAGGATCGCGCCATCGCATCCCGCGCACAACGCGTGCACGAGCGTCGTGGCCGACCCGGCGAGCACCGTGAAATCGTCCGGCGTGCGCGCGACGTATTCAGCGATCTGTCCGATGTCCGATCCCGACTCTTTCATCCCGACGATGTTCGGGTGAACGGCGAGACGCTCAACAGCGTCGGGCAGGAGATTCACGCCGGTGTAGGCCGTGACGTTGTAGAGAAGCACCGGAACGGGCGACGCGTCCGCGACCTCAGTGAAATGACGGACGAACGCATCCGTCGTCATCTGTGGTTTGAAGAATGATGGCGTGCGCACGAGCGCAGCGTCCGCGCCAGCCGCGGCGGCACGGCGCGTCGCGGCAATCGTCGCGCGTGTGGATTCGCGACCCGTACCAGCGATCAGCGGCCGCGATGCAGGCACGCCTGCACGAACGATTTCAACAACACGATCGGCTTCGGCCTCGTCCAGGGAGGTGGCTTCGCCGTTGGACCCGAGCACGACGAGCCCGGTCAATGGCGTGGTCATCCATCGGCTGACATTAGCAGCAAGGGCCCGCTCATCCACCGTGCCGTCGTCGCGAAACGGCGTCGCGATCGGCGTGTAGATGCCGGTAAAAGGTTTCATCTCTCCAATTGTATAGGCGCACGGCCGGTGCTCTGCACCAGCAAGTTCACCCCGAGCACGACCATGAAGATGGCGGCCGCGGGTGCGAGCGCCCATGGTG
>JBKPRH010000274.1:0-17444 GCA_046765795.1 Acidobacteriota bacterium | reverse complement strand
GTCCTGAATCACGTAACCGACCGATCGGCGCAAGCGAATCGGATCCCAGGCTCGCGTGTCGATGCTCTGCACGAGCACTTCCCCCGCGTCGGGCAGCAGCAGCCGGTTCACCAGCTTGAGCACCGTCGTCTTGCCCGCACCACTCGCACCAACGAGCGCAAACGTCTCGCCGGCGCCGACCGTCAGCGAGAAGTCGTCGAGGATCGGTGCCCCGCCGCTGATGCGGTAGGACACGTGGCGGAATTCGACGCCGACGTGGTTCGTGGTTCGAGGTTCGAGGTTCGTGGTGGTCACGTGCTGATCGTGTGAAGACGCAGACGCCCGTAGAGTTCTTTGCGCGTGAGCCCGAGACGACGGGCAGCCTTGGACTTGTTCCCTTTGCACTCGCGCAACACCCGCTCGATCAACTGACGCTCCAGCGCCTTCAGATTCGTTGTTCGCGGCCCGGTCGGCTCGTCATGCTGCATCGCCAGGTGTTCGGGTGTGATCAGACCGCCGTCGCAGACGATCGCCGCGCGTTCGAGGATGTTGCGCAGCTCGCGTACGTTTCCGGGCCAGCGATACGTCAGCAGTGCCTGCTTCGCTTCACGCGTCATGCCTGCCGGCGGACGACCGAGCGACTTCCCGATGTCGTCGAGGAACGCTTCGCTCAACGGCAGGACGTCTTCTGTGCGCTCGCGCAACGGCGGCAATCGAATCTCGAACACCTGCAGGCGATAGTAGAGATCCTCGCGGAAATCGCCGCGCTCCATCGCCTTGCGCAACTCGCGGTTGGTCGCCGCGATCACACGGACGTTGGTCCGCAGCGTGCGCGTCCCGCCGAGACGCTGAAACTCACGTTCCTGCAGCACACGCAGCAGCTTGGCCTGCGCCGGCGGGCTCATTTCACCGATCTCGTCGAGAAACAACACCCCGCCCGCGGCGCGCTCGATCTGACCCGGCTTGGTCTGTTGTGCACCAGTAAAAGCGCCGCGCTCGTAGCCAAACAGCTCCGATTCCAGCAGGTGTTCGGGAAGCGCCGCACAATTGACCGCCACGAACGGCCCCTGCGCACGCGCCGACGCGCGATGAATCAGCCGCGCGACGACTTCCTTGCCGGTGCCGGACTCGCCCGTGAGCAACACCGTGGTATCCGTCGAGGCCACCTGCGTCGCGGCTTTGAGCACCGACTGCCACGCCTCGGAACGACCGAGCACACGACCAAACCCACTTCGCGAGTCGAGTTCTTCCGAGAGCGATCGCACGCGAGCCTCGAGTTGCTCGGCGCGTGCGTGTTCCTGCGCGGCGCGGCTCACCGCTTCGGCCATCTGCTGGTGAGACACTGCGAGCGCGACGTGCTCCGCAATCCGTCGCGCGATCGGCACATGCGTGCGATCGAATGCATGCAGGTGCTTCGACCAGAACTGCAGGCCGAACTCCTGCGAACGCGCAGCGAGACGCACGGCGAGGACTGATCGATATCCTGCGGCCACGACACGCTGCCGGTAATCGGGCGGGTCGTGAATGATGTTGATCGGCATCTCGCGCAGGTCGCCGAGAATCGTGAAGGTGTTGGCGCCGTACTTCTCCGGATCGAGACCGGTCGCCCTGACCGCCATCGGGCCATCGGCATTCGACGCCGCATGCAGCACGTAACTTCCCGACGGCCCATCATGGAGCGTCATCGTCAAGCGCTCGTGCGGCAACACGCGTTGCGCGATCTCGGAAACACGAGGGAAGACTTCCCGAACGTCGAGTACTTCCGCAAGAGCTCGCACGAGTTCGTCGGCGACTTCATCACTGCGGTCCGACGAGACGAACGAGCCGACGGTCACGGCGTCCGAGTCGCTCTGCACAGCCACCATTTCAGTCTGCCACACCCGCCGAAGAGGTGTGCCTGCAGGCGCAGGTTGGCCCTACAGGGCCAACACTCGTTGCTCGAGCTCCAGATCGAATTCCAATCAAACCATTTGTCTGATTGAGGTTATGCCATCAGAACCGACGCGATCGTCATGGCGTCTGGATTGCCCCTTGATGAAGCCATGACCTCTCGGTTCCAAGCCTTTGTTCTTCTCGCAGTCCTTCCTCCAATCCTCCAAGCCTGCAGTCGTAGTGAAGCCGAGCCTGCCCCGGCCCAGCCACCCGCGGTCGCAGTTGTCGAGGTGACGCCAGAGAGCGTACCGGTGTCCGCCGAATGGGTTGCCACCCTCGACGGATACGTCAACGCGCAGATCCGCCCACAGGTCTCCGGTTATCTCGTTCGCCGGAATTACCGCGAGGGTGCGGCCGTGCGAAAGAGCGAGGTTCTCTTCGAGATCGATCCACGTCCGTTCGAAGCAGCCGTCGCACAGGCGGAAGCGCAATTGGGGGGCGCACAAGCGGAGCTCGGACGCACCGAGCGCGACGTGCAGCGCGACACGCCGCTCGCCAAGGAACGCGCCATTGCCCAGAGTCAGTTGGAGAACGAGGTCCAAGCCAACCTTGCCGCGCAAGCGACGGTGAAGGCGGCACAGGCGGCGCTCGAGACCGCCAGGCTCAATCTCGGATTCACGAAGGTGCGCTCGCTGATCGACGGCGTTGCCGCGATCGCCACCGCGCAGATCGGCGATCTGGTCGGCCCGACTACGCTCCTCACCACCGTCTCGCAAGTCGATCCCATTCGCGCCTACTTCTCACTGAGCGAACGCGAATACCTGCTCGTGGCGTCGCGAATCAACCAAGCGACGCCGTCGAAGGAACTCTTTGACACCGCCGGTGGACTGCGACTGCGGCTGGCCGACGGCTCGGAGTATCCGCGGCCGGGTGTCTTCGTCGCGGCCGATCGTCAGATCGATCCAGGCACCGGCACGATCCGGATCAGCGCCGCGTTCCCGAATCCACAGAACATTCTTCGACCAGGTCAGTACGGACGCGTCGAAGCCACGACGCACACGATTCAGAACGCGCTGCTCGTCCCTCAACGCGCTGTGACTGAACTGCAGGGCACCTCTCAACTCCGCGTCGTCGGTCCTGACAACACACTTCACGTCATCAACGTCACGATGGGTCCGCGCGTCGGCAGCCGCTGGGTCGTGAGCAAGGGACTGGAACCCGGCGCGATGGTGGCTCTCGATGCGCCGCAGATCCAGGACGGCACCCTCGTGACACCGCGGCCCTTCACCGATACCGAGCCAGCCTCTGCATCTGGGGGCTCGGGAGACTGACCATGGCAGCTTTCTTCATTCGCCGCCCCATCATCGCCATCGTCATCTCGATCGTCACGGTGCTCATCGGTCTGGCGTCGATGTCGCGTCTGCCGATCGCACAGTTCCCTGAAATCGTTCCGCCGCAAATCATCGTCACCGGCACCTACACGGGTGCGGATGCGGATACGGTCGAACAGTCCGTCGCCACACCGCTCGAGCAGCAGGTGAACGGCGTGGACGACATGCTCTACATGCAGTCCACAAACGGCAACGACGGGACGATGCAGCTGACCGTCACGTTCGATGTCGGCACCTCGCCGAACATCGATCAGGTCAATGTGCAGAACCGAATGGCGCAGGCACAGCCGAACCTGCCGCCTGAGGTGACGCAGTTTGGCCTGACGATGCGTAAGTCGACGGGTCTGCCGATGCTGCTCGTGTCGTTGTTCTCGCCGAACAACGCCTACGACGCACTGTTCCTCGCCAACTACGCGAACATCAACCTCGTTGACGCGCTGTATCGCGTGCCGGGTGTCGGCGAAGTCCGAGTGTTCGGCGCCGGCGACTACGCCATGCGCATCTGGGTGCAACCGGATCGCCTGGCAGCGCTCGGGCTGACCGTGCCGGATGTCGCACGTGCGATCCAGCAGCAGAGCGCAGTGAACCCGTCGGGTCAGATTGGCGCGCGACCTTCGCCGGCCGGACAGGAGATGACCTACACCGTCCGCTCGGTCGGCCGACTGCAGACCGAAGAGCAATTCGAGCACATCGTGTTGCGTTCCAACCCGGACGGCTCGCTCGTGCGCCTCAAGGACGTCGGCCGTGCGGAGTTGGGTGCACTGAACTATCAGCAGATCGGGCGCGTGAACGGACAGCCCGGCATCGGCGTCGCCGTGTTCCAGGCTCCCGGCTCGAACGCGCTCGAAGTCGCCGCGGGCGTGCGCCGTCAGATGGAGGAATTGAGCGCGCGCTTCCCGGCAAACCTGCGCTACACGTATTCGCTCGACACGACGCGCGCGGTCTCCGAAGGCATCAGGGAGATCATGAAGACGCTCATCGAGGCGCTCGTGCTCGTGATCATCGTGGTGTTCCTGTTCCTGCAGAACTGGCGCGCGACGCTGATCCCGTTGCTGGCCGTGCCGGTGTCGCTCATCGGCACGTTCGCCGTCTTCCCGCTGCTCGGCTTTTCGATCAACACCCTCTCACTCTTCGGCCTCGTGCTCGCCATCGGCCTCGTCGTTGACGACGCCATCATCGTCGTCGAAGCCGTTGAGCACCACATCGAGCAAGGCATGTCACCGCGCGAGGCGACGTTGACGGCGATGCGGGAGGTTTCGGGCCCGATGATCGGCATCGCCCTGATTCTCACCGCGGTGTTCGTACCGGTCGGCATGATGGGCGGCATCCAGGGACGACTGAATCAGCAGTTCGCTATCACCATCGCGGTGTCGGTGCTGCTGTCGACAATGAATGCGCTGACTTTGTCGCCGGCGCTCGCCTCGCTGCTGCTGCGTCCGCGCGCACAGACGCGCGGACCCGTGCGCCGATTCTTCGACGCCTTCAATCGATGGCTGGAGAAGACCACGAACGGCTACATCAGTCTGAGCCGCGCGATCATCCGCAAGCCGATCCTGGGAGGCGCGCTTCTCGTGCTCTTTACGGCATCTGCCGGACTGCTCGGACAGCGGCTACCAGGCAGCTTCCTCCCCGAAGAGGACTACGGCTACGCGCTCTTGAACGTGCAGCTTCCTCCGGCGGCCTCTCTCGATCGCACTGACGCGGCCGCCCGCAAGATCGACGCCGTGCTCAAGGACACACCCGGCATCCAGAACTTCAACACCATCGTCGGCTTCAGCCTGATCACGCGCGTGAATGCCAGCAACACCGCGTTCTACTTCATCGGACTGAAGCCCTGGGACGAGCGCGGCACACCTCAAACACGGGCACGCGCGATCGTCGACAGCATTAACCGACGACTGCGCACAGCGGTACCCGAAGCGACGGCGTTCGCGATCATGCCGCCGTCGATTCCTGGTCTCGGCAACCAGGGCGGCTTCTCGTTGTGGCTCCAGGATCGCAGCGGCGGATCGATCGAGGCGCTCAACGGACATCTGCAACGTTTCCTCGCCGCGGCTCGCAAGCGTCCAGAGTTGGCCGGCGTCAACACACCGTTCACCGCATCAGTGCCCCAGATTTTCGCGGACGTCGATCGCGACAAGGTGCTGCGTCAGGGCGTCGCACTGGGCGACGTCTACCAGACGATGCAGGCGTATCTCGGCGGCTTGTTCGTCAATCAGTTCAATCGCTTCGGCCGGCAGTGGCGCGTTTTCCTGCAAGCCGAAGGAGAAGACCGGCAATCACCCGAGCAGATCGGCCAGTTCTACGTCCGCAACAGCGCAGGCGAGATGGTGGCGCTCTCCTCGGTGCAGACGAACGAACCAACCTTCGGCCCGCAGTTCACGACACGCTTCAATGTGTATCGTGCGGTTCAGGTCAACGGCAGCGCCGCGCCTGGCTATAGCAGCGGACAGGCCCTGGCTGCGCTCGAAGACGTCGCGCGACAGACGCTCCCTCGTGAGATCAGCTACGACTGGTCTGACCTGTCTTATCAGGAGCAGCAAGCTGCCGGAACGTCGGGCCGGACGATCGCGCTCTCGGTCGTGTTCGTGTTCCTGATCCTCGCCGCGCTGTACGAGAGCTGGTCGCTGCCGTTTTCCGTACTGCTGACCGCGCCGGTCGCCGTGTTCGGCGCGTTTGTCGGCCTGGCTCTCCGACGGTTCGACCTCGATGTCTATGGGCAGATCGGAGTGATCGTGCTGATCGGCCTGGCCGCGAAGAACGCGATTCTGATCGTCGAGTTCGCCAAGCTTCGCCTCGAGCAGGGCGCCGATTTCGTGCATGCGGCGCTCGAAGGCGCGCGGCTGCGACTGCGACCGATCCTCATGACGTCATTCGCGTTCATCCTCGGTTGCGTTCCGCTGTGGATGGCCGAAGGGTCCGGTGGCGCAGCGCGACGCATTCTGGGCACCGTCGTGATCTCCGGAATGCTCACGGCAACGCTCATCGCCATCTTCCTCATCCCGCTCTTGTTCGTACAGATCGAGCGGCTCGCACGCCGGCGCGTGCCGGATGCGCCGACGACATTGGCGACAGGAGACAGCGCATCATGATCCGTCCGTCACACTGTGTGGCCGTTCTCCTGATCGCCGTGGTGGCGACGGCCGGATGCGCCACCGTCGGCCCGAACTACACACGTCCGAAGGTTGACGTCAGCGACACGTATCGCGGACAAGCTGCGGAGACGACCACCGCACCGTCTATCGCCGACGAGCCGTGGGCCAATGTGTTTGTGGACGAACCGCTTCGTGAGCTCATCACCACGGCACTGAAACAGAACTACGACCTGCGCATCGCCGCGTCGCGTGTGCTCCAGGCACGCGCGCAGTACGGCATCACCCGGTCGAATCAATTCCCATCGATCGATGCGGCTGCACTCGGGCAAGGACAACGCACATCCATCGGCACGAGCGACGGTGAGGCGCAAACGGCCGGCGTCGCGCAGCTCGGGGCATCGGTGAACTGGGAAATCGATTTCTGGGGCAAGTTCCGCCGCGCGTCAGAAGCCGCGCGTGCGGAGATCCTCGCGACTGAGTGGGGACGCCGTGCGGTCGTCACGAGCGTAGTCAGCGACGTGGCCGCTGGCTACTACCAGCTGCTGTCGCTCGACCTCGAGATGGGCATCGCCACGCGGACGCTGGCGAGCCGTGAGGAATCGCTGCGCATCACGCGGATTCGCGAGAGCGGTGGCGCAACCTCGCTGGTAGACGTACGCCAGGCCGAGCAACTCGTGCTTGGCGCGCGAGGGACCATCGTCGATCTGCAGCGGCGCATCGAGCAGCAGGAGAACTTCCTCAGTTTGCTCCTGGGCAACAACCCAGGGACGATCGCGCGTGGACGGTCCCTCACTGATCAGCCGCGTCCGCCAGATGTTCGCGCCGGCCTGCCATCTGCGTTGCTCGAACGCAGACCTGACATTCAACAGGCCGAGCAATTGCTCGTCGCCGCAAACGCAGATATTGGCGTGGCAAAGGCGGCGTATTTCCCCCAGGTGACGCTGACCGGTTCCGGCGGCGTGGCAAGTACGGCGCTGACTGCGCTCTTCTCCGGACCAGCGGCCGCATGGACGGTGGCGGCGTCGGCGCTTCAGCCGATTTTCAATGCGGGACGTGTACGTTCAGGTGTGGAGCTTGCCCAGGCGCGCCAGGAGGAAGCCGCGCTCGCCTACCAACAGATCATCAAGTCGGCGTTTCGTGAGGTCGCAGATTCACTGGTCGGCTACCGGCGCGCGCGGGAGTTCCGCGAGACGCAGGAGCAGCTGGTCACATCAGCGCAGGATGCGCGACGCCTCGCCGATCTTCGTTACCAAGGTGGCGCCACGAGCTACCTCGAGGTGCTCGACAGCGACACGCGTCTGTTCGTTGCGGAACTCGGTCTGGCAGAAGCACAGCAGGCCGAGCTCGCCGCGTTCGTGGAAATCTATCGCGCCCTTGGCGGCGGGTGGCACGAGTAACACATGTCGCACCGCAATGTTCAACTCGTCATCGGCAGGCTCGTCACCGACGAGGAGCTACGCCATCAGTTTCTGCGCGCGCCGCACGAGACGCTCGCGCAGTTATCTGAGCGCGGCTGGGATCTCACGCCCGCGGAAATGGACGCGCTCATCGAAACTGATGCGCATCTGTGGAACTGGGTGGCCGTGAAGCTGCCGTCACGTTTGCAGCGTTGTTCACTGCGATCGGAGCCGCCGCAGTAGATCTGGCGTGTAAACGCCCAACTCCCAAAATCCAACTTCCAACCACCCCCAACTGCCAACTCCCAACAACGTTCAATTGGGAATTGGGAATTGGGAGTGGTTGGGCGTTGGGAATTGGGAGTTGATTCGATACTGGTCAGCGCACGAGAACGTGGTGCAGAACTCAGAATGACGCGCATCCTGAATTCTGCACCCAAAGCGGAGAGGTTAAAAAGTCGTGCCGCCGGTGAGCGTCATCCCCATGACCGAGTCGCAGTGCTTGCCCGGCTCAGGCAGCTTCGGCTTGTTGGTCGCCGAATCGGTTGGGCACTTCGCGAGCGCACCGACGCGCGCGCCGAAGTTCGAGCCATCACGCAGCGGATTCAGGTGCACGCTGAACACGGTGCCGGGACCGAACGTCGCCGGGGTGATGCCTTGCCGCTCGAGCTGCGCGGTGCCCGCCATCTCGAGACCCCATTCCACATATTTGCCGTCCGTCCCCTTCAACAGCGACTTGTGATCCGGGGAAAACAGCATGAAGTGAATCTCGGCGTGGTTCGCCTGCGGCACGAACTGCTTGACGACGCCGGTGAGCGTCACGACCTTCTTCTGGTCGTACATCGCAAACGAGTGATGCGCCGACACGGCGACCTGCAGCACCACCGCGAGTGCCGCGGCAATCACTGAGGCTTTGACGATGCGCGTATTCATGACTCCTCCGCAACCCGTATTATCGAACGTCACCGGCAGCTTCCGCGCCGGGAAAAAACGCTCACCAGGTCCGGCTGAAGCCGGACACTACACCTTATTTAAAAATGTCGGTAATCGCCGAAGGGAGTTCGTCGTCAGGCTTCTCCCAACCCTTCTCGAAATTCTGCTCCCAGTTCTTCGCCCACGGCCGTCCGTAATAATCGACGAACCGCGGGTCTGACGCCGTCGTCTGCTTCGGCCGGCCGTCAGTGTTGAAGATGTTGCTCAGACACTCGATGAAGTTGTAACGGCGATCGGGATCCTCAGGCGTCGCGCGACGGACGAAGCGGAACGACGCGCGCACAGGCGTCACGAACGCATCGGGGTCGTAGAAGATCGTCTCGTGATCGAGGCCGATGAACTTGCCGCTGGCATCCAGCGCGGGCTTGAACGTCTCGATGGTCTGCAGCTTGTCGCTGGTCTCGAACATCGCGTGCGAGAGTTGCCAGGCCTGGATGTTGGCGGTCCAGGTGACCAGGGTCGTGCCGTCCCAGAAACCGATGGTCTCCCCGTACCACTGCGGCACTTTCTGCACGTGCTGCTTGCCCACCATCACTTGACGCAGGAAGTTGTCGGCGATGCCCGACAGGAACTGAATGTTCCACGGTGTCATCGTCAACTGGAAGTTGCCCGCCTGTGACGGCTGCGACCACCAGCGGATGAATCCTTCTGGCCAGCAGAACGAGGCGCTCCACTGCGGCGCGTTGGTGACCGCTTCGTGATACGCGGTCTGCACCATGCGTTTCTGATACTCCGGCGTGAGCAGCGCGAGCACCGTCGGCGCTTGCGTCACACCCCAGATCCATTCCGAACCGCGGTCTGCCGCGCCGTCGCGCGCGTAGTAGCCGTCCCAGTCGGGCACGGTGGCTTTCGTGTAGACAGTCGGACCACCCTTCGCCTTGGCCTGCGCCATCAGCGCGTCGTAGTGCTCCTTCGCGGTCTTGTATGGATACGGGCTGACGATGCGCTCGCGCGGCCAATCGTCGTTGCAGTTCCCCCACGATGCCGACTCCGGCGGCTTCGGCCCGATGCGCTGCTGATCCCACATGCCGTAAAGCTGGCGCGGGTTGTTGCAGCGGTAATAGCGCTTATCCAGCCAGTTCGCCTTGTCCTTATAAAAGTTCTTCGAGCTAAACAGGTCGACCTTGAGCGGCTGCACACCGTCCGGAGGCCCGAGAATGGGTGGTGGCGCCCCACGGCCACGGCCCTGCCCCGGCGCACCGACGGGCACTGCGCCACGGCCTCCACCCTGCCCCGCCGGCGGACCCTGAGCAAACACGCCCGTGGACACTGATTCGAGCCCGGTCCAGACTGCGAATGCCGCGACAATGGCGGCCACACAGAATAAAGACAGATACTGCCTTGCTCTCATGCTGAGCCTCTCCCCCTGCGGATAGCGCCCGTTACTGTAACCCGAAGGTCCGGCGAGCCGAAATCTTGTGCGGATACCGAAATCCCGATACCATCGCCGCGCTTCTGGAGGCATCGAGATGGACCGACAGCTTCGTGCTCATCGATACATGATCTACGTCTCAGCCGCGGCCACCGTTGCTGCGACGCTCGCACTATCGACACCCGCATTTGCGCAAGCCAACAACACCGCCGTCGACCGCGGCCGATATCTCGTGCGCATTACCGGCTGTCACGATTGTCATTCGCCGAAAGTCCAGGGCATGACGCCCAATCTCGATCTGGCGCTCTCGGGACGTCCCGCGTCAACGCAGTTGCCGACCGAGACAAAGACCGAAGTACACGCGTCGCCGGATTTGACCGCGTGGACAGGCCCGTGGGGGTTCAGCGTCGCCTCGAACCTGACGCCGGAGCCGACGACGGGCATCGGAACCCGTTATAACGAGGCGAGCTTCATCGCCACGATGCGGACCGGCAAGAAGCCGAACGGGACGCCGATCATGCCGCCGATGCCATCCGACGTGTATCAGAACATGACCGACGATGACCTCAAGGCGATCTTCGCGTATCTGCGAACCCTGAAGCCGATTAAGAATGCGGTGCTGGCCGGCCTGAAGCTGCCGGCAACTGCGAAGCCCGCAGCAGAGGCGCCGAAGAAGTAAGGGTCACCGTCGGTGGCCAGGATTCTCACGACGCACGTTGGCGCGCTCCCCGATCCTGCGTTTCCCGCAGAGAGCGCCCGCACCGATGACGACCTGCGCGCCGCCGTGCGCCAGGTCGTTCGTCATCAACGCGACGTCGGCATCGACGTCGTGAATGAGGGCGAGCTCACCAAAGGCGGCAACTTCGTTACCTACATCAACGAACGGCTCTCCGGCTTCGAGGCCGGCGACGCCAGCGTGATGGCCAGCGTGCTCACCTCGAGCCGGGATTGGACCGAGTTCTCCGACTTCTACACGAAAGCCGTCAACAACGGGACACTCTTCGAGCAGACCGGCAGCGCTCCGAGTCAGACGACCGCGCGCCGCATGGAACTGGTGTGCCGGGGCCCGATCCGCTACACCGGCATGCCGGCGCTGCAGCGCGAGATCGATGCGCTGCGTGACGGCCTCGATGGCCACGCTCCTGCGGACGCGTTTCTCACGACGACAGCGCCGGCCAGCATCGAAGTGGGCCGCAAGAACGAGTACTACAAGACGCAGGAAGATTTCGTCGTCGGCCTCGCTGATGCGTTGAAGGTCGAGTACGACACGATTGCCGAGGCCGGCTTCCAGATCCAGATCGACGATGCGTGGCTGGCGGCGTTGTGGGATCGGATCGGCATGCAGATGGGGCTCGAGGCGTACAAGCGCTACTGCATGATGCGCGTCGAGGCGTTGAATCAGGCGCTGGCCAACATTCCTGAAGAACAGATTCGCTATCACCTGTGCTGGGGCAGTTGGCACGGGCCGCATCTCTATGACATCCCGATGGCCGACATCGTGGACGTGATGCTCGCGGTGAAGGCGCGAACATACCTGTTCGAAGCCGCCAACGCGAGGCACGAACACGAATGGGTTGTGTGGACGCGCGTGAAGCTGCCCGCGAACAAGGTTCTCGCACCGGGTGTGGTCACGCACTCGACCCCGCTCATCGAGCACCCCGAGCTTGTCGCGCAGCGCATTCGGCGCTTCACCGATAGCGTCGGCCCGGAGCGCGTGATCGCGTCAACCGACTGCGGTCTTGGCCTGCGCTGTCATCCGCAGGTGGCGTGGGCGAAGCTGAAGGCACTCTCCGAAGGCGCCGCGCTCGTACGGTCCGCCTGAAGGCGGACACGACCCGAGTCACCCAGATAGGTGAGGACGAGGCGGCGATCGCCTTTGATAGACTCAGCCGCCATGAGGATTCGCGCCGCCGCGCTCGCCATCGCCTTCGTCGTCATCTCGATTCCGGTCGCCGCACAATGGAAGAACATCTCTAAGGACGGCCTTCCGCTCGGACCTGATGGCAAGGTGAACATGTCAGCGCCGGCGCCGCGCACGGCGTCAGGGCGTGTCGACCTCTCCGGCATCTATCAGTCGAGCTATCGGTACTTCGCGAACCTCGCCGCGGATCTCGGCCTCGACAAGGTGCCGATGACAGACGAGGCGCGGAAGATTCAGGCGGCGCGCGCCACGGGGCTGCTCGGCTACGAAGAGCCCGACGCACAGTGCCTGCCGCAAGGCGTGCCGAAGATCAACATGGCGCCGGTGCCGTTCCGCATCGTGCAGACTGACACGCTCGTGGTGATCGTGTACGAGGCATTCAACCTGTGGCGGCAGGTTCATCTCGACGGCCGTGACTGGGCCGACGATCTCAATCCAAGTTGGATGGGCTACTCAAAAGGCCGCTGGGACGGCGACGCGCTGGTCGTCGAAACGCGCGGGCTGAACGGCAAGCAGTGGCTCGATCACGGCGGGCTGCCGGCGAGTGACAAGCTGACGGTCATCGAGCGGTTCCGGCGGCCCTCGTTCGGTGCGCTGGAGATCGACATCACCATCAACGACCCGACGTACTACACGAAGCCGTGGACGGCGACGACCAAGCTCCGCCTGATGCCGGACACTGAACTCTTCGAGTTCATCTGCAACGAGAACGAGAAGTCCTCGAAGCACATGGGACCGCACATCAAGTAGTTGGTGGTTGGTGGTTGGTTGGCGGTTGGTGGTTGGTAGTTCGTGGTTCGTGGTTCGTGGTTCGTGGTTCGTGGTTCGTGGTTCGTGGGCTAGTCGATGCCGAAGCAATAGAACAATCCAGCACCGCCCGTCGCGCGCGTCGCGACATCCGGCCGTGAACGCAATCAGGAGCGAGCGCCGCACACCACGTCCCCGCCATCCGCATGGACATGGGCGGCATGGTCGCCGAAGTCGGCTCGAGCTGGCCGCGATCAGGAAGGAACGATGTCGGCGATGCGGGACAGGACCAGCGCAACAACCCGGTCGCAGCGCGGACGGTAGAAGCGGAAGACATCGGGCGCCGTGGCGCCGGCGCGTTCGAGCAGGTTGCGGCGTAACGCCGTGCGTGCCCGCGAGAGGCGCGTCTTCACCACATCTTCGGAGACGCCCAGCGATGCAGCGGTATCGGCGGTGCTCAAGCCTTCCACCTCGCGCAGCATGAACACCTCGCGCGCGCCGGGAGGCAGCGCATCGATGGCCCCCTCCAGCAAATCGCGCAGCTCGCCGGCAAACGCCTGCCGTTCTGGATCGGGCGCCGATCGAATCGGCACGATGCGGTCGTCCACAGGATCATCCTCGAAGGGTTCATAGCGGCCGCGGCGCCGCACGCGCGCAAGTGCTTCGTTGATCGCAATACGCGTCAGCCAGGTGGCGAACTGCGCCTGCCCCTTGAACTGCCGGAGATTCGCGTACGCGTTCACGTACGCTTGCTGCATGACGTCTTCAGCTTCGCGATCATCTCGCGTGATCGCACGGGCGGTCCGGTAGAGCCGTTCGTTGTACCGACGCATCAGTAGTTCGAACAGCGCCTTGTTGCCGGCCAGCACGGCGTGGACGATCCCCTCATCACTCTGCTCACCCCATTCGAGGTCGGGGGCCACACTCTTGGGCGCAGCGGATTTCACCATCTCAGTATAGAGAGTCGCCACCAGCGAAAAGGTGACACCCGGTTTCCCCTGTCACGTTTTCACGCCTCCCCGCTCGAATTGATAGGAGGCTTTCACAATGGATTCACGCCTGAATACGCCCTGGGTGGCGCTGCGGTTCGGCATCGGGCTGACGGCCACGCTCGCCGGCCTGGACAAGTTCTTCAATTTGCTGACCGACTGGACTCACTACGTCAGCCCGCTGGCTGCACAGATGCTGCCCTTTTCGACCACGACCTTCATGGGCATCGTCGGAATCGTCGAGCTCGCGGTGGGTATCGCTGTGTTGACCGTGTGGACACGACTCGGAGCCTACGTCGCAAGCGCCTGGCTGATACTGGTGGCGATCAATCTCGCGCTCGCCGGCTACTTCGATGTCGCCGTTCGTGACGTGGTGATGGCCATCGGGGCATTCACGCTCGCGCGACTCACGGAAGTGCGCCACGAAGCGTTCGCGCATGACCACGCCACCGTCGCGGAACAGCGGCGTCACGCCACCGCGTAAAACTGGTCGTTGGGAGGAGGCTGCCGAGGTCATCGAGATCATCATTGCCACATTGCGGAATCGGCCGGCTGATTCTGTGTCGGCGATACATCAGCTTCGTTGCCACGCCGTCACGGGTGGCGTCGGCAACGCAGGCTCCGCCTTCGCCGAGGGCTTCGTCGAGGCATGGCTCTCGAGGGCCGGAATATGGTCTGCGCTCGAGTGTGCGTCGAGTTCGTTGAGGACTCGACGAACACCCGACACATGGGTAATCGTCCGGATCACCCGCTGAATTTCCGACTGAAGCACGGGCCCACGTAATCGCACCACACCATCGGTCGACACCACCGAGATCGCATGCGGATGTGAGGAGGCGCGTCCGAGCTTCGCCCGCACTCGCTCGACCAGCACCGTATCGTCGACCGGTCGTCTCTGGAGCACGCCGCGTGCGCGCGCCACGAGACCCGTCGCGCGATGCGCGAGATCGACACCAGCAGAGCCGAGCGCATTCGTGCTCACGCGCGACGTGTGCACCAGCTTGTCGCGAACGAGTGCGCGACGACGACGGCCGCGCTCGGGATCGAGAAAGTACATGAGCCCAATGCCGAGGCCCAAACCCGTCAACAATGCACGGTTATTGCGGAGCATGGCCAACTCCTCCAGGTATTCAGGTGACCGCGTCTGATCGCAACGGAGGTGCCAGCGAGGCATCGCGCTTGCACAGCCACCAACGTAAGGAAACCCCGTAATGGCTCGACATGCTGACCTCCCGGAGCCGTACCGCGACCGTCGTCATGCTGGCGTCGAGTTGGCGCGTCACCTTGCCGATGTCAAAGGGCAGGATGTCGTCGTGCTGGCGCTGCCTCGCGGCGGCGTTCCCGTCGCGTTCGAAGTTGCACGCGCGTTGGACGCTCCGCTCGATGTGTTCGTGGTGAGGAAACTCGGGCTGCCTGGTCATCCTGAATTCGCCATGGGCGCGCTCGCCTCAGGTGGCGTCCGCGTCTTGAATGACGAGGTCGTCAGGCTTTACCGGATTCCCGAGCAGGCTGTCGAGGCCGTCGCGCAGGACGAACGAACCGAGCTCGAGCGGCGCGAACACGCGTATCGCAGTCAACGTCCAGCGCTGGATGTTCGCGGACGCACGGTCGTGCTCATCGATGACGGTCTGGCCACGGGCTCGACAATGAAAGCAGCGGTCGAGGCGGTGCGGGCACTGAGTCCCGCTCGCATCATCGTTGCGGTACCGGTGGGCTCGCCTGACACCTGTCGCGAGTTCGCCGGGATCGCTGACGAGATCGTCTGCGCGCGCAGACCAGAACATTTTGCGGCCGTCGGTCAGTGGTACGACGACTTCCGCCAGACGACAGACGAGGAAGTACGCGAGCTGCTGCAGACGGCGGCGTCGGAGCGGCCGGCACGCGAACGTGAGGCTGTGTCATGAACGTACGCGACATCCCGCGCGCACACTGGCCGGCATTTCTCGATCAGTTCAGCCGGACCCATCGCGCCTGGCTGGCCTCCATCGATGCCGACGCGTCAGCGGTGGACGGTCACAACGCCGATGCCCATCCACTGCGCTCTATCACCCCGTTCGTCTACAACGACCGGGTCGTACACATCGACATTCGATTCCAGGACGACCTGCAGCCCAACGAACCGCTCCGGATCACTGCACCGGGCACGTTGCGCGTCGATGAAACATGGGACGGCATCGCCCGGATGCTGGAAATCATCGACAGCCAGGGCATCTCGACACGGCTGCGTTTCCGCGTCGCGCCGCGACCCGAGATGCTCAATGGCATCGCACCAGGAGAGATATCGCACTGACGCGAATCGGGACGAGCCGCGGCCATGCCTGCAATTGCGTTTGAGTCCATCGCCATTCCGATCGGATCCGGAGCACAGGTCGAAGCCGATCTCCGGGTGCCCGAGCGGGCCAGCGGCCTGATCGTTTTTGCGCACGGCAGCGGCAGCAGCCGCTTTAGCCCGCGCAATCGCCGGGCGGCCCAGACGCTGCAGCACCGCGGCTTCGGCACGATGCTTCTCGACCTGTTGACCCGCGACGAAGAACAGATTGACAAGTACACCGCCGAGTATCGATTCGACATCGATCGGCTCGCCACACGTGTCATCGCGGCGGGCGACTGGCTCCACGATCGTGAAGACGTGTTGTCGCTGCGGGTCGGGTACTTTGGCGCAAGCACCGGCGCGGCGGCGGCGTTGATTGCGGCAGCGCAGCGGCCGTACTCCGTCGAAGCGGTCGTGTCGAGAGGCGGGCGGCCGGACCTCGCCGGAGCCGCCCTACGACAGGTGAAAACGCCGACGCTGTTGATCGTCGGACAGAACGATGACCCCGTCATTGAGATGAACGCGGCCGCGAAGGCAGAAATGTGTGCGGCTCGTGTGGAATTGGCGATCGTGCCTGGGGCGACGCACCTGTTCGAGGAACCCGGCACACTCGAGCAGGTCGAGCAGTTGGCCGGTGATTGGTTCGTGCGATTCCTGCGGCCGTCAACGTAGGGCACGTCGTGTGGACGTGCCGGGCGTTAAAGGGAGCAAGTCATGTCTTCAATGCGAACGATCCCGAAGACTGAGTGGCGATCGTTTTTCGATCGCATGTCGAAGGCGCTGCTCGGCCAACGTGCCGAGATTGAGGTGGCGTCTCTGGAGCTCGGCGACAACATCGTCGCGGAATGGATCCCGATGATCGGGATCACCTACGACTCGAGGGATGACCTGCTCGACGTCGCGCTCGACCAAACCGACCACCTGATTCGGTACCCGAAGGAGATCGTGGTCGAGGAAGAGGGCGGCGCACTCAAAAGCGTCGCGGTCGTCGACGGTGAGGGTACGCGTCAGATTGTCCATCTGCGAGCGCCGGTCATGCTGCCGCCGGCTCTGGCGCATCCGTAACTGTCCACCTTCGCCGAAGGCTTCGGCGGACAGGCAGATCTCAGAACGTCCCCGGGTACGCACCGCCGTCGATCAAGAGACTCTGGCCGGTGATGAACCCGGCGTGTGTCGAACAGAGAAACGCGCACAGCGCGCCAAGTTCGTTCGCCTCGCCGAATCGCTTCGCGGGGATCGTCGTCCGGCGCGTCGCCGCCGCATCTTCGTAGCTCGTCCCCTGTTTTTTCGCCGCGCCCTCGATGGTCGAACGGAGGCGATCGGTGTCGAAGGCGCCTGGCAGGATGAAGTTGATGGTGACGTTGTCCGCGGCAACAC
>JBKPRH010000273.1:0-14015 GCA_046765795.1 Acidobacteriota bacterium | reverse complement strand
CGCCATGCTCGCGATGGCATGCGCCTCGGGGTAGGTGGGTTCATCGCCATATGCGAACTCTGCGACGAGCCGCTTGCGTGTGACCGCGGCGAACTGTGCCGCCTTGCGGCCGGCGGTAATGAACACCGTCGTGTTCGGATCGAACTCGTTCGCCAGTCGGAAGACGTTGCTGTTGAGAGCGCCGCACAGTCCCTTGTCGGCGGCGACGAGAATCACCGCACGCCTTCGGACGGGACGGACTTCCTGCAGTGGATCCTGGAAGTCCACCGGCCTGGTCGTCACCTTGCGCTGGATCTCGTAGAGCAGTCTGGCGAACGGGCGGGCGGAGATCGCCGCCTGCTGTGCCTTCCGCATCTTCGATGACGCCACCATCTGCATGGCGCGCGTGATCTGTGCCGTGCCCCGGATGGACACGATGCGTCGTCGGAGATCGCGGGTGCTAGGCATGTGCGTGGTCCACGGCCGTTGCTAGGTCCAGCCCTGCTTGAACTCGTCAGCAGCCGTCTTCAACGCCGGTTTGAGATCGTCGCTAATGGTTTTTTCCGCGGCGATGCGATCGAGGAGCGCCGTCTTGCGTGTGGTCAGGAATTCGGTGAATCCGTTTTGGAATTCCTTCACGCGCGGTACCGGCACGTCGTCGAGGTAGCCCTGCTGGACCGCCCACAGCACCGCGATCTGCACTTCGACCTGGACCGGGCTGTATTGCGGCTGCTTGAAGATCTCGACGATTCGCTTGCCGCGATCGATCTTGGCCTGTGACGCGGCATCGAGTTCCGATCCGAACTGCGCGAAGGCGGCGAGCTCACGGAATTGGGCGAGGTCGCCTTTGAGTTGTCCGGCGACCTGCTTCATCGCCTTGACCTGCGCCGCCGATCCGACGCGGGAGACTGACAGACCGACCGAGATCGCCGGACGGACGCCCTGATAGAACAGGTCCGTTTCCAGATAGATCTGCCCGTCGGTGATGGAGATGACGTTGGTCGGGATATACGCCGACACATCGCCCGCCTGCGTTTCGATAATCGGCAGCGCCGTCAACGAACCGTTCCCGTATTTCTCGCCGACACGAGCCGCGCGCTCGAGCAATCGGCTGTGCAGGTAGAACACGTCGCCGGGATAGGCCTCGCGGCCTGACGGCCGCTTCAGCACGAGAGACATCTGTCGATAGGCGACGGCATGTTTGGACAAATCGTCGTAGACGATCAGCGCGTCCATGCCGTTGTCCATGAACCATTCGCCGATCGCACAGCCGGCAAACGGCGCCAGATACTGGTTGGTGGCCGAGTCAGCGGCGGGGGAGGCGACGACCACCGTGTAGGGCATCGCGCCTTCTTTCTCGAGCACCGAGACGATTCGCGCAATCGTGGACTGCTTCTGACCGATCGCCACGTAGATGGAGTAGAGCGGTCGATATGCGGAGTCGGCCGACATCTCTGCGGCTTTGTTGAGACGCGCCTGACTGAGGATCGTGTCGATGCAGATGGCGGTCTTACCCGTCGCGCGGTCGCCGATGATCAGCTCGCGTTGACCGCGACCGATCGGAATCATCGCGTCGATCGGCATGATGCCGGTCTGGACCGGCTCGCTCACCGGCTTGCGGCGGACGATGCCGGGCGCCAGCTTCTCGACGGGATACGTGACCTGACTGACGATCGGCCCTTTGTTGTCGAGTGGCTCGCCGAGCGTGTTGACGACGCGACCGAGCAATCCTTTGCCGACCGGCACCTGGAGCAGTTTCCCCGTCCCGCGGACTTCGCCGCCTTCTTCGAGACGCGTGTAGTCGCCGAGGATGATCACACCGACCTCGGTGTCGTCGAGATTCAGTGCCAGGCCGGTGACGCCCTGTCCCAGATCGAGCATCTCGTTGACCATGACGTCGGCGAGACCTTCGACGCGTGCGACGCCGTCGCCGATCTCCCGGATGATCCCGACACTCTGTCTGGTGACCGCGGACTTGGCCCCGGCAATCTGTGCTTCGATCTCGGTTAAGAGACTGGACATTGGTTGTCACCTGCCAAGCGGGTCTCAAGACCCGCCTCTACAAACTCGCCTCGATCGCCGCGAGGCGTCCACGGACGCTGCCGTCGTAAATGTGGCTGCCCACTCGCATGCGCACGCCGCCGATGAGATCGCTGTTGTCCGTGAACTCTGCAGAAACGCCGCGTCCAAACCAGCGAGTGATGTTCGCCTCGAGCTGCGCTCGCAGATCCGCAGGGAGGGGAACAGCACTCTCGACGTGTGCCGTGTGAGTGTCGAGATCCAGCCTGAGCAGACGCAGAAAGTGGCTGAGGATTCCCACGGCCTCATGCCGCTCCGATTCGATCATCCGCGTCGCCGCTAGCCGTGCGCGCGATTCATCGAGCACGCCGTCTACCAGACATATGCGATGGAGGCGCCAGGCCTCTCGTTTGTTGCGCTTCGTGATTCGCATCGTGAGCTCTACGTCTCGATCACCCGGTGAGTTGTCTGGCGCTTTCCTCCGCCAGACGACGTTGATCGTCGGCAGTCAGCACCTTTCCCGTGACAAGCGCCGTCGTCTGCAGCACTAGTCGTCCGACTTCACGTTTGAGATCGTCCAGCATGAGGGCGTGCTCACGTTCGGTGGTCTGGTGTGCCTTCGCCAGGATCTCCTGTGCGCTTGCATTGGCCTGTTGAACGCCTTGTGCCTCGATCCGCGCCGCGGCCGCTCGCGCCTCACGCACGATCCCTTTGGCTTCGGTGTGTGCCTGCGCGAGGACCTCGTGCCGCATCGCCTCTGTCTTCGCGAGCTCGGCCCGTACCTGTTCAGCGTTCGCCAACCCGTCAGCGATCTGCTGACGCCGCTGTTCGAGCATCTGGAGAATGGGTCGATACGCGAGCCAGTAGAGCAGCACGCAGACGATGCTGAAGCTGAGTATCTGGGCGATCAAATGCGGCCACGCGACGCCGAACGTCCTGGCGATCTGTTGGATCTGACCAACGTCCTCGTGCGGTTGCTGCAGGAGCAAAGCCAGCATCGGTGCCCCCGGCTACCGTACGAGGAAGAGCGTGTAGAAGACGATCGCCTCGGCGAAGGCGATGGCCAGAATCGACTGCACCATCACCTTTGTGGACGAACCCGGATTGCGTCCCACCGCTTCCGACGCCTTCATGCCGATGACGCCGACGGCGATGGCTGCGCCGAGCGCTGCTAACCCGATATGTAAGTTGCCGACCATCGTTCGAGTCCTTCCTTGATCAGGGCGATCCGTGCGGAGCCGCCGCCGCGTGTTCCTCGTGGGGTTGGCAGATCAACAACGTGAAAACTGCCGTCAGCAGGGTGAAGACGAGCGCCTGTACGAGCCCCACCAGCAGTTCCAGAAAGTAGAAGGGGATCTGGACGAGCCATCCGATGACGGGAATTGCCGCCATGGTCTCGAGCATGTTCTCGCCTGCGAACACGTTGCCGTAGAGGCGGAAGCTGAGCGAGACCGGACGAAACAGAATCGAGATCACTTCGAGGAGACCGGCGGCAAAGAACACCACCACGAGCAGCACCCGCAGCGCGCCGGAACTCTCACCCTTGGGTGCGAACAACTCCTTGACGAAGCCGATCGGTCCGAGCGTGCCAAGGCCCCACACGATCCAACAGGCGAAGAAGACGAGGGCCATCGCCAGGGTCAGGTTCACATCGGCGTTGGCGCCGCGGAACAGCGGCTGCTCGAGCACGAAGCCGTCTGGCGTGTAGTGCCCCCACCCGATCGAACCGACGCCGGGGACGAGGCCAATCCAGTTTGCGGTGAGGATGAAGATGAACACCGTCCCGAAGAACCAGAAAGTTCGCGTCAGCAGAGCACGCCCGATGATGCCTTCGAGAAAGTTGTAGAGACTCTCGATGAGCCACTCGAGAAAGTTCTGCGCACCACTTGGCACCTGGTGCATGTGCCGGGTGGCCAACCGTGCAAACACGATCAAGCCCGCCGCAACGATCCAGGTCACGAGCATGGAGTTCGTGATCGGCAGTCCGAACACGCGCCCGATCTCGACAGCGCTCTGCGAAAGGCCGTGCGCCTCCGGTTCCACCATGCTCAACGCCAGCACGCGCAAGGTATTTGCACTGTGGGTGCCACGGACCGGCATCCATGGGGAAGCCGGGATGATTCGCGTTTGGCCGAAAAGAGCTCATCGCGTGGGTGGAAAGCCGCTTGTGCCTATGCGGAACGGGCTCCGGCATTCCGGACGTCCTCCGCGATTTCGTGGAGACGGGCCACGCTGAACGCTCGCCCCGAGCGAGCGGAGCGAGTCGAGGGTGACAAGATGAAACGTTCAGAATATGAAAAAGAGCTCAAGAAGCTGCAAGTCGAGTTGTGTCACCTGCAGCAGTGGGTCAAGGAGAAACAGCAGCGCATCGTGATCGTGCTGGAAGGCCGTGACGGTGCCGGCAAAGGGGGGACGATCAAGGCACTGACCGAGCGTGTCAGCCCACGAATATTCAGAACAGTCGCCCTTCCTGCGCCCTCCAGTCGCCAGCAGTCACAGATGTACATGCAACGCTACGTCGAGCAGTTTCCGGCGGCGGGCGAGATCGTCATCTTCGATCGCAGCTGGTACAACCGCGCCGGCGTCGAGCACGTGATGGGGTTCTGCAGCAAGCCGCAGTACGAACGCTTTCTCAAACTCTGTCCCGTCGTCGAGCGCTTCATGGTTGAAGGCGGAACGCAACTGATCAAGTTGTGGCTCGAGGTGAGCAATCAGGAGCAGCAGCGGCGATTCGAGGCACGCATCAAGGACCCGTTGCGACAGTGGAAGCTCAGCCCGATGGATCTGCCGTCACGCGAACGCTGGTACGACTATTCGCGGGCACGCGATCGAATGTTGGAGGCGACCGACACCGAGATCGCGCCCTGGTTCATTCTGCGTTCGGATGACAAGAAGACGGCCCGCCTGAATGCGATCGCCCACATCCTCTCGCAGATTTCCTACAAGAAGCTCCATCACGACAAAGTCAAGCTGCCAGGCCGATCGAAGAAGCACGCGTACGACGACCAGAAGTCGCTTCAGGGACGCCGCTTCGTCGAGTCGCGGTACGAAGTGGCGGAGGAAGCGAAGGCGTCCTGAGTGGCGCCTTCGCGCCACTGTCCTTACTACGGAGTGGTGGGCGTGGTTGGCGGCGGAGGCGGCGGTGCAGTGGTCGGCTCGGGCTGCCAGCCGCCGCCGAGTGCGCGATAAAGCTGCGCCAGTGCGCGCATTTCGCTGCCGCGTGTGGTCGCGAGGTCCAACTCGCGTTCGAACAGCTCCTGGTCAGCAATCAGGATCTCGAGGTACGACGACAATCCGATGTCGTAACGCTCGCGAGACAGTTGTGAGGCGTCGCGAAGCGCCACCACGCCGGTTTCTTGCTCGACTCGCACGGCGGCCAGCTTCTGGATGGCGATGAGGGCGTCAGCCACTTCGCGGTATGCGTTGATCGCGGTCTGCTGGTATTCGGCGAGCGCCCGATCGAATCGAGCCCGAGCCGCGTCGTAGTTGCCCCGAATGCGTCCGGCATTGAAGATCGGCTGAAAGAGATTGGCACCGATCGACCAGATCACGGAGTCCCCTTTGAGCAGGTCTGTCAAATCGCCGCTGACGGCGCCGACCGATCCCGTCAGGCTGATCGTTGGATAGAACAGTGCCTTGGCCGCACCGACATCGGCGTTGGCCGCGTGGAGCAGCTGCTCGGCTTCGACGACGTCAGGTCGACGTTCGAGCAGAGCGGCCGGAACACCCACGGGAATCGTGGGCGGTGGCGTCTGCTCTTCGAGTGTCCGCCCGCGGCCGACGGCACCGGGCGGGCGACCGACGAGCACGCTGATCGCGTTTTCGAGAATCGCCACCTGCCGCTCGATGTCGGGCACCGAGGCGGCAGTCAGCGAACGGTTGGCGACTGCCGAGTCCACCTCGAGACGATTGGAGACGCCTCCCGCCAGTCGTGTCCTGTAGTAGTCGACGGTCTGATCATTAAGGCTCAGCGTTCGAATCGCGACTTCGCGCTGCAGATCGAGCTCGCGCAGCAGGAAGTACGACTGGGCCACGTCGCTCACCAGCGTGATGAGGACCGCTCGCCGCCCTTCTTCGGACGCGAGGTACCGCGCGAATGCGGCTTCGCTATCGCGACGGATGCGGCCGAACAGATCCAGCTCCCACGCCATCGTTGCCGTGACCGACGTGTTCGCGAAGGTGCGGTCGTCATCTTCGCCGACGGCGGCCGGCTGTTGATTGCGCGAAGCCTGGTTTCCCCCGCTGAACGCGGAGACGCCGATGTCGGGATAGAGAAACGACCGCGCCACGCGTGCCAGGGCGCGTGCTTCCTGCACGCGCGCGACCGCCGCACGAAGATCGTAGTTGTGGGCGATCGCCTCGCGAATCAGCGCCTGCAATGCCTCGTCCTGAAAGACCTGCCACCACGGAATGTCTGCCAGCGTCTCGCGTGCCTGTGTGTCGCCGGCATCTCGATAGACAGCCGGCGGCGCCATCTCAGGACGCGCATAGTTGGGACCGGCGGTGATGCAGCCAGCGACCACACTGCTCGTGAGAGCGAAGAGGCCGACTCGCCCCGGGAGCTGCATCACGGATGCGCTCCAGGAACCAACGGCGGGTGGATCTGCGGCGTCTCTTCTGCCAGCGTCCGCCCTCTGTGGATGACTTTCTCGACCGTCACGAACAGCACCGGAATCAGGAACACGCCGAGGAATGTCGCAATGAGCATGCCTGAGAACACCGCCATGCCCATCACCTTCCGGCCTTCAGCGCCCGCGCCGCTCGCAATCAGCAGCGGCACGACGCCAAGGATGAACGCGAACGCCGTCATCAAGATTGGCCGGAATCTCAGACGCGCGCCTTCGAGCGCAGCGGTGACGGGATCTTTCCCCTGCTCGCGTAGCATCTTGGCGAACTCCACGATCAGAATCGCGTTTTTCGCCGCGAGACCAATGAGCATGATGAGTCCGATCTGCGCGAACACGTTGTTGACGTAACTCTCCGAGTACTGTCGTGCCACCCACAATCCGAAGTACGCACCGAAGGCGGCGAACGGCGTCCCCAGGAGCACGCTGAACGGCAAGCCCCAACTTTCGTACTGCGCCGCCAGCACCAGGAACACCAGGAAGATCGCGAGCGCGAACACGATGAGCGGATTGGGAGCGCGCTTCTCCTGAAACGACATGTCAGCCCAGTCGTAACCCATCTCCGGCGCCAACGTCTCTCGAGCGACGGCCTCGAGCGCTTCGAGTGCTTGCGCCGAGCTGAATCCGGACGCGGGCACGCCGGTGACTTCCGCGGCTCGATAGAGGTTGAATCGATTCGTGAACTCGGGTCCCGTTGTGGGTGTCGCTCGGACCAGCGTGTCGAGCGGCACCATCTCCTGCTTGTTCGCGTTGCTCCCGCGCACGAAGAACAGGCCGAACTGTTTGGGATCGGTCCGATACTCGGGCTCGGCCTGGACGTAAACCTTGTACACGCGACCGAACCTGTTGAAGTCGTTCACGTAGGTGCTACCGAGCAGCGCGCCAAGGGTCGTGTTCACATCTTGCAGCGGCACCCCGGACTTGAGGACCTTTGAGCGATCGATGTCGGCATACACCTGCGGCACCGAGGCGCGGAAGAGTGTCGAGACGCGCCCGATCTCGGGCCGCTGACTGGCCGCTTGTATGAATTTTTGTGTCTGTTCAGCGAGATAGCCGGGATCCCTCCCGACTCGATCCTGCAACTGCATCGTGAAACCGGCGCCCGTGCCCAGACCGGGAATAGCGGGCGGACCGAATGCCACGACAGCGGCTTCGGGAATCTGACTGGCGAACTCACGATTGAGAGCCGCGACGACACCCGACGCCTGCTCTTCGGCGCTGTGTCGATCGTGCCAGGGCTTCAGGGCCACGAAAAAGAAGCCGATGTTGGAGGAGTACGCGCCCGTCAGCAGACTGAACCCGCTGATCGTGTTGTAGCCGTCGACCGCGTGATTCGCGGCGAGGACTGCTTCTGCCTTCCGCATCACGGCGTCCGTGCGTTCGAGCGACGCCGCATCGGGCAGCAGCGCGTTGACGAGGATGTAGCCTTGGTCTTCCTCAGGGACGAATCCCGCGGGAATGCGCTGCACGAATCCCATCGTCAGCCACACGAGGCCGCCGATCAGCACCAACCCGATGACAAATTTGCGTACGAGAATCGTGGTGAAGCTGATGTAACCGTTCGTAATCGAGCCGAAGACCCGATTGAACCAGTTGTAGAACGGTTGCAGTACTGACTTCTTGCCACCCGCCGGCTTCAACAGCATGGCGCTCAATGCCGGCGACAGCGTGAGGGCGTTGACCGCCGACAGCAGCACAGAGATCGCGATCGTGATCGCGAACTGCTGATAGAGCCGTCCGGTGATCCCACCCATGAAGCCGACTGGGACGAACACCGCGCACAGAATCAAGGCAATCGCGATGACCGGTCCAGACACTTCTTCCATCGCCTTGACCGTGGCTTCCTTCGGCGACATGCCGTGCTCGATGTGGTGCATCACGGCTTCCACCACGACGATCGCATCGTCCACGACGATGCCGATCGCCAGCACAAGACCGAGGAGCGACAGCACGTTGATCGAGAAGCCGAGCAACGGGAAGAACATGAACGCGCCGACGAGCGAGACGGGGACCGTGAGCAGCGGGATCAGCGTTGCGCGCCAGTTCTGCAGGAACACGAACACGACGATGATGACGAGCACGATAGCTTCAACCAGCGTATGCAGGATCTCGTTGATGCCTTCGGTGACCGGCAGCGTCGTATCGAGGGAGACGGTGTAATCGAGATCCGGTGGGAAGCGCGACTTGAGGTCCTCCATCGTCTTCTTGATTTCGTTGGCGACCTGGAGTGCGTTGGTGCCTGGAATCTGGAAGACCGCGATCACCGCAGACGGCTTGCCGTCGTGGCGGCCGATGGCGTTGTACAACTGCGTCCCGAGTTCGAGACGGGCGACATCCTTCAGTTGGACCTGCGACCCATCAGGATTCGATCGGACGATGATGTCGCCGAACTGTGATTCGTCCAGCAAGCGTCCCTGTGTGCGGACGGCGTAGGTGTACTCGGTGCCGGCTTTGGCTGGCGGCCCGCCGATCTGACCCGCCGGGCTCAACTGGTTCTGTTGATTGATCGCATTGACGATGTCGGGAACGGTGACACCGAGGTTGGCGATCCGGTCGGGACGGAGCCAGACGCGCATCGCGTAGTCGCTGCCGCCGAACAGGTTGATCTGGCCGACACCTCTGATCCGCGCAATGTTGTCGTTGATGTTGATCGTCGCGTAGTTCGACAGGAAGTTGCTGTCGTAAGTGCCGTTCGGCGACTTGATGGAAATCACCAGCAGCGGGAACGCCAGTGCTTTCTTGACCGAGACGCCATAGTTCTTCACGGACTGCGGCAGCTGCGGTGTCGCCTCGGAGACCCGGTTCTGGGTCAGCACGTTGGCCATGTCGAGGTTGGTGCCGACATCGAAGGACACCTTCAACGTCAACGTGCCGTCGTTGGCGTTGGTGGACTTCATGTAGATCATGTTCTCGACGCCGTTGATCTTCTGTTCGAGCGGTGTCGCCACGGCGGTCTCGACGTCGGTCGCGCCGGCGCCGACGAATGTGGTCGTGACTTGCACCATCGGCGGGACGATCTCCGGGTACTGCGCGATGGGCAGCCCCAGCATCGCGACGGTGCCAAGCATCACCATCACGATCGACAGCACCATTGCGACGACGGGTCGGTTGATGAAGAAGCGAGCCATGGGGTTATTTGTGTTGTTCGACGGGAAGTGGTTCTGCGGTGCCGCTGCCGGCTTCCGCGGGTGGCGCGTCCTTGGTCGTGACGACGGTGCCAGGTTTCAGTCGCTGCGCGCCTTCAACGACCACACGGTCCCCTGGCTCCAGGCCTTTGTCGATGACCCACAGCGATCCCACGCGCGGGCCGACGCTCACCGTCTTGACGGCGAGCTTGTTGTCGGGTCCAACAACCGTCACGTTGTAGAGACTCTGCAACTCCTGCACGGCTCGTTGCGGCACGAGCATGGCGTCTTTTTTCGTTTCGAGGACGAAGCGGACGCGCCCGTACTGGCCGGGTCGAATCAAACCGTTTGGGTTGGGGAAGCGGAACTGGAGTGAGAGCGTTCCGGTCGTCGTATCGACCGCGCGCTCGATTGCGTCGAGACGACCTTTGTCGGGATGCACGGTGCCATCGGCGAGTACGAGATCCACTGGCACAGACTGGCCGCCACGCTGCTTGCGAAGCTCGTCGGCACGTCGCCCGAGCCGAAGATACTCCGCTTCGCTGATGCCGGCGGTGAAGAGGATCGGGTCCACCACCGACACCGTTGTGAGCAGCGTGCTTTCACCGCGGCCGACCAGCGCTCCGGACCTGACCAGCGTCGTGCCGGCAAGTCCGGTGATAGGCGCGACCACCGCGGTGTATCCCAGGTCGAGTTGGGCCTTGTCGACCGTGGCGTTCTGCGCTTGGACCTGGGCCTGCGCTGCCTCTTGCGACGACACGGCATTGTCCAGTTCCTGCTGGCTGACCGCTTGTTTCGCCGCCAGCGGCTGGAGCCGCTTCACGTCGTTCTGGGTTTTGACATACCGCGCCTGCCATGTCGCGAGATCGGCCTTCGCGTTGGCGAGCGTCGCCTGAAACGGTTTCGGATCGATACGGTAGAGAAGTTGTCCCTTCTTGACCATCGTGCCTTCCTGGAAGGCGACGTCGTCCAGATACCCTTCAACGCGCGCGCGAATTTCAACGTCCTGCGAGCCCTTGGTCTGGCCGACCAGCTCGATGACGATCGGCACGTCGCGACGCTCAACGCTCGTGACGAGTACCTGTGGTGCCGCCGGTGGCGCGGCCTTGGCCTGGTCGCCCTTACACGCGCTCGTGAGGACACTGGCAAGCATCAGCGTGGCCGTCACGCAGTAATGCTGAATAGTTGACTGGCTGGTGGGGTTGATGATCGTGCGCACAGTCTCTCCCTCTCGGTGACGGAGGGGTGGTGCACGCGTGGTGCCAGCGCGGCGCGGAGTGGCGTTGACGCATTTCTGCCGAAGGTGGTCACTACCGGCAGCGATCTCTGCCGTTAAATCTCGTGAGCAGCTCCGTGATTTCGGAGCCGCTCCAGGATTCCGGCGACATACGCCCGAGCGTGATTGTCGGAGGCCGGTAACAGATGGCTCATCGGATTGTGCGGCGCGCCTCATCGTGATGGACGCGCACTGTCGGCCGGCGACCGACGGCGTCGATGACGCCCCATCGTCCTCGAAGGCCGCGGACCTCGAGCCACTCCATTTCCGGAGGCAACGACGCATCGACAGTCAGCCGATCGCCGCGTGGTTCGAGCCCAAGCAACGTGCGGATGAACAAGAGCGGGGCTCCGGAGGCCCAGGCTTGTGGGCTGCATGCCGTGGGGTACTCGACCGGGAATTGCGTGCGCTCCCGCGGGTAGCCGGCGAACACTTCCGGAAGACGATGCTTGAAGTAGCGCGCGGCCTGGAGGATTCCCGACGCGATGCGGGCGGCCTCGTCTCGATACCCGTACCGCGTCAGGCCGAGTGCAATGATCGAATTGTCGTGCGGCCAGACCGTACCGACGTGGTAGCCGATCGGGTTGTAACCGCCTTCGCCTTCGGCCATCGTTCGGACGCCCCACCCCGAGAAGAGCGATCTGCTCATGAGGTGCTGCACGACGTGCGGTGCCTTGTCGCTGTCCACGATGCCGCTCCAGAGGAGATGTCCGATGTTCGACGTGATTGAGTCGACCTGACGTCGATCGCCGTCGATGGCCAGCGCGAAGCACTCACGGTCGGGCATCCAGAAATCGCGGTTGAACCGCTCCTTGAGGTCGCCGGCACGTTCCTCGAGGCGTGCCGCCAACGCCGCGTCGTTCCAGAACCTGCGTGCCAGCCGTGCGCACCGCATCCTGGCGTCGTAGGCGTAGCCCTGGATCTCGCAACACGCCCGCGGCAGTCCGGCGAGCGAGCCATCGCGAAAGACAATCGAATTCCACGAGTCCTTCCAGCACTGATTCTCGAGACCGGTTTCCTCGTTGCGGCGTTGGTACGAGATGTAGCCATTGCGCATCCGGTCGCCGTATTCGTCGAGCCACTCGAGGGCGGCCCGTGCAGGTTGCTCGAGTTGTCGGATGAGGTCGACGTTTCCCGTCCACAGCTCGTATTCATCGAGCAGCACCAGGAACAACGGCGTCGCATCAGCACTGCCGAAGTACGGTGAATGCGGTCGCTCGGCGAACGCCGTCATCTCGCCGATGCGCGACTCATGGAGAATCTTCCCCGGCTCCTCATCACGAAACGGGTCAACGCGTGTCCCCTGCCGCGCGGCAAGCACACGAAGTGTCGTCTCCGCGAGCGAGGGTGCGAATGGCAGTGCCTGCAGGCTGGTGATGAGACTGTCGCGTCCGAACACGGCCATGAACCACGGCAACCCGGCGGCGGGCAGCGAGCCGGGCGCGAGCAGCGGGAAGTAGCGGAGCGCGGCGAGGTCCACGATGCTGCGCTGGTATGTCTGAAGCAGGTCGGGCCAGTCCGTCAGGAGCTGAGGTGCTTCGGCCAGGGCGTGCGCGACGCGCTTCTGACGTTCCTCGCGAGTCGCCAGGCGATCCGTGGCGCCGCGCCGGACAGCCTCTGAACTGCTGACCACGCGGACCTCCAATCGAGTCGACCACTCGCCATGTGGTTCGAGTCGGACCTGATAGGTCACGCCGCCCTCGTCAACACGTGCATCGGGCGCGACGATCCACGTCTCGCGCACGTACTCCTCTCGCCGGTAGCCGAGCACGAGATGCTCGGATTCGATCCGCCAGTAGGTGGTCCCTCTCTTGTGCAGCGCGTCCTTGACCTCGAACAGATCCGCGAAGTCCGCCGCCGCTTGTATGCGGATCTCGATCTCGACGGGCCTCGATGAATGGTTACTAACGACGAGGCTCTCGATGAAGCCTCGCGCGACGGTTCGCTTCCGCATCAATGAGAGCGCGGCGTCGATATAGACCGTGCCGGAACTAGGCGCCAGGAAGAACTGCGCCTCGAAGTACTCGACGTCGTCGGTTGACAGGATCGCCGGCCGCCGTCTGTCGACGGTCAGTAGCCAGCGGGAGAGGAAGCGGGTGTCGTCGACGAACAGTCCATGCGGCATCGCCGGCGAGGCGTCGATATCGCCTCCTCGATCACTGACGACGAAGGTGTTGCCCTCGAGGATGGCGACGGTGTCGGCGTTCATGGCCGTGCGGTCTGTTCGTCCGGTAGCGGAAGAAGCGTTTGCAATCTCTGCGCGAACGACACGTTCCCCTCGACCACGATCGCGCCACGAACCACGCCGGTGAACAGATTCTCGTGACGATCGCCGTGCGCCAGACGCACGAGTTCGTCCTCCCGCATGCGAAGTCGCGTGATCGGTGCGCTGTTGTCGTCAGCGGGTCGTGGTGCTGCGCCGTCGGTCACGTGCAGCGCGCCGTGATCGACGGCGACCGTCCACGTCCCGAGGTCCTCGATGTCGAACTCCCATGTGCCCACGGCATCCGCGAGTCTGGGTTCGTAGCCACGGCGGGCAAGCGCTTCGAAGCAGGCGGGTGCATTTCCGACAGGCATGTGTCACATCAGCCGTGGGCCACTGGGACTCGTGTGGCCTTCGTGGTGCCGGTTCCGCGCAGCATTCCGACAACCTGTTTCACGCGCTCGGCCATCGCAGACTCGCCCAACGCCAGATACGAGCGGGGGTCGTAGGCCTTTTTGATGCCGACCTCTCCGTCCACTTTCAGGACGCCGTCGTAATTCCTGAAGCAGTGATCGGCGACCGCGCGCGTGAAGGCGTACTGCATGTCGGTGTCCATATTCATCTTGACTACGCCGTATTCGAGCGCTTCGTGAATATCGCGCAGCTCGGACCCCGATCCGCCATGGAAGACGAAGTAGAAGCGTGCGGCCTCACCGAAGGTCGCGACCACAGCGTCCTGACAGTCCTTCAAGATCGATGGCTTGAGATTGACTTGACCGGGTTTGTAC
>JBKPRH010000272.1:0-19865 GCA_046765795.1 Acidobacteriota bacterium | reverse complement strand
ACGAGGAACTGCTCGCTCACCTCGGGACCGCGGAGCAGCGCCGGCAGGAGCCGCTCTTTCTAGCAGCCGTCACGGCCAGCAGCCATGCCCCTTACATTGACCCGCTCGGACGCAATAACTCGGCGGCTCAAGTCTGGGACTACGTGCAGGAGGAACTCTGGTGGCTCTATGGCCAGCTGTCGGAGCGCGGATTCTTCAACAACGGACTGCTCATCATCACCGGAGACCACCGCAAGATGCTCCCGATCACCGCGAGCGAGCGAGAACGATATGGAGATGGTGCGAAGGCGAGGGTGCCGCTCGTCGTGATCGGCAAAGACATTCCCGAAGACGTCATCGACGATCGGTTCTTCCAGCAGGCAGATCTCCTGCGCATGCTGGATCGCCTCTCGGATCCGAGCGCCGATCTTTCACCGTATGCCGTGTGGGTGGAGCGGTACCTGAATATCCTTGGCGTTGCGGCCAACGCATCTCGCGTCGAAATCTTTACGCCGGGCGACCAGGGAAGGCGCGGTTATCGCTTGAACCTCAAGGGTGCGGAAATCGAGTGGATCGACCCACCACAGAACGCAGTGGCCATCGAAGGTGCGATTCACCGTCAGCGAGTGGCGCAGCAGGCGCAGCGAACGGCGGCGTTCGGCACAGACACCATCACGTTTGGACGCGAACTCCACGTATCGGACGCGAAGCCTGGAGTGCTGATCGGCGTCTCAACCGATGTCGATCCTCGGCGCGATCCCGATGATCCACGCGGCGCGCTGAAGCTGTTTGCCGCTGCGTCGTTCAGCCCTGACGACGATTCCAGAGACACGTCAGACTCGCCCTTTACGGTCACCACTCGGGGGTTTCTTCCGGTCCAGCAGGACGGCGAATACTGGTTCTCAGTGTTCTCGCCGAACGAGGTCTGCCTGGCCATCGACAAACGGATGGTGTTGGGCTGTCGACGCGGCCTGCACGAGGGCGGGGCGCTGCTCACCAGGGGATCGCACCGCTTCGACTTTCGCTATGTCCATCAACTCGGTGCCCAGGTCCCCGACCTCAAATGGCTTCCCCCTGGGGTAAAAGAGTTCGCAGCGTTTCCTCAGAAGATACTGCTCCTGCCAAAACCGTGAGGCCGCAGCCGCGACGCGATGACCAGTTCAGCGATGCGGCTGCGGTTCCGACAGAAACCGTGCGAGGAGCCGAGCCGTGATCTCGGAGTAGTCGGTATCCGCTGGCGCGGTCGACGCCTCGGCAAGGTAATCGCCGTGCCCGCTTGGTAAAACAAGCAGACGAGCATTGGGAAACAATCGCGAGAGCTCAATCGCGTGTTCGAGCCGTGTGACATCTCGATCGCCCGTCACGATCAGCGTCGGCACTTCCACACCGCGCACTGCCGAGTCAGGCACGTCCCGGAATCCCGCCATACGCGCCGCGTCCTTGTCGTGCATGGTCTTCAGTTTCTCGGCATCAGGATTGACTGCCAGGAACGCGTCCTTCAACGCCTGCGGCATGTTGGCGATGTCGGCCTGTTCGATGAACTCCCAAAGCTGCGACTGCGCGCCCTCGCGTTTGGTGATGGAGGAGGCGAACACCAGCTTGCGGACGAGCCGCGGATGCCGAATCGCCACCTGCAGTGCGACGCTTGCGCCGTTGCTGAAGCCGAGAAGGTCGGCGTGCGAAATCTCCAAATACCGAAGCAGCCCGGCGACGTCGTCGGCTGAACCCTCGAATGTGACCGGCTGATCGCGATCGGACGTGCGTCCGTGGCCCAGCTCCTCGATCGCAATCACTCGGCGAGTGCTGGCAAGGAACGGCAGCACTCGGCCGAAGTTCGAGTCGATCGTCGAGCCGCCGCCGTGAAGCAGTACGAGAGGTACCCCGTCATGGCGGCCATGAACTTCGTAATAGATGTCGATGCCGTTCACGAACGCCCGGCCGCTCTCGATTGGAGTCGTGTTGCTCGTCACAGCCGATCATTATTGACGAGCGATCGTTATTGACGAGCTGTCAAATATTGGAATCACTCCAGAATGTGATCTAACATCGCGGTTGGTGACGAACGACCCCGCGGCTCTGCTTCGACAGCGCGGCATCCAGGTGACGGCGCAGCGATTGGCTGTGTTGCGCGCTGTTTCAGGTGAGCCCCACATCACAGCTGATGCGGCGGCTGAGGCAGTGAGGGCTGAGATCGGCGCTATCTCGCTTCAAGCCGTGTATGACGCGCTCGGTGCGCTCGTTGCGGGCGGCCTCATCCGGCGCATTCAGCCTGCAGGCTCACCAGCTCGGTTCGAAGATCGCGTCGGCGACAACCACCATCATCTGATCTGTCGAGTCTGTGGTCGTGTGGTGGATGTAGACTGCGCGATTGGAGACGCGCCGTGTCTCACGGCTGCCGACGACAACGGCTACGAGATTGATGAGGCCGAGGTCGCCTACTGGGGGCGCTGTCCCGATTGCGTTGGTCACACGACCAGGCGAGCCAAGTCGACGACACGATCGCGCTCCCATCACAGCAAGTCACAGAAGATTTCCCGGAAGAAGTAACCGGACTCACTCCCTAATCACACCGATAGAGGTCAACGCGATGAGCAATGAAAGTCAGTGCCCGTTTTCGGCCACAACCATCAGCGGCCGATCGAACCGCGACTGGTGGCCGAATCAGTTGAACCTGAACGCCCTTCACACGAACCACCCGGCGGGTAATCCGATGGGCGGTTCGTTCAACTACGCTGAAGAGTTCAAGTCGCTCGATCTCGCGGCAGTCAAGAAAGACATCGCGGCGGTGATGACGAACTCGCAGGACTGGTGGCCCGCCGACTTCGGTCACTATGGCCCGCTCTTCATCCGCATGGCGTGGCACAGCGCCGGCACGTACCGCATCCACGACGGCCGCGGCGGCGCGGGTTCCGGCATGCTGCGCTTTGCCCCGCTCGGCAGTTGGCCCGACAACGCCAACCTCGATAAGGCGCGCCGGCTGCTGTGGCCGATCAAACAGAAGTACGGACGCAAACTCTCGTGGGCCGATTTGATGGTCCTCACCGGCAACGTCGCGCTCGAGTCGATGGGATTCACGACGTTTGGCTTTGCCGGTGGACGCGAGGATCGCTGGGAGCCCGAGCAAGTGAACTGGGGAGCGGAGGCGACGTGGCTCGGTGACGAGCGATACAGCGGCGACCGGCAACTGGCGAATCCATTCGGCGCCGTGCAGATGGGTCTCATCTACGTCAATCCGGAGGGACCCAACGGCAGTCCCGATCCGAAGGCCGCCGCGCGCGACATTCGAGAGACGTTCCGCCGCATGGCGATGAACGACGAAGAGACGGTCGCACTCATCGCCGGTGGGCATACGTTCGGGAAGACGCACGGCGCTGCGCCTGCTGTCCCGCATGTCGGTCGCGAACCGGAAGGCGGCAATCTCGAAGAGCAGGGATTCGGCTGGAAGAGCAGCTATCAGACCGGCGTTGGTGCTCACGCGATCACGAGCGGTCTCGAGGTGACCTGGACGACGACGCCGACGAAGTGGAGCAACGACTTCTTCAAGCATCTGTTCGAATACGAGTGGGAGTTGACTGAGAGCCCCGCTGGCGCAAAACAGTGGAAGCCGAAGAACGGTGCCGGTGAAGGTACGGTCCCGGCCGCTCACGACAAGTCGAAGAAGATCGCGCCCAATATGCTCACCACCGATCTCTCGCTCCGGTTCGACCCGGCTTACGAGAAGATCTCGCGTCGCTTCTACGAGAACCCGCAGGCGTTCGCCGACGCGTTCGCGAAGGCATGGTTCAAGCTGACGCACCGCGACATGGGGCCGATCACGCGCTACCTTGGTCCTGAGGTTCCCAAAGAACCGCAGTTGTGGCAGGACCCGGTTCCCGCCGTTGATCATCAGTTGATTGACGCGAAAGATGTCGCGGCGCTCAAGAGCAAGATCCTCGCGTCAGGGCTGTCTGTCTCGCAACTGGTTTCGACCGCATGGGCGTCGGCGTCGTCTTACCGAGGCACCGATAAACGCGGTGGCGCGAACGGCGCGCGCATTCGCCTCGCGCCCCAGAAGGATTGGGCGGTCAACAATCCACCTGAACTCGCGAAAGTGTTGAAGACCCTCGAAGGGATTCAGAAGGAGTTCAACGACGCGCAGGGTGGCAAGAAGAAGGTCTCGCTGGCCGACCTGATCGTCTTGGGTGGATGTGCAGCCGTTGAGAAAGCGGCAAAGGACGGCGGACATGACGTGCAGGTGCCTTTCACGCCGGGACGGACCGACGCGTCGCAGGAGCAGACTGACGTTGAATCATTCGCTGCGCTCGAACCCGACGCGGATGGATTCCGCAACTACATCGGAGAGGGACACGAGGTGCCCGCCGAGCATCTGTTGATCGAGCGTGCGTTCAGACTGACGCTGAGTGCGCCCGAAATGACCGCGCTCATCGGCGGCTTGCGTGCGCTCAACGCCAATACGTCGCAGTCGAACGTGGGCGTGCTCACCAAGAAGCCCGGCACACTGACGAACGATTTCTTCGTGAACCTGCTCGACATGAGCACGGAATGGGTGCCGACGTCCGGAGCGGCGACCACATTCACCGGTCGGGGTCGCGGGAAAGGCGACGCCCGATGGACGGCCAGCCGCGTGGACCTGGTCTTCGGCTCGAACTCCGAACTCCGCTCGCTCTCGGAGGTCTACGCCTGCGACGATGCGAAGGAGAAGTTCGTGCGCGACTTCGCCGCGGCCTGGACGAAGGTCATGAACCTCGATCGCTTCGATGTCAGCGCGTCGCGGCGTGTGGGCGGCACGGAGTCTGCCGAACTGAGCGTCTCTGTCTAGTCAGTGAAGTAAAAAGCCGGTGGCCGGGGAAAGTACCCGGCCGCCGGACCCATTCCTCTCTGCGCTCAAACTCCGTTACTAACCCATTTGAGGTATTTGGAACAAAAGCCGGGTTGGGAGATGATGGCGCGCCCATGCGGCTTGCTCGCCAGCCTTTCCGCCTGGCTTTTGTCCTCGCCGCACTGATCTGTTCCGCCCCCGCTGCGCGTGCGCAATCTGCGGGCGGCCCGCTCGCCGATTACACGCTGACTACCTGGAACGAGAACGACGGCCTGCCCGCCGGACGAATCCGTGCCATTGCACAGGACGCCCGCGGATACCTCTGGCTCGGGACAGACGCCGGTCTCGTTCGATTCGACGGAATCCGGTTCGACCCGTCGAACTCAGTAGGCGATGTGCGTCTTCCAGTGGGTGCGGTGACCGCACTACTCGGCACGCGCGATGGCGCGCTGTGGCTCGGCGGCAGCGGAAGGACACCGCTCGGCCGGATCAAAGACGGCAAATTGAGTCTCTATGGTGAGCGCGACGGCCTGGGCGGAAGCTATGTGCTTTCGATCCTCGAGGACGCAAACGGCACGATGTGGGCCGGCACTTTCCAGGGCCTCTTTCGCCGCGACGCGAACAGGTGGCACAGAGTCAGCCAAGACGATGGCCTCGGCGACGGCTCTGTGCTGGCGTTGTATGAGGATCGCCAGAAGCGAATCTGGGTGGCCACACAACACGCGGTGTTTCGAAAGCAAGCCACCGACGGTCGATTCGAGCAGGTCGACGTCATCAGCATCTCGAGCAACGTCTGGCAGAGTTTCAGCGAAGACGCGTCTGGCCGCGTGTGGATCAGCGACTTCAGCGAAGGCTTCAGGCCTTCGGGCGACACCGTGGCTCGAGCGGCGCGTCAGTCACGGCGGGGATGGGGCGTTGATCTACTTCATGACCATCGGGGCAACTTGTGGGTCGGCACCCAGGGACAGGGGCTCTGGCGGGTTCGTGATGCCCAACGCGATTCAGGCCCGAGCGTTGAGGTCATCAACGTTGAAGACGGACTGGCCAGCAACGCCGTCCAATCGCTCCTCGAAGATCGCGAAGGCAACATCTGGCTCGGCACGCTCGCGGGTCTGCAGCGGCTGACCCCGCATCGGGTCACGCCGGTCAAGCATCTGGCCATCCCACGGGCGCTTGAAGTGACGCCCGATGGGAGCGTCTGGGTTGGAACAGCCGCCGGTCTCGTACGGTTTTCATCGGCAGGCCGTCGCGTGTACACGGAGGCGGATGGCTTACCCGGTACCGTGGTGCTCGCACTGCACACCGATCGTCGCGGCGATCTCTGGGTATCGGCGGAGCGTGGTGTCGTACGCTTTTCGCAAGAGCGCTTCTCACCGGTCCTCGTCAGACCTGGTCCCAATGTGCAGCGCATCCTGACGATCGCGGGCAGCGGCGATACGTTATGGTTCCGCGACTTCACCCTTCGGCTCTTTCGCTGGCGCAATGGCCAGCTGAGTCCCGCCGACGATATCCCGGAGACGCACCGGAGAACGGCCTCGTCCATCGAGGTCGGACGGAGCGGCACGCTGTACATCGGCTCGTCAGGTGGACTCCTCCTCGTCGGACGGCCTGGTGAACCACCTCGTACCTACAACCCGCAGGTCGGGACAGTCGGGTGCGTCTTCGAAGACTCGCAAGGCAACGTGTGGGTAGGTGGCGACGAGGGCCTCAGTCGATTGGCGAACGACCGGTTCATCACGGTCAGGCGTGAGAACGGCTTCCCGGGAGAGGTGAAGTCGATCGTCGAGGACAAACAGGGATTCATCTGGGTTGGCGCGGGCAGAGGAATCCTGCGGCTCGAGCCCGGCGAAATCGACAAGATCGGCGCGGACGCGGCGCATCAAGTCCACTACCGTCTGTTCAACACGGCAGACGGTGTTGCCGGCGTGCCGTTTAGTGAGGGACGACGGAGTGCGCTGCGATCGTCCGATGGCCGCCTCTGGTTCATCACCAGCAGCGGCGTCACCATCGTCGATCCGCGCACCATTGGTCCGGACCCAGCGCCCGTCTCGGTGCGAGTCGAGTCCATCGCCGCTGACACGCGTGCGTTCAACATCGCCGGGCCACTGCAGCTTCCGGCCAGTACCTCGCATCTACAGATCGGGTTCTCCGCGCTCACACTCTCGGATCCCGTGCGAGTGCGCTTCCGCTATCGCCTCGATGGGTACGACCGGGATTGGGTGGATGCCGGCCCCGGCCGTCAAGCGACCTACACGAACCTGCCGCCACGTCAGTATCAGTTCCGGGTCATGGCGAGTGCGGGCGACGGGACGTGGGGCGAGCCGAGTGCGGCGCTGACATTCGGCATCGAACCGAGGTTCTACCAGACCGGCTGGTTCTATTTGATGTGTGGGCTCACGGCGTTCCTGATCGTGTACGCGTCGTGGCGGCTACACGTGCGGCAGGTGCGGCGTCAGTTCGCGCTCGTGCTCGCAGAGCGGATTCGCATGAGCCGCGCGATTCACGACACGCTTCTGCAGGGCCTGGCCGCGCTTGCGTTGCAGGTCGACGATCTCTCGCACAATCCCGACTTGTCGTCGCCTTCTGGCAAGAAACGTATCCTCGCCGTCCGTCGTCAGGTCGAGGGCTATATCCGCCAGGCGCGCCGATCGATCCTCGATCTGCGCACGCCGACGCTCGCCACGCGCGACCTGCCGCAGGCGCTTCGTGAAGCGGCGGAGCGCGCAATCGGCGGCCGGCCAGTCGAGCTTGACGTCACGGTGAAAGGTACGCCTCACACCTGCGCAGCAGCGATCGAAGAGCAGCTGCTCCTCATCGGACAGGAAGCGGTGAACAACGCAGTCCTCCACGGGCAAGCGAGCCGTGTCGCCGTCGAGCTCGATTACGGCGAGGACCAGATGTCGCTGCGCGTGGCCGACGATGGGTGCGGATTCGACCCGACAGCGGCGCTGCAGACGCCAGGGCACTATGGCTTGGTGAGCATGCGCGAGCGGGCGGGGCAGGTGCGCGGCACGATCACGATCGCATCAATACCAGGAAGTGGGACAGAAATCGAAACCGTCGTTCCCGTGTAGATGTAGTGTCCGGCTTTAGCCGGACCAAATGTAGTGTCCGGCTTTAGCCGGACCGGCAGTGTCCGGTATTTAACTGGACGAGACAACCATGTTGAGCACGAACTCAATCGCGGCCGAGACGCCGCGCACTCGTGAACGCATCCGCGTGCTGTGCGTCGACGATCACCGTGTGATGCTCGACGGCCTGGCCCTCTTGATCGGCCGTCAGCCGGACATGGAGGTCATCGCGGCCGCGACCAATGGCGAACGCGCCGTCGAACTCTTTGCGAGTCTCTTGCCCGACGTCACGCTCATGGATCTTCAGCTCCCGACCATGAGTGGTCTCGAGGCGATCGGCGCGATTCGAAAGTCACACTCCGACGCCCGCATCGTCGTGCTGACGATGTATCAGGGCGATGAGGATATCTATCGCGCGCTCGAGGCCGGGGCAGCCGCCTATCTTCTGAAAGACACCCTGGCCGAAGATCTGGTGAACGTGATCCGAGACGTGCACACCGGTCATAAGCCGATCCCGCCTGACGTGGCTGCGGCGCTGGCCGCCCGCAAGGCGCAGCCAGCGCTGACCCCGCGGGAGGTCGAAGTCGTACACCTCATTGCGCAGGGGCTGCGCAATAAAGAGATCGCCGTCACGCTGGGCATCAGCGAACAGACAGCCAAAGTCCACGTGAAGAACATCCTGGCGAAGTTGAATGTGAGCGATCGCTCTGCGGTCATCGCCGTCGCCGTGCGACGGGGAATCATTCATATTAGGTAACTCCTGTTAGGTAGTGCGGCTATCGAGCCGCGGTCGCTAGACTCTTGGCGCTTTCACCACGTCAGAGAGGACCAGCGATATGAGGCGACCCTGTTTCGCGATCGTCGGAGTGTTCCTCGCCCTCCTGTTCCTTCCACGAATCAGTTCGGCGCAAGGCATCGGAGCGGCGAGCATCGTCGGCGTCGTACGTGACGCGTCCGGGGCCGTGCTGCCCGGCGTGACCGTGGAGGCCGCGAGCCCTGTGCTCATCGAGCGAGTGCGCACAGCAGTGACTGACGGGGAAGGGCGATATCAGATCGCCGAGCTGCGCCCGGGCGTGTATTCGGTGACGTTCAGTCTTCAGGGATTTACGACGTTCAGAAGGGACGGACTGGAGCTGTCGTCGAACTTTGTGGCGACGGTCAACGCCGAACTGCGGGTTGGTGCGGTGACAGAGACGATTACCGTCTCCGGGCAGACGCCGCTCGTTGACGTGCGCAGCGTGTCGAAGGGGACGGTTGTCTCGCAGGAGACGCTGGCCGTGCTGCCGACGAGCAAGAGCGTGGGTGCGTTGCTCGCGCTCGTGCCCGGTGCCGTGTCGCCGGCCAACGGAATCGATACGGGCGGGACCAAAGGCGAGCAGTCGGTTCGCATTTCGGTGTTTGGCGCCAGACCGGGCGACATGCGTCAGATGACGAACGGCATGCTCTACAGCAATCTCAACGGCGATGGCGCCGGCCGTTTGTATTTCGTCAATCCCGTCTCGGTTCAAGAGAACGTTGTCGATCTCGGTGCCGCCGGTTCTGCTCAGTACCAGTTGGCCGGAGCCGTGGTGAATACCATCCCGCGCGAGGGCGGCAACAACTGGTCCGGCACGCTGTTCGGGGCTTGGGCGAATCACGCGCTGCAATCGGACAACTTGAGCGACTCGCTGAAGGCCCAGGGGCTCACCACGGTCAACGGACTGCGGGTGATCGCCGATCTGAGCGGGCTGATCGGCGGCCCGATTGTGCGCGACCGGTGGTGGTTCGTGACGTCGCATCGCGTCAGCGGCAGCACGCTGCGCGCGGCGAGCCTGTTCCACGATGCGAACCTCGATGACTGGGTGTACACGCCCGATCAGAGCCGCCCGGTCGATCCCGAGGAGCGCAACCGCTCTCACCAATTCCGAACGACCTTCCAGCTCGGGACCAAGGATCGATTCGGCGCATCGACAGACATACAACGGCATTTCAGGGATCAGGCGTTCGGACAGCTCGATCAGGGCATCGCGAGAATCGAGGCAAATGCCGCGATGTGCCACAACGACTCGCTCACGCAGTTCACGTGGAGCCGCCCGCAGTCGAATGTGCTGCTGTTTGAAGCCGGGGGCACCGTCGGTCTGAATACCTTCGGCACCGCCAACTTCGGCACGGCGCTCGACGGATCCGACTACGAGGAGTGCGGTCAGAGCCAGCCGTTCCGCGTGAACATCGCGGACGCCGCGCGCGGCGCCAACTACCACGGGGTCGGCGCGATCAGCGTCGGCGTGTCGAATCAGTTCAACTCGCGGTTTGCGATGTCCTATGTCACCGGCGCACACAACCTGAAAGCCGGGTTCACGATGATTCGTGGCAACGTGACCGGGAACACGATCAACCGCGCTGACGATGTGAATAGCCTGCCGCTGTCATACACGTTCACGAGTGGCGTCCCGACGTCATTGACCTTGTTTGCGAGCCGCAACAGCGACGCGCACCTCGACTACGATCAAGCGTTCTTCGTTCAGGATCAGTGGACGGTTCGTCGCGTCAGCTTGAGCCTGGGCCTGCGCCTCGACGTGATGAGTCAGTCGCTCGGAGCGGTGAACAATCCTGCCAACGCGCTGTTCCCGGCGTACAGCTCTCCAGCGCGAGAAGGCGTGCCGTCCTGGAAGGACCTGAGTCCTCGCCTCGGCGCTGCGTACGACCTCTTCGGCAACGGCCGAACAGCGATCAAAGGCGGTCTCAACCGGTACGTGGCGGGAGGGTCCACTGGCGTGGCTACGCAGTTCGGTCCGACCGCCAACTTCAGCACGACGCGCAACTGGACCGACGCCAACAGCAACTTCTATCCGGATTGCGATCTGAAGAACCCCGCGTCGCAGGACCTTCGCGCGGGCGGCGGCGATCTGTGCGGTCCTTACAACAATCCGAGCGTCGCCACGTTCACAGACAACACCACTGTGGCGGATCCGGACTTCACGAGCGGCTGGTTCAAGCGTGGCTACAACTGGCGCGCCACGGCAAGTATCGAGCAACAGATTCTCAATCGGTTCGCGGTGAGCGCCACCTATGCGCGAACGATCTACGGCAACTTCACCGTCACCGATAACCTCAATCTGACACCCGGCGACTTCGACCCATATTGCATCACGGTGCCGGTTGACTCACGGTTGCCGAGAAGCGGCCAGCAGTTGTGCGGTCTCTATGACCAGCGTACGAACGTCGCGACCAGCAACCTGGTCACCTTCGCCGACAACTACATCGACAGGTATTCATTCGCCGGCCTTGCGCAGAGCCGGCAGACCGAGCACTTCAATGGGTTCGATCTCGCGCTGGCTGCACGGTTGCCGCGCGGGACATTGAATGGTGGGTGGAGTGTCGGCAACACCATTCAGAACACCGCGATTTCGGCGAACGGCGGGCTGGTAAATAACGCCTCGTCGAACTGCTTCATCGTGGATAACCCCGAGCAGCTGACGAGCGAAGTGTCGCCGTGCGATGTGAGCACGCCATACCAACATCGATTCCGTCTCAACGGCTCATACGATCTGCCTTGGTACGGTCTTTTGGTCGCGGGTGTGTATCAGGATCTGCCGGGGCCGCTCATCGTTGCGAACAGGGTCTACACGAGCGCTGAGATCAATGCGCAGGCGACAGGGGCGTTAGGCCGCCCGCTGCGGAATGCCACGCGGACGATCGACATCCTCGAACCGTTCTCGATGTTCGGGGACCGTTTGCGGCAGCTGGATCTTCGTGTGGGCAAGCTGTTCAGGGTGACTGGCGGGCGGTTCCAGTTCAACGTGGATCTCTACAACGTCTTGAATGGCAGCACGCCGACGTTCATTCGCAACACCTATACTGCGCCCGGCGCTGTCACGACCACGCCGTGGTTGCAGCCGACGCAGGTGCAGGATGGACGTTTCTGGAAGTTCAGCCTCCAGTATGATTTCTGACGCTGTGAGGAGGGTGACATGAGATTCAGCGGGCTTGCGCTGCTCGTGGTGCTCAGTGCGCTGTCTGTGGCCATCGCCGGTGACACGGACGCCACGATGAGCGCCGCCGCGCGCGTCCAGCGGCTGGCGCAGAACGTTGAGCGCGCCGAATCCGTTCGAGCGGTCAAGCGAGTCCAGGAGACCTACGCGCAGTACTCGCAGTTCGGACTGTGGACCGACATGGCCGCGTTGTTCACTGACGGCGCCCAGCTCTCGTACGGCAAGGACAGCGCACAAGGCCGGCAGGCGATTCAGAATTACTTCCTCACCAAGTTCGGCGAGGGCACCCACGGCCTCAAGTCCGGCGGTCTGCACACGCAGATGGTCCTGCGTCCGCTCATCAGCGTCTCAGCCGACGGCCAGAGCGCGAAGGGGCGCTGGTGGGAATTCTCGATGACGGGCCAATACGGCGTGAAGGCCGAGTGGGCAGCCGGCATCTTCGAGAACGAGTACGTGCGCGAGCGAGGCGTCTGGAAGATCTCGCGCATGCGCTACAACCCGATGTTCGCGGGTCCTTACGCGACCGGCTGGCGCAACATCGACGAGGATCAGAAGATCGTCCCGTACCACTTCACTCCAGACGAGACCGGAATTCCTGTTCCCGAACTTCCCGCGTCGGCGTTGCCGCCTGTCGATCCGAAGATGAACCCGGCCACCGCGCTCACCGCACTCGAGCAGCGCATTGCGGTGATGAATGACGAAGACAAGGTCCGCAACCTGCAGAACGCCTACGGCTACTACATGGATCGGAAGATGTGGGACGACGTCACCGATCTGTTTACGGCCGATGGCATCCTTTCATTCGCCAACCTTGGCGTCTATGACGGTCCCAAGGGTATCCGCCGCGCGCTCGAGCGAAGTGGCCCCGCCGGATTGAAGCAGGGCCAGTTGAACGAGTTGATGCAACTCAATATGGCCGTGGCCATCGAGCCTGGTGGAATGGAAGCGCGTGCGCGTGGCCTCGAGTTCGGCATGCTCGGCGAGGCCGACACGGGGACGGCGTTCTACACGCTGGCGCTCTTCGAAAATCGCTACGTGAAGCAGAACGACATCTGGCGGATCCGCGAGATGCGGATCTTCCCATTGATGAAAACCGACTACGCGCAGGGCTGGGCGAAGAGCCAGGTCATCGATCCGCTGCCAGACAAAGCGCACGCGCCCGATCACTCGCAGCTGAATTCCGATGTGATGAAGCCTGGCGCCATCCCCGCGTTCTTCTTGCCGAATCCTGTGACGGGCACGCCAGTGAGTCTCCCACCTGGCGCGACGACCGTTGGCGATGAGCGTTGGTTGCCGGCTCCCGCCGCCCGCAAGCCGGCCGCACCAGCCGGCAATCTCGAGGCGCGTGTCAAGGAAGCGGAGCGGCGCCTTGCTGTCTCGAAAGCGTGGGACGGCGCCGAGAACATGAGCACCGCCTACGGCGACTACCTCGACGATCTCGATTACGGACAACTCGGAAAACTCTTCGCAGACAAGGGCCACAAGGAGGTTCCGTTCAGCGGCTTCTATGTCGGCCGTCAGCGCATCATCGACCGCGACGCGACAGCTCCAGCGCCTGGATCACGTCCGCGGACGATGCTCCCGCTTCATTGGCGGACGCAGCCGGTGATCCTGGTTGCCGAGGATGGACGCTCTGCGTCGATTCGCTCGCGACTCTTCCAGCCGGCATCGGCCAACAACCGCGCGATGGGCTTTGGCGGCGGCATGTATCACGATCAGGTCGTCCTCGAGAACGGCATCTGGAGATTCTGGAGCGTCGTCATCGACGAGCACTACTTCTCGTCACCCACGTACGAAGGCGGCTGGTCCGCAGCCAAGCTGACGAATCGACAGCCGCCGGCGCCGAACACCGCGTATCCACCCGACATCCCGCTCACCAAGCTCGGTGAGCGCGAGCGAGGTTTCCGCGGCGGCGTCGGCGACGAGATTTCCTGGCCGGGGATCGTGCCGATGTGGTTCCACTACAAGAATCCTGTCAGCGGACGCGTCCCCGAACACTACTGGCCGGACTGTGTCCCGTGCGTGCAGTTCCCAGAGACCAGTATGAAGAACCACGGCTACCTGCTGCCGCCGTCCTAAACGATGACCATCAAACGTCTGCTCATCGGTGTGTCGTGTGCGGCGATAGCGGCCGCGGCGTTGAATGCGCACTTCGGTTGGGTGCCGCTGCTGGCGCAAGTGCCGCCGCCGACGGCGGCAGCGCCCAAGGCGCACTGGGAACCGTATAAGACTCGCGACGCGAAACCCTCCGTCGATCAAAAGCTCACCGATCCGGCGCTCATCGGTGCGATCGATCTGCACGCGCACTTCGGACCTGACAGCTACGCGAGGCAGTGGGACGCATTCGAGGTCGTGAAGCTCGCGAAAGAGCGGGGCATGCGCGGCGTGGTCCTCAAGAACCACTGGACGGAGTCAGCTGGCCTCGCCTGGCTGATTCGCAAATACGGCACACAAGGCATCGAAGTCTTTGGCAGCGTCACACTCGATACGCCGGTCGGCGGCGTGAATCCGATGGCCGTCCGCTACATGGCTGACGTCGAGGGCAGCTGGGGACGCATCGTGTGGATGCCGACCCACGATTCCGAACACGAGGTCAACTACTACAAGGAAACGCGGACCAAGGCTGTCGTGTCGCGCAACGGGAAGCTGATTCCCGAGGTCTTCGACGTGCTCGATCTGATCAAGGAGCGCAATCTCACGCTGGCAACTGGCCACGTGACGCCCGAGGAGGCGCTCCAGATCATGGCCGAGGCGAAGAAGCGCGGTATCACGAAGATCATCGTGACGCACCCGCTGCTCGGCCCGCAGTTCACTGACATGTCACTGCCGCAGATGCAAGAAGCCGTGAAGCTCGGAGGCGCTGTCGAGATCACGGCCGGCGCGTTCTTCCGCGACGGTGCTGCGAAGACGCGCGCGATTGACGTGATCAAGGCGCTGGGCACTCAGAACGTGTTCGTTGGAAGCGACAGTGGTCTCGTCGGTACGCCGAATCACCCGGACGCCCTCGCGATGGCGGCGAAGGCGTTGCGTGCCGCCGGATTCAGCGAACAGGATCTGAATCGGATGTTCAAACAAACCCCCGCTCGTTTGATCGGTTTGCCCATTCAATAAGCTCGTCACCCCACTGCATCAATGCATTCGTCCTTCGGATACCTCAGGTGAGGTATCGAAGTTGCCCCGGGCAGAGGTGTATACAGCCCGTGGAACCTCGATGCGCGCGTGCGGCGCGTCGCGCCAACTACGAGGAGACGAAGGATGATGTTGAGAGTTGTGACGCGGCCAGCCCTGGTCGCGCTGCTGTTGCTCTTCCCGGTGGCTGCATTCGCGCAAGCCGCGATTACCGGCGTCGTCAAGGACGTGTCTGGGGCCGTACTCCCCGGTGTGACGGTGGAAGCCTCCAGCCCCGTCTTGATCGAGAAAGTGCGATCCGTCATCACTGACGCGACCGGACAGTACCGCGTCGTCGACTTGCGGCCTGGCACGTACTCGGTGGCGTTTACGTTGACGGGCTTCAAGACCGTCAAGCGCGACGGCATCGTGCTCACAGGGACGTTCGTCGCCACCGTGAGTGCCGATCTGTCGCCCGGCGAGCTGCAGGAAACGGTCACCGTTACCGGTCAATCACCGATCGTGGACGTCCAGAGCGTGAAAGTGCAGCAGACGTTGAGCGACGAAGTGATCGCGGCGATCCCCAGCTCGCGGAACGCATCCGGTCTTCAGTCCTTGATCCCTGGATTGAACGTCACGCAAGCCGGTGTCGCGGTCGGTGGCGGCGACGGCGGTGGCATAGCCGGAGGCATGGGTGGACTCGCTGGGACGATCCACGGCGGGAACACGTATGGGTCGCGGACCAAGACCGACGGATTGAACACAGACTTCACTGGTCAGGCCGCGGCCGGCGGACAACTCCTCAATACGGCCGGCGCGCAGGAAGTGGTGATCAACACATCCGGTGGGTTGGGCGAAGCGGAAGGAGCAGGCGTCATCCTCAACATCATCCCGAGAGATGGCGGCAACACGTTCAGCGGCTCTCTCTTCGGCAACACCGCGCGCGATTGGATGCAGGACAGCAACTACACGCAGTCGCTGAAGGACCAGGGCCTGAGGTCGCCGGCACGACTGAACAGCCTGTCCGATGTGTCGGCCATGGCTGGCGGCAAGATCATCCAGGACAAGCTCTGGTTCTACGGGACGGTCCGCCAGGTCAAGGCGGACAACACCGTGCCTGGCATGTGGGTCAACAAGAACGCCAGCAACCCGAACTCGTGGGCGGTCGACTTCGATCTGTCGCAGCCAGCGTTCACCGATGCGAATGACCGGCACGAGATCGGGCGTCTCACGTGGCAGGCGTCGCGACGCCACAAGCTGACCGGTTACTGGCAGCAGCAACACAACTACATCGGTAAAGAGGGCGGCGGCACGCCGACGCAAACGCCGGAAGGCACCGGCTTGACCAGTTTCAAGAACTCCAAAATCCAGCAGCTCACCTGGACGTTCACGATCTCCAACAAGCTGCTCGCTGAAGCGGGGATTGGCACCTACCTTGGGGTGTACGACCAGAGCGGTGGTGGCGGCCCGCGTGTCGGCGGTATCGGCGGCGTCAACAACCCGGAGATGATTCAGCAGCTGGAACAGTCGGCCGCGATCATTCCAAGCTGTAACTGCTCAATCCCTGGTCTGATCTCTCGCCATCCCGGACTCGCCAACGGTGGCTTCAGTCGCAGCGACATCGGGACGCGCGAATGGCGCGCATCGCTCGCCTATGTCAGCGGCGCGCACAGCATGAAGTTCGGCTACCAGGGCGGATTCAGCACGCCGACGAAGAACTACTACTACGACAGCACGGTCATTCAGGTCCGCACGAACAACGGCGTGCCGAATCAGATCCTCGAGAACCTCGCGTACCCCGGCTGGCTTCGCACGGGTCGTCACGTGATCCCCGTCAACTTCTACGCGCAGGATCAGTGGACCAGGAAGCGGGTCACGCTGCAGGGTGGCATACGGATGGATCACGGGATCACCAACTACACGTCTGATCCGCTCGGCGGTCCTGAGTATCTCCTCATGCCGACGCAAGTCTCGTTTCCCACCGGATCAACGCAAGGGATTGATTGGAAGGACATCACGCCGCGAGGAGGCGTGGCCTACGATGTGTTCGGGAACGGCAAGACCGCGATCAAAGCGAGCGTCGGCAAGTACATGGAAGGCCTGAGTTCGTTGTTCGGGCTGGATATGAATCCGATCTTCCGCATCCCCACGCAGACGGCGCGGGCGTGGCTGAATCCCACCAACTTCAATTTCACCAACAGCCCTGGCTGCGACCTCAAGAATCCCGCGGCGCAGGCCGATTGCGGCCCGATGCTCAATCAGACATTCGGGACGCAGGTGTTCAACACCAACTACGACCCCAACATGGTCACTGGTTGGGGAACCCGCCCCTACGTCTGGTCAACGGGCGTGTCGGTGCAGCAGGAGCTGGTGAAGGGTGTGGCGTTGACCGTCGGCTTCTACCGCAACTCGTGGGGCAACTTGTCCATGGTGGACAACACACTCACGAGCCTGTCCGACTACACGCCGTACAGCATCACCGCACCACTCGATCCGCGACTGCCGGGAGGCGGAGGGTATGTGATCCCCGGTCTCTACGACTTGAATCCGAACAAGGTCGGCCAGGTGCTCAACCTTCATGAGCTCGCATCCGCGGTCGGGCCGGAGATGGTGAACAACTGGCAGGGCGTGGACGTGAGCGTCAACGCGCGCGTGTGGAACGGGCTCACGGTGCAAGGAGGGACGAGCACTGGTCGCAGGCTGACCGATGCCTGCGAAGTGCGGTCATTGGTACCGGAGAGAACGTCGAGCACCGCAATCGTGCCGGCGGGAGGACTCCTTTCCAGCTTGACGAATCCGTATTGCCGCGTGGTCGAACCGTACCGCACGTCGGCGACAGGCCTCGCGACATACGTGATTCCGAGGGTGGACGTGCAGGCGAGCCTGACGTGGCAGAGCAACCCTGGGCCGGAAATCGCCGCGAGCTACGTCGTGACCAACGCGTGGATTGCGCAAGGCCCGCAGCCGCTCGGCCGCAATCTCTCGGGCGGCGCCAACGTCACGGTGAACCTGATCGAGCCGGCGACGATGTTCGGCGAGCGGCGGAATAACTTCGACCTCCGTCTCAGTCGGATCCAGCGGTTCGGTTCGAAGCGGCTCACGATTTCGGTTGACGGCTATAACCTCACGAACGCGGACACCGTCCTTGCGTTCAACACCGGGTTCGCGCCGGGTGGCACATGGCTGACGCCGACGCGGATCGCGTCGCCGCGGTACATGAAGGTCGGTGCGCAATTCGACTTCTGATCGGGAGAAGCTGCTTCACGCGTGACAGAGGACGTGGCGCGGCGTATGTGCAGCGGGGGCGCGACATGATTGATGTGAAGGACCGTTTTCGCCTGGGACTGGTGGCGGTGTTGACGATGGCCGTTCTCGCCACGGGCTTCGTGTCGTCACAAAGTCAGCGGCAGGGAGCCAGCGCACCCATCACGATCCAGAAGCAAGGCTCATTCGCTGTGGGCGGAAAGGTCCTCGGCGATCCCGGCTCACGATCGCTGCACTGCGACCACGGGTACGTGGACTATCAGATTCCGGTGAACCCTCGCCGGATCAACCTCGTGATGTGGCACAGCGCCGCGGCGACAGCGTGGTTGAATCGCTGGGACGGCGGCGAAGGATTTCAGAGCATCTTTCTGCGCCGTGGTTATCCGGTCTACATCTGGGACGGTCCGGCTGTCGGCCGCGCCAACTGGGGCTGCGGCGAGTACACGTACACACCGGGCGCCGGGCGGGATCAAGGAAGCTTCACCGCCTGGCGCTTCGGCGTCGAGTATCCGAAATGGTTCGAGGGCGTGCAATTCCCGACCACGGACGCCGAGGCGTGGAATCAGGCGGCGCGCGCGCGCTATCTCGAGTTCGACACGATCGACAACGCGCAGATGCAGTCGGACGCCGCGGCGAAGTTGATGGACAAGATCGGTCCGAGCGTCGCACTCACCAATTCCGCTGGCGGCATGCGTGCCCTCCTCACGGCGCTCAAGACGAACAACATCGCTGCCATCGTGATGTACGAGAACGTGGGCTACGTCTATCCGACAGGTGAAGGGCCGGGAGTGCCGCAAACCGGGTTCGGTCCCATCGAAGTGCCGCTCGAGGAGTTCAAGAAGCTGACGAAGATCCCAATACAGGCTGTCTGGGGCGACAACGTCGATAAGTCGGCCAGCTATTCGAACAGTCTCAAATACTCACGGCTCTTCGTCGAGAAGATCACCAAGTACGGCGGCAAGGCGCAGGTGCTGATGCTGCCTGAGGCCGGCCTCAAGGGCAACACGCATATCCCGTTTGCCGATATGAACAACGTCGCGGTCGCGGATCTGCTGTCGAAGTTCCTCGCCGACAACGGACTCGATACGCGCTGACTCACGCAAGGCGAGTCTAAAGACTCGCCTCTACAGCACGCTAAGGCTGACTGGTCGTCTGCGCGGCTTCCATCTTCCGCGCGCCTGAGAGAATCCCGTACATGCCCACGTTGCCTTCGTGGCACGCGTACTCGAGGAGCGGCTCGTCGGTGCGCTTGAAATAAATCCGCGCGGTCCACGGTTTCGTCCAGGTCGCCGGATCGCTCAACGTCGCGTCGTACTGAAGCGTGTCTCGATCGATCCGCGTGAATCGTTCAACCAGCTGCAGGCCGCTCGTGGAGTTCTGAAAATTGCTCTTGGGTGAAAAGCCTTTGGTGTCCACCACCAGTGTGTCGCCTTCCCAATGTCCTCGTGGATCGCCAAGCCATTGCGGGATGCGATCGGACAGATGCGGGCGTCCGTCGATCGGAATCACTCGCGCGTCGTGGATCGTTTCCATGTTGAACACGACGTGCGTCGGTGATTGCACGATCTGATAGACGCTGCTGTATGCCGCCTGGAATCGCGGCACGCCGAAGGTGATGCAGCGCTCAGTGAGACCGCGACTGTCCGGGCCATC
>JBKPRH010000271.1:0-16321 GCA_046765795.1 Acidobacteriota bacterium | reverse complement strand
GATGTCGTGTTTCCACCTGAAGTGCGTTGCTTGATCGAGGACAGCGGAGCCCAGCATCCCGGCCAGGCCAAGCCCAAGTACGCGATCACGACCGATGTGGGAGGAGCCTCGTTCGGTGACGGTCGCATCCGTGTCGACCGCGGTGCCGATGGACTCAAGATCTCACGCATGACGTTGCCGCCCGGTTTCGGCTCCGGCGCTGCGGGCAAGCCGCGTCAGGTGCTGTTCAGATGGGGCAAAGGGTTGGCAACGTATCGCGGCCGCTTGAGCGCAGACAACGTCGATGTCTATCTGGTGCAGGCGCGCGTCGGCGATCTGTTGAACGCGCAGCTCGAACGCGTGGGTGTTGAAAGTGCGTCACTCCGCGTCGTGCAGCAAACCGGTAATCGTGTGCTCTCCGCGGCCGGCCCGACGGGCAGCGACGTGCGCCGTTTATGGGCCGGGAAGGTTCCCGCGACCGGCGAGTACCGCGTCGAAGTGGTGCGCCGCGGCGCCTACTGCGATCCGTCGGTCAACTATCTCCTCAAAGTCAGCCTCGAATAGCCTCTCATCCCTGGCTCGCGGCGGGTGATAGCATCCTCGCGTGGACAAGCCCGCATGGCAGGCGCTGGTCAACGGCGACGGTTGCCAGATGGATGCACCGCGACCGGCATCGAACGACTTCTGGGATCTCGTCGCGCCTCTCTCAGTATCGTCGCTGTACCTGGCGAAGAATCAGACGTACCGCGGACAGTGCTCGTTGATCTTCGACGTGCGGCACGTCGCGCGCCCCGACCAGCTCAGTTCATCGGAATGGTCAGCGTTGTGCGTTGACTTGTTTGCTGCGCAGCAGGCCGTCGTTGCCGTGACGCGGCCGGATCACATCAACGTGGAATCGCTGGGCAACGTCGTGCCGCATCTGCACTGGCACATCATCCCGCGCTACGTCGGTGACCCGCGGTGGGGCATGCCGATCTGGACGACCCCCTTGTCCGCGATGGTGGAGACACGGCTCGAAGCGGACGACCGGGAGGCACTCCTTCGCCAACTTCGAGACGCATTGCGCTGAGGTTCCACGTCACCGATGGAGACCCGCGACCCTCTGGCCGGCACGCCGTGGAGTACGCCCGGCACGGTAGCTGGCTTCGTTCAGTCGCCGCCGAATGAGGCGTTGTTACAGGCGGCCGCTGCCGAATGGAAGGACGGAGCGCACCTGCTCGATATCGGCTGCGGCGCCGGTCGCAACGCTGTGCCGCTCGCCCGAGCGGGATGGGACGTCTGCGGTGTTGATCTCTCGCTGCCAATGGTCATGACCGCCCGCTCCCGTCTCGCCGCAGCACAACTGCTCGATCGGGCACGGGTCCTGCTCGCGCCGATGGACCGACTGCCGTTTGTATCGGCGTCGTTCGACTTCATCGTGGCGCACGGCATCTGGAATCTCGCGCGGACGGGCAGTGAATTCGGTCGCGCCGTGGACGAGGCGGCGCGTGTGGCGCGGCCTGGCTGTGCCTTGTTTCTCTTCACGTTCTCGCGTCACACATTGACGCCGCAGGCGGAGCCTGCGCCCGGCGAGTCCTTCGTGTTCAGACAATTCTCCGGTCAGCCGCAGTGTTTTCTGACCGAGGAACAGATCGTCAGCGAACTGAACGCGCGAGGCTTCGCGCCCGATGCGCGCCTGCCGTTGCGAGAGCTCAATCGATTGCCGGAAGGCGCGCTCCACACGAGCACAGCGCCGGTCATCTACGAAGGCGTGTTCCGCTACGGCGCGTCGGCGAAATAGATTTGATGACAAATCGCCCGCGTCCGCTCTTCGGAAGCGGCGTGTCGCCCTCAGCAATCGCAGCGGTGAGCAAGTCATCTATCTCGCGCGTGTCGAGCATCTCAACCGATTCGAGACGCACGAACCGTCCTTGATTACCGCTGCCAAGCAACAGGTGATGGGGATCAGGTAACGTCGCGCCATACATGAAATAGAGATTCACCCCGCGCGCGTAGACGGCCAGCGACACGATGGTGTCTGACGTGCGGTCCGACGAGGCGAAGCCGATCGCGAGCGCGCGGGCGTTGTCGTACACCAACTCGATGGCCGTCGGCATCCGGCGACGAAGTGTGACCCGCGCCTCGCGCACGAGTGTCCGGATCGCCGGGTCAAAGCGTGCGAGGAGAGCCACCATCTCGCGCGGTTCGTTGACTGTCTCGGTGTGTCGCATCATCGCCTCGCGGCGTCTTACTCGAGGAGCGCGATCGCGTCATCGGGATTGACGATGCCCGGTTCAATCACGCAGGCATAGAAACCGCTCAAGCCCCATCGCGGCGATGACCAATCGCCGCTTTGCACGCGTCCATCGTACATGGCGGCCTGAATGCCCGGGCCGTACACGTTGAGCGTTGCACAGGGTGTTCGTATCTTCGTCAACTCGATGACTGCCGTGCCCGCACGCAGGCGCTGCCCCAGGCGCAGCGCGCGGCGATCGAGTCCGCGCGTCGTCAGATTCTCGCCGAGTGCCCCGGGGAACAGCGCGAAACCCTGCGCGACCACTTCGTCAATGCCCTCTGTCGTGATCAGTAAAACCGCCTGACGCAGGCCGCCGTGATAGGGAAAGCGCCACGCGTCGCCGACGATACCCGCTTCGGTCAGCTCGGCGGACGCGATCGCGCGCTTGGGGATACCACCAGCGGACACGTTCACCTGGACGATGACACCCGTCATTCGCAGGTCTCCGAGGAACGACGCGTCATTCGCAGGTCTCCGAGGAATGACCCGTCATTCACTCCTCTCGCGTTGAATGATGCCCGCCACGTTGCCTTCCGGATCGAAGAAGTACGCCACCGTGCCAACTGTCGGAATGTGCGACTTCGGCGCGGCGAGGCGCCCGCCATTCGCCTCGATCGCGCGAATCGCCTGGTCGATATTCGCGACCGAAATCGTACACTCGAATCCGATCATCTTCTGTCCGCGCGCGAGCTCGCGACGTTCCTGCAACGCGCCTCGAATCGCGCCGCTCGGCTCCGTCCCGGTGTCGATCAGGTAGAAGCCAGGCGGTCCCCATGGCTCGAAGCTCCAATTAAAGACCGTCTCGTAGAACTTGCGAGCCCGCGGGACATCGTCAGCATTGATCGCGAAGAAATCGACGTTGTTAGCCATGGCCGTGACTGTACGCCTCCTGCCCCGCGCCGTCTTGCGCTAGATTGACAATCTATGTCGCCAAACCGACAACTCGCGGGCGTGCAGCGGCGCCGGCTCACGGCGGAGCAGGAGCCCTTTCTCGTCGCTCGAGCGCTGAGTGCCAGCTACAGCAGCGGGTACGTGCTGCATCCGCACACGCATGCCTCACATCAACTGCTGTTTGCCTCGAGCGGCGCGATGACGGTGACCGGCGATCGCACGTCGTGGATGATTCCTCCCGGACGAGCCGTGCTGATTCCCGCCGGCACACCGCACTCGATTCGTATGTGGGGCGAGGTGGCGATGCGCTCGCTGTACTTTCCGGTGGGCACGCCAGGTGCGGCGTTCGGCGAGAGTACCTGTCGCGTCATCTCGGTGAGTCCACTGCTGCGCGAGGTGATTCTGCGCGTCGCCGATCTCGCCGCGCTCGATTCACGTGTGGCCTCAGATGCGCACGTGATGAGTGTCCTGCAGGACGAGCTCGAGACGGCACACATCGAGCCGTTGTTACTTCCGCTGCCGGCCGATCCGCGCGCGTTGAACGTGGCCGTATGTGTTCTGAAGAATCCCGCAGACGCAACCACGGCAGCCGATCTGGCGCGGCAGTGCGGGCTGAGCACCCGGACTCTCGAGCGTCTGTTTCGCGCAGAGACCGGCATGCGATTCGGCCTGTGGCGACAGAAGGCGAAATTGCTCCAATCGGTGCGCGTGCTCGCAGAGCGCGGGTCAGTGACTGACGCCGCACTCGAAGCCGGCTATTCGAGTGTCAGTGCCTTCATCGTTGCGTTCAAGCAGACCTTCGGATACACGCCCGGCGCGATGACGGACGTCCTGCTCTGAACGAGCGACGGACCGCCTCCCTGAGCCGACCGGCGGCTTGTGTGACGGCCGCAAAGGGCCACGCCGCTGTGGCGTGCACGAACAGCCGGCGGCCGTCGAAAAGGTCGGCGGCGATCGAACACCGCGAGTCCACACCTCCGCGCGGGCCGTTCACGTCGGCGAGACGCACGGTTATCCGAAGGATGCGGTGATGAAATCGTCGAACCGCGAATGACAGTCGCCGGACGATGTAGTCCCGAAGGGCGTCGTTCGTGGGGCTGTGTCCGGTGCGGGTCAAAACCTCGATCGGTGTATCCATCTGCGGCCTCCTTCCTCTCACGCGGCAAGTTGCGGGCCACGTTGCGCGAATGAATGACGAGCGGATGCACGGCGGCTGGCAGCGGTCGCCGTTTCAGAATGAAACGCCACGCTCACATTGAAATGGCTTGACCAGCGCCAACCCCCCGTTTCCCCTGTGTTTCGAACGGCCCACAAGTTGCTCAAGAGATAGGCGGGGGTGAGTCTGGACATGAATCCGTATGTGTTGCTCGGCACCAAGATCGGCACGGCTGATGCGCTCACGCTGAGCGCTCGCTTGTCGATCTGGCACGACGCAATGGTGGCGCACGAACGCCGGCTACGAACGGGTACGTCGAGCGATACGTGCCACGAGGACTGCCCGCATGCCGAAGCTGGTGTCTTGTGGGCCGAGTCGGTCGTCGCGTTTGGTGCGCGCGCTCGGGAATTGACATTCCTGCGCTCGCGCGTTGGTGAGTCAATCCGCCGGAGGACTCAACATGGCTGACGGGCAGGTCTTAGTTCTGCACGCGGTTGGCGATCGCACGCCGCTGAACGCGCCGGCTGCAGGCGAACTGTCCGACACGATCGACGTGTCTCGGCCAGCCGGGTCCGAGCGGACGATCGTGCGGATGATCGTCGCCTGGATTCATGCCGCCGGCCTTGCGCTGCTTTTTCCGGTGCTGATCCTCGCTGTCGGCGTGCCACTGGTGCTCGCGGTGCGAGGGCTACTGGCCATCGTGCAGTCACTGTTTGCAAGCCTGCCCTGACCATAGAATGGCCGTACCGTGGTGTCCCACTCACGGCGCGACCCGCCGAGCCGGCCCGATCTGCACCTCGCCGAGCTCCTCGACTTCCGCCCCGAGCAGGGCATCATCCGTTTGCATGAGCAGCGGGTGGTCATCCTCAGCGCGGCCGCGATGGGGCTCATGCGGAAAGAGCTCGTGGACACCCTCGGGCCGGAGACCGCGCGGCGCGTGCTGTTGCGGTTTGGATTCGCAGATGGCTATCACGATGCGGTCAACCTCCGCGCGCGCTCGAACTGGAGCGGCCCACTCGAAGGTCTTCATGCCGGAGCGATGCTCCATACCCTCGAAGGGATCGTGCGTGCGGAGGTGCGGCGTGTCGACTACGACGCGGAGACTGGGCGTTTCGAAGAAGAAGTGACCTGGCACGATTCGTACGAGGCCGAGCAGCATCTGCATCACTACGGCAAGAGTCAGGCTCCCGTCTGCTGGTCGCTGGTGGGGTACTCGAGCGGGTTCGCCAGCGCCTGTCTGGGAAAAGAGATCTATTTCCGTGAGGCGACGTGTGCGGGACAGGGCGCGCGTCACTGCTCGGCGATCGGTCGCGACGTGAACAGCTGGGGCGCGGAGAGCGAATCGATTCGTGCGGATTTCCAGGCGGCGAGCCTCGGACAGGAAGTCGAGCGACTGCGTGACGCCGTCGGTAAACGGCTGAAGGAGCTCGATCGTCGTGAGCAGTTGCTCGAACGCCGTGAGCGTGAGCTGAACGTGCTCCGCGATCGCGTCAACCGCCATGCAGCGGCCAGGCATTTCGTCGCCGGTAGCCAGGCCATGCAGGACGTCCTGGAAATGACCGCACGCGTCGCGCCGCTCGACACGACGGTGCTCGTGTACGGCGAGAGCGGCACGGGCAAGGAGTTCATCGTTCGCCTGATTCATGACCAGAGCCCGCGCGCGGGGGCACCTTTTGTCAGCGTCAACTGCGCGGCGCTCACCGAGACGCTCCTCGAGTCGGAGCTCTTTGGTCATGTGCGAGGCGCGTTTACAGGCGCGGTGCGTGACAAGGCTGGTCTCTTCGAAGTCGCGGGGAACGGCACGATCTTCCTCGACGAGATCGGTGAGATCGCGCTGACCGTTCAGGCCAAGTTGTTGCGCGCGCTGCAGGAGCGGGAGATCCGTCGGGTGGGTGCCGAGCGCAGCATCAGGGTCAATGCGCGCGTCGTCGCGGCGACGAATCGGGACTTGCGAGCGGCCGTTGAATCCGGAACCTTCCGCGAGGACCTGTACTTCAGGCTCGGTGCGTTCGTCATCACGGTGCCGTCGTTGCGTGACCGTCGGGATGACATCCCGACGCTCGTCCACACCTTTCTTGTGCGCGCTGCCGCGCGAATGAAAAAAGACGTCAGGTCCGTGTCGCCCGAGGCGATGTCGGCACTGATGAACTATCGCTGGCCGGGGAACGTGCGCGAACTGGAGCACGCCGTCGAACGGGCCGTCATACTGGCGAACTACTCCAACATCCGCCTCCGTGACCTGCCGCCCGAGGTCACGCAGAAGTCACGTCCTCGCTCCGGCGACGACACGCTGGATTTGCAGGAGCAGGAACGCGCATCGATCGAGCGTGCGCTGGAACGGTTCGGCGGCAATCGGCGCAAAGCCGCCGACGCTCTGAAGATCAGCACGGTCACGCTGTGGCGCAAGATGAAGCAGTACGGCCTGTCGTGATTTCGCGCTGAAACGCCCCTTACAAAGTGAATCACCCGCGTCGCGCCGGCCGCGGGGTTTTCATCGGTTTCTCCGTCATCGCGCTGGCGCAGGCGTTGCTCAACACGATCGATGACCCATGCGGGTCATCACGCCATGCACATCGAGATTATTGGAGACGAGTCGTTCGACCAGCAGGCCCGTGCCTACGCCGAGTACCGTTTGTTTGATGCGTTGTCGCAGGTGATCGATACCGATCAAGTGCGGCACGCCCGTCTGGTTCTGCGGCGCCCGAAGCACAAGCGGAACGGCGATGGCGTCTCGTGCGAAGTGATCGTGGAGATCAGGGACGCCGACGTCCTGCGGATCAGAGCGACCGGCGACCATCCCTACGCTGCTATCAACCGCGCGATGGAACGGATCACAGGGAACGGAGCGAAACGAGCATCATGAATCACGTTGTTCAACGCCAGGCGCGCGAACAGGAAGCGGCGATCACCCTGTCGCGGCGCGTACAAGCCGAGTACGCGGAAATGCCGGGACTCAGTGTGACGCTGTCGCAGGCACAGCGGCTCTGGGCGGTCGATCGTCGAACGTGTGAAGCGGTGTTCACCCGCTTGATCGCACGAGGTGTGCTGAAGGTGACGACAAAGGGCCGGATCGTGCGCGCGTGAGCAGCTTGTTGGCTTCCCGGAGCCATAACACCGTGCTCGCCACTGACACACAGAACAGCCAGTCCTGCGCGCTCAGCGGCTCCGTGCCGAAGGCACGCTGAAGAAACGGGACGTACACCACCAGCACGTGAAGTGCGACAGATCCGACAACCGCCGCCCACAACCACGCATTCGTGAACAAGTGCGTGAACGCACTGTGCTCGTCGGAGCGCGCGTTCACGACGTTGAACATCTGGAACAGCATCAGTGTGGTGAACGACATCGTCTGGGCGTACCGAAGAGTCCCAGACCCTTCGACGAATCCGCCGGGCAGCGATGCGTCGAGCACGAACAACGTGCCGGCCGCCATGATGACGCCAACGAACACGATGCCGCGCCACATGCGGGCCGTCAACACACCTTCGCCGATAGGCCGTGGCGGTTGATCCATGACGCCGTCATCGGCGGGATCGAGGCCGAGCGCGAGCGCGGGCGGGCCATCGGTCACGAGATTGATCCAGAGAATCTGTGTCGCCAGCAGCGGGAGCACGAGGACTTCGCCGCTGATCTCGAGCCCGAGCTGCTTCGCCAGCACGACGCCGAAGAACATCGTCATCACTTCACCGATGTTCGAGGACAGCAGATAGCGCAGGAACTTGCGGATGTTGGCAAAGATCGCTCGACCTTCTTCGACGGCGGCGACGATCGAGGCGAAGTTGTCGTCGGCGAGCACCATGTCGGCTGCTTCCTTCGACACGTCAGTGCCGGTGATGCCCATCGCCACGCCGATGTCGGCCTTCTTCAACGCTGGCGCATCGTTGACGCCGTCGCCAGTCATGGCAACGATGGCGCCCGTGTGCTGCAACGCTTCGACTATCCGCAGTTTGTGCTCGGGATTGACGCGTGCATAGACCGAAACATCAGTGACCGTGCGTGCGCCGGCCTCGGACGACAGTTGTTCCAACTCCACGCCGGTGATGGCGCGTGCGTCTGCCGCGATGCCGAGCTCGCGGGCGATGACGCCCGCCGTGCGCGGATGATCGCCGGTGATCATGATCGGACGAATGCCGGCCCGTCTGGCGCGCGCGACGGCGTCCTTCGCTTCGGTGCGCGGAGGGTCGATCATGCCGATCAGGCCGGCGAAGACAAGACCGTGCTCGACGCGCTCGTCGGGATTCGCACTGTGTTCGGCGAGGGCATCCTCTTCGAGCCAGCGCGCCGCCACCCCAAGCGTGCGGAGTGCCTCACCGGCCAGGGCTTCGTTGGCGAGCAGAATCTCCTCACGACGCGCGGCGGTCAGGGGACGACGGTCCTTGCCGACCAGCTCGAACGCACAGCGGGCGAGCAACACGTCAGGCGCGCCCTTCGTGAACACGATGCCGGCATGTTCCTGTGCCGTGTCGCGATGCACTGTGCTCATCAACTTGCGCTCGGACGAAAACGGGACCTCGCTGATCCGCGGCAATCGTTTGTCGAGATCGTCGGCACTGAGCCCACACTTGCGCGCCGCGACGAGCAGCGCACCCTCAGTGGGATCCCCCTGCACAGTCCATCGGCCGTCTCGCTCCTGCACCGCGGCATTGTTCGCGCGATCCGCCACCGTGAGTGCGCGCTCGACCTCGAGACGCAGCGGACCCTCGAGAGGGCCGCCGCCGTCGGCATGGCCGGCTCCGTCGGGCGCGTATCCAGAGCCTTCGAAGGTGACGCGGCCACTGGCGGTGACCACCATGCGCACGGTCATCTCGTTCTTCGTGAGCGTGCCGGTCTTGTCCGAGGCAATCACGGTCGCAGATCCGAGTGTCTCCACGGCGGCGAGATGCCGGACGATCGCGTTCCGCCGTGCCATGCGCTGCACACCAAGCGAGAGCACGGCCGTTACGACTGCCGGCAAACCTTCAGGTACCGCGGCGACGGCTAAGGCGACAGCGAGGATCAGCACGTCGAAGAGCGCCGACGCTCCGTGCACGTCCTCAACGATGATGATCGTCGCGCTCATGACGACAGCGATGGCGACCACGACGAGACCGAGGAGCTTGCCGGTGCGAGCGAGCTCGCGTTGGAGCGGCGTGTCTTCGTCGGGAGTCTGTTTGAGCAGTCCGGCAATGCGACCGATCTCGGTCAGCATGCCGGTGGCGGTCACAATCGCTTTGCCGTGCCCGTACGTCGCCGCAGTGCCGCTGAAGATCATATTGTCGCGATCGCCCAGCGGCACCTCGTCAGGAATCGGCTCGACGTTCTTGGTGACCGGCAGGCTCTCGCCGGTGAGTGCCGCCTCCGCCGTCTGAAGTGCGGCCGACTCGATCAGTCGCGCATCAGCTGGAATGGTGTTGCCCTCTTCCACCAGAATGATGTCGCCGGCGACGAGGTCGCTCGCGTGGACCGAGCGCCGTTCGCCGTCGCGCACGACGATGGCATCAGCGGCTGACATCGCACGGAGTGCGGCCACCGCTGCCTCCGCTCGTGACTCCTGGATGTATCCCATGGTGGCGTTCAGCAACACCACGGCAAGGATGGCAATCGCTTCGTACGGGAGCGCCGCTTCGCGTTCGTACACCCAGAGGACAGCCGACACCGCGGTGGCGATGAGCAGGAGGATGACGAGCACATCCTGAAACTGCGCGAGGAAGCGCCGCCACGCAGGGATCGGTGGCTCGCTGGCGAGTTCGTTGCGGCCGGCACGTGCGAGCCGCGCTGCGGCCTCAGCGCGGGTCAGTCCGTGCTGCGCGTTCGACTGCAACGCGCCGATGACGTCGTCAACGCGCTGGCGGTACGCGATACTCGCGTCTGCAGTGTTGCGAATGGCGGATGTCGCCATGTTGGGATGGTAGCAACGTTCGAGTCTTCAATCATGCAACACCACTGGCCCGAACTTCCGTACGCAGCCTGGCAGGACACGTATGCCACGTTGCACATGTGGATGCAGGTCGTCGGCAAGGTCGCGCTGGCACGCGCGGCGCCGCTGAACCACAGCTGGGGTATAGCGTTTCATCTGACACCGCGCGGTCTTCGGACTGGGCTGCTCACACACGAAACTCGGACGTTCACCATGATGTTCGACTTTCTCGAACATCAGCTGGTGATCGAGACGTCAGACGATGTGCGACGCACGTTGCCGCTCGCGCCACGATCGGTGGCCGACTTCTACAAAGAAGTGATGACCACGCTGAACGAGATGAAGCTGCCGGTTCGGATCTGGTCGATGCCCGTGGAAATTCCCTCGCCGATTCGATTCGAGCAGGACACGGCGCACCACAGCTACGACCCGAAGTGGGTCGAACGCTGGTGGGACGTGCTGGGGTGTGTGCACCACGTGCTCGAGACATGCCGCTGCTCGTTCGTGGGCAAGTGCAGTCCCGTCCATTTCTTCTGGGGGAGTTTCGATCTGGCCGTCACCCGCTTTTCAGGACGGAAGGCGCCACCGCGTGAAGGTCCGGCGTTCATGCGCGAGGCGTACTCGCACGAAGTGATCAGCCACGGCTTCTGGCCGGGGAACGCATCGTTTCCCGAGGCTGCGCTCTATGCGTACGCCGTGCCGGAGCCAGCGGGCCTGAAGACGGCAGCTGTGCAACCGGAAGGCGCGTACTACCATCCCGAACTGAACGAATTCATTCTTCCGTACGACGTCGTCCGGCGATCGACGTCTCCTGAAGCGGCGATCACCGCGTTCGTCAACAGCACCTACGAACGCGCAGTGACATTGGGCGGATGGGACCGGGCATCGCTGGAAAGGTTCTGATACGTGGCGAACATCATCGGGGTGTGCGGAAGCCTTCGTCGTGGATCGTTCAATCTCATGCTGTTGCGAGCCGCGGTCGAGGCTGTGCCTGCCGGGTCGTCCATTCAGATCGAGTCGATTCGCGACATTCCGCTCTACGACGGTGACGTCGAGGCGGAGCAGGGAATTCCTCCGGCCGTGCAACAGTTGAAAGCGCGCATCGCAGCGGCTGACGGTCTGCTTATCGTCACGCCCGAGTACAACAACTCGATACCTGGGGTGTTCAAGAACACCATTGATTGGCTCTCGCGGCCGCCCGCCGACATTCCGCGCGTGTTTCGTGGACGGCCCGTGGCGATCATCGGCGCGACGCCCGGGGCTGGCGCCACGTTGCTCTCGCAGGCCGCATGGTTGCCGGTCGTGCGAACGCTGGGGATGCGGCCGTGGTTCGAAGGCCGTCTTGGAATTCCAACCGCCGGGAAAGTGTTCGATGGCGAAGGTCGTGTGGTTGATGAGGCCACTCGTCTTCGCCTCAAGAGCTTCGTCGAGGGCTTTGCCGCGTTCGTCGAGAGTCAGCGCAGTCGTGAACACCCCGTCATTTAGGCTCGCGTCAGGAGTGCTCCCACAACCATCAGCGCGACGCCCGCCGCGATCTGCCACGTCAGAGGCTCGCGCAGCAGCAGCGCGGCCAGCACAATCGTAAATGGCAGACTGAGCTTGTCGATGGGTGCGACCCATGAGGCCGGCGCCATCTGCAGCGCACGAAAGTACGCGAGCCACGAGATCCCCGTCGCCAGACCCGACAGCATCAGGAACGTCAGCGCTCGGCGTGATACATGAGGGAGTGCTCGCTGCTCACCCAGTCCGATCACCATCGCCCACGCAAAGACCACGACAACGACCGTGCGGATGGCTGTCGCGAGCGTTGGGGGCACACCCTCCACGCCAAGTTTTGCCAGAATTGCCGTGATAGCCGCAGCGACAGCTGACATCAACGCGTAGCCAAGCCAGGTCATGCCTCACCCTCCGAGTTCGCGTTGACATCTTCGATCAACGTGAGGCTCGGGAGTAGCCGTCATCGATGTGAATCAGGTGGGGAACCCCGATCGGGGCCTGACCCTCGAACGTCAGGCCCCCCAAGTCAGCGGTGCGCGGAGACGGCGCCGAGAATGGCCGACTCCAGGAATTCATCGACCGAGGCTTTGGGGACGAAGTCACACGCACCCGCCCGAAGCGCGGCTTCGCGGATGCGCTCATCGTCCATCGCCGTGAGCATGACGACTTTCACGCTGGGTTGAAGCAATCGCAGTTGGCGGCACGCCTCGATGCCGTTGTTGTCCGGCAACGAGATATCGAGAACGACGACGTCGGGCTGACAGATGTCAACGAGCTCGAACAGTTCCGCCACGGTCGTGGCGTGTCCGACCATGTTGCAGGTGTGCTCGAGCAATCGTGTTAGTGCCTTGAGCAGTGGCACATAGTCATCGGCCAGGAGGACACGCGGCTTCGCCGGCGATCTCGTTGGCAGATTGGCGGGGATGCGGATTGGTGGGGCGGTCGCCTGAATAGTCGGCATCGGGTCAACAGCTCGCTGTGCCACCCACGGTTGCCGACGCCTGTCTCGCACCGTTGATACGTTCTATAGCCATCGTCCTGTAACCATCGTTCGAAGTCCCTCAGTCATGTAAACACCGCGACTCGCGGCGTCCACGGAATCTCGTGGGGGCCAGTGGGCCACAGGTGTTCGAATTCACAAGAAAAGTTTCAAAAACGTCGTTCACTCGTTGCAACGGCAGGTGATAGCACGAGGCGTACCGTCCCAGGAGTCATCGAAACGTCCGCACCATAGACTGAGATGCGCAATCTTCGAAAACAGCTGCTCAACACCAAACACGTGACGGGATGGGCGCACATTCGGTGCCTGTACGAATCAGCCGGCTGATGCGCGGTAACGCGACTCCTGGGTGGGCAACGCTGTGGGAAATCGCGAGTCTGCGTCGCCGCGCATGTAAATGAACTGTGTCGGAATCGCGAACGCGGCGCCCGATGTCTCGACGATCTGCGCAATCTGAAGGAGCACGCTCTCGCGGATCTCCACGAACGCCCCGTAGTCGGCCGTCAGGATGTACGCAAACAGTTCGATCTCAATCGCCTGTGCGCCAAACGATGTGAGTCGTGCGCGCGCACTCTCTCGTTCGATGGATGGGTGATGAGACAGGAGTTGGCGAGTACCGTCGAGGACGGCGTTGAGCTGGTCACTGGTCGTGCCGTAGCGCAGCCGCAAGACACTCTGCAAAAGAATCTTGCCGCGCGTCGTGTAGTTCTCGATGCTGCCTGAGGACACGAGACCGGCCGGCACCGACAGCACGGTCTGCTCCAGCGTGCGGAGCCGCACTGATCGCAGCGTGATGTCCTCGATCCAGCCATCCCGATCGGACACGCGGCAGAAGTCGCCAACGGCCAGCACGTGATCGGTCAGGAGAAATACCGCTCCAAGTAAGTTTTCGACGCTCTTCTGCGCGCCGAGCGCGACCGCAACGCCGACGATGCCGACGCCCGCCAGGGCGGTCGTCGGCTCCACGCCAGTCAGCGCGAGCAGAACGAAGAGCGTCACCAGCAGCACGAGTACTTTCACGACTCGCTCGCCGAGCTGGATGAGCGAACGGGTGCCTGATCGTCCTTTGCGGATGGCCGCAAGGCGCGCCCGCTCGAATGTCACTGTCACGAGCCGCACGATGAGCACTGCGGCAACAATCACCGACGCGATCAGGATGAATCGGGTGTACGCCACCCGAAATCTCACCGTGAAGCCAAGCTGGGGGATGGTGAGCAGGTGACTGACGAGCGTGAGTGCCAGGATGAGCGGCCACCGCACGCGGCTCCACGACGAAATGAAGCGAGTCCGGTGGGTCACATCTCCCTTCTTCGTCACCCACAAGACCAATCCAGTGAATGTCCAGAACAGCAGGAACGGCCCAAGAAGCGCGGCACCCCACAGGACCCACTGCGCCAGCGAGAGACCCCAGTACTCGTGCGAGACCAGCGACGCAGGCATGACACGCTCGATCCATGTCGCTGCCATGGAGCGGTGCAGCGTCGGCACCCGCGCCAGCGAGTCCGACGAAACCAGCCAGATCAGACCCGCCATCGGATCGTCGACGCGCTTGAGGAACAGGTCCACCGATCGGCCACCCATATCGAGATGGATGGCTTCGCGATCGGGGTCGAGTCCATCGGCCAGATCGCCGGTCGACGCCATCGTCTTCGAGCTGAGACGCTCTGTCAGGTAGCGGTCGAGCAGATCGCTCAGATCGTTCGCGAGGTCTTCGAGCTGTTGCGGGCTTCGTCGCTCTCTCTGCAAGTAGCGCGCGGCGACCGCCAGATCGTTTCGATGAACCGCGGTGCTGAATCCGGTGATCGTCCCGAACGGTGTCTCGCGGCCTAGCGGATCGGGCGGAGGTGGTGGGGCTTCCTCCTTTCCGGGCGCCTTCCCTACCTGCGCCGCCGTTGGGACGGCGACGCCGAGCAGACACGCGCAAACAACGATCGAGAAGAGATGACGACGGCCCATGTCAAACATGTGCCCTACTTTTGAAACGGATAAATCACTTTCCAGTCGCGCTGCATGTCCACAACGGTCCAACCCCGCTTCGGTGACTCGTCGAGCGCACGAATGAGCGTGCCGATGTGGGACTGTCGGTCGTACGCCCATTCGCGCGTGGCATCCGTGTGATGGACGATCAGGCCGAACCGTGGACCACGTCCCGACGTGGTCCACTCGAGCATTTCGAAGTCGCCGTCCGAATTTCCGAATGATGCGATCGGACGTCGGCCGATCGCCTGATGGATGCCGACAGGTTTGCCGGCCCGGTCGTCGATGAGGTCGACGTCGCGCAGACGAAGCAGCACCGGCTGTCCGTCGCGAAGCTCGTACTGCACTTTGACGCGGCTGCCGATCACCTGCTCTGGCGGCACACCGTAGACGCGCTCGACCCACGGGCGCATGAACTCGACGCCGCCGCCTGACACGATGAACGTTGTGAAACCGTTCGCGCGCAGATAGGTGAGTAGCTCCAGCATCGGCTGGTAGACCATCTCCGTATACAACCGCTTCGTCGCCGGATGACGCGCCGTGCTGATCCACTCGCGGACGATCGTCTCGAACTCCTCAGTGGTGGTGCCCGCGTGCGTCGCGGCCATGATCTCGAGCAGTCCACGTTCGCCCGTGGCGGCCACGGCCTTCATGTCGCCTTCGAGAACGCCCTTGAAGGGCTGTTGTTGCTTCCACTCAGGATGCTGAGATGCCAGTGCTTTGACGCGATCGAGCGCAAAGGTGGCTTGAACGTAGATCGGCTGCTCCGCCCACAGCGTGCCGTCGTTATCGAACGTAGCGATGCGCTCGGAGACCGGAACGAAGTGTGGCCCGCCCGCCTGGGTCACCTTTGCGACGAAGTCCACGATCGCTTTTTTCGAAGGCGAGTCATTCCAGGAGGGCAGAGGATCGGCGGCGGTCTGTGCGCCGACGCCGCATCCCGTCGCGCACGTGGCAACCCAAAGGAGCCACAGCAGCCACAGCGCGCCGACCTTGACCATGTGCTCGCGGCGTCCACGGGATCTCGTGGCGCCGTCGAGAGATGCATCGCCGAACTCACCAGAAACCATTCAAGAAATCCGTTCCTCTGAAGGCCTCCAGTGGATTGAGCATGAGGCGTACCTGGCCTCGGTCGTATGGCGTAGCCATTGCTCAATTTGCCTTGCGAGCGAGAAGGCCTATGAACACCACGCAGACCGAGCTCGAACAGCTGAGCCCTTTTCAACTCAAAGACCTGCTGATTCAGTACGCGAAGGAGCACTGTGCGAGCACGACGGCGACGCACAAGTTCCTCAACGCCGGTCGCGGGAACCCGAACTGGGTGGCGACGACGCCACGCGACGCGTTCTTCCTGCTCGGCCAGTTCGGCCTGGCCGAATCAAAGCGCGTCTGGGATGAGCCCGACTTCGGAGGGATGCCCGCGCAGGACGGTATCGCGAACCGGCTGCGGGCGTTTCTGCTCTCAGCGGGCGCGGGGCCTGGCGCCGAGCTCCTGCGCGATGGACTCGAGTACGCGACGGCAGAACTCGGCTTCGACGCGGATGCGTTCGTCCACGAGTTGATCGACGGCGTGATCGGCGACAACTACCCGGAGCCCGATCGGATGCTCGCGCATGCCGAGCGTGTCGTGCACCGGTATCTGATCAAGAC
>JBKPRH010000270.1:0-8227 GCA_046765795.1 Acidobacteriota bacterium | reverse complement strand
ACGCCATGCCTGTGACGACGACTGCTCCCGCTATCCGCGCCGGCCTGCGAACTGCAGCAGCGGCGATTCCGCTCGAACACGTCGATGTTCGTGCCTCGATTGCCGGCGCGCAGGCGCGCGTCACCGTGACGCAGCGATACCGCAATCACGAGACGCAGCCGGCCGAGGCGGTCTATGTCTTTCCGCTCGATGAGCGCGCCGCGGTCTGCGGCTTCAGTGCTGTCGTGAATGGCGTGCGGTACGACGGTGTGGTCAAACCGCGTGAGGACGCATTTGCCATCTACGACGATGCGCTTGCGGAGGGGCACGGCGCGTTTCTCCTCGACGAAGAGCGCCCTGACATCTTCTCCGCGAGCGTCGGCAGCATTTTGCCCGGAAGCGACGTGCGGCTCGAGCTGACGTACGTCACGGAGCTGATGTTCGAGGGCGACGCTCTCCGGTTCACGCTGCCAACAACCGTTGCACCACGTTATGCGGCGGTGGAGGACCGGGTCGGCGTCGGCCGTCCGGACAGCGAGGCGCTCAATCCGCCCCGCCTGAAGGACGTGCCGTACGGACTGACGTTTCAGGCGAACGTGTCGTCCTCGGCGCAGGTGCGGCGCATCGAATCGCCCTCACATCCGGTGGCGGTTGAACTCGGCACGGACAGCGCAACAGTGTCTCTGGCGCAACAGGATGCCGCGCTCGATCGCGACGTTATCCTCCTGATCGGCTTGACAGACGCGGCTCGGCCACACATCGTGCTCGAACGGGATGACGACGGCCGCATGGCTGCGGCGATCACGATGCGACCGACGTTCTCGATCGGATTGGCCGCAGCCGATGTCGTCTTCGTGGTCGATCGCTCCGGGTCGATGCAGGGATCTTCGATCGAGCAGGTGCGAAACGCGTTGCAGTTGTGTCTGCGATCGCTCATCGCGGGTTCGTCGTTCAACATCGTCGGGTTCGGTTCGGCCTTCGAGGCGCTTTTCGATGAGTGCCGGCCGTACGACGAGAGCAGCCTGGCCGCCGCCAGTCAGCACGTGGATTCGATGAGCGCGAATCTTGGTGGCACCGACATTCTCCCGGCGCTGGAGTTTGTGCTTGGTCAACGGCACAAGGTGGAGCGGACGCTGCAAATCGTCATACTCACGGACGGTGAGGTCACCAACACTGATGCGGTCATCGATCTCGTCCGTCGCCACGCCAGCCGCGCACGAGTGTTTACCTTCGGCATCGGGCGGGCTGCGAGTCAGCATCTCCTGACAGGCGTGGCTCGGGCAGGTCGTGGAGCGGCAGAGTTTATCTATCCTGGTGAACGTATCGAAGCGAAGGTCGTGCGGCAGTTCGCCCGCATCCTCTCGCCGGCGCTGACCGATGTGCGGCTGGAATCGGCAGGGGTTCGGACGACAACGGTCCCCGCGGTGTTCCCTCCGGTGTTTGCGAATGAGCCAGTCCGCGCCTACGCCTGGATCGACGAGCTGACCGCGGGCACTGTCACGTTGCGCGCGAAGAGTCCCGCCGGCGCCCTTTCATGGTCGCTTGACATCGATCCCCACGCTGTCACCTCCGGACGCCTGGTCGGAACGCTCACGGCTCGTTCACGCATACGAGAGCTCGAGGAGGGAGGCCAGTGGACGCAGTCGCGGGGCTCGCGGCAGCGAGAGCGGCGGGATGAACGCGTGGTAAGCACCATCGTGCAACTCGCTACGCAGTACGGACTCGCGTCTCGTGAGACCTCGTGGGTGGTTGTCGAGAAGCGGGACGTCGCCACCAACGAGCCCGCGGTGCTCCGCCGTGTGCCAATCGCGATCGCGAGTGGGTGGGGTGGCGCTGATGATGAAGCCACCGGAATGCTGTCAATGGGACGCCGTGATCAGGACATGACCGCGCAATTCAGTTTCGATGCTGCTCTCGAGGGGCGCTCTCCGATGCGGCAAACCGCGCGCCCGGCGGCCTCGGGGGCTTTCTCCCGCCTTCTCGCAGGATGGCTCCCAACCAAGCGCGCGCCTATCGGCGAACGGCCGATCAGTGCCCCGACACGCGGCAGCGACCGCCTGTTCGATCGTGTGATTGCTCTTCAGCGGGCCGATGGTTCATGGGAGCTCGACGAGGGACTGCTCATCGCGTGTGGGTTGACGCCGAACCAGATGACGGCGCTCGAGGCGTTCGCGCCGGCGACGTCGCAAGATAAGGGAAGACGTGCAATGGCCACGGCGATTGCGCTCACGTTCCTGAGGCGGCGGGCAGCTGACGATCGGATGGAATGGGAGCTGCTCGCACGGAAAGCCGAGCGTTATCTGGCTGGCGTCGCTGTCGCACCGAATGGCGCAGCGACATGGCTGGATGCCGCTGCAACAGTCTTTGACAAGCGCGCATACTGCGTAGGCGAATACCAGACGAGGCGGGTCTAAAGACCCGCCTCTACTTCAACTTGATCACGACGAGTGAGATATCGTCGGTCGGGTGGCCGAACGCGAGGACGTCCTTCTTGATCGCCTCGTAGATCTCGCGCGAGCCGAGGTGTTTCACTTCGCGCAGCACGCCCTCGAGACGATCTGGAAAGTACGACTGGTCCTGCGTGCGATGGTCTGACAGGCCGTCGGTGTGCAGCAGCAGGATGTCGCCGCGGCCCATCAGCGTCCACTCGTTCATCTCGTAGCGTTCCTTGAAGCCGAGCAGGCTCGTGGTCAGACGACGGTCGATCACGAACGAGGGCATCATGCCGAGCGGCGGGAACGAGAGCTTGAGGTGCTCGTTGACGTCCATGAAGCGATTGTGGATGTTCGAGAACACCACGGGAAAGGGGACGCCCGCCGTCAGGAAGCGGAACTTCGCGTCTTCGGAAATCTCGCCGTAGATCATCGACACGTACTTGTGCGTGCCGGAAGATTGATAGAAGCGCGTGTTCAGGTTCTCGAACAGCCGTCGCGTGATCTGGCCATAGCGATCCAGCTCATAGATCGCGCCGAGCAGAAACGCCTGATGCAGCATCGCTGCCAGCAGGGCGTCGGTCATCTGATGGCCGGCGACATCCATGACGGCGATGCCGGCTTTGTGTGCGCAGCCTTGAAGGTTGTCGGCGACGTCGAAGCGTTTCTCTTCGCGGGCGCGCTCGATCCTCGCCTGCAGATCGAAGCGCTGTTTGAAGTCGATGTAGGTGATGTGATCGCCGCCGACGGACCCATTGAGTTGCACTGAGCCGCCCCAGACGTCGATGCCGCTCAGGCGAGGAACCTCGCCTGGGAGCGGCACCAGATACTTGGCGATACTTTGAAAGTTATCGAGCTCGCGTGTGAGGCGTTCCAGCTCCTGGGAAGCTTCCACAGTTTACTGAGACGCCGACGAGCCGGTCCGGGGTACAGAGCCGCCGTAAACCTCGACCTGCGCGACATCGACCCAGCCGCCCTGGCCGTGACCGCTGCCTGGCATCAGATCGACGAAGCCGATTTCATCGACCTTGCTCAAATCCACTTTGTCGAGGATCGAGCCCGTCGTCACGGCGCGGTTGATATCGAGCTTGATCCAGCGCACGTCGCCGAACGAGAACTCGGTGTAGAGCCAGTCGCGCACCGTGCCGTCAGTGCGATCGCCGACGAGCCACGTGCCGTCAGCCAGCTTCACGATCGGGCGAATCTGATGGAAGCCTGACACCTTCGTATTCCATCGCATGCGAGCCAGTCCGCTGAGGTCGGCCATCTGCGTCTTGTGACGGAACGCGACGGCGCACGGCGACGTGCACATCCCCGTCCAGACGTGAGTTGGATTCAGCTCGTCGTTCGCTGCTCCGGTGAGCAGAAGCTCTTTCGAGCTCGGGCCGTAGACCTTCAATTCCAGATTGGGATTCGACAGCGTCGAATCGAAGACGATCGGATGCTCGCCGCCCTTTTCCGTCTGCTTCCACTCTTCTTTGAAGAAGAGCGCAGGACGTGTGACGCGCGCCGCACCGGCGCCGCGCCCGCCCGCGGGTGCTGCGGGAGCTGCCGGAGCTTGCGCGAAAGCGCTTGTACCAACGGCCACGAGAAACGCAGTAAGTAGCAATCGATTTTTCATAACCATTCTCCGGCGGGTCTATCGAACAAGACCCGCCCTACAAAAGTTCCCGTACGAGCAGCCGTAGGCCGGGTCCTGCTTGGTGGACCCGGCGCATCGTTAGGGCAACGCGAACACGAATACATTCGCGGCGTTGCTCGGCTGCAGCTCCGGCGTCATGCGCCCGGCCGAGCCCGCAACGAGCGACGTCCCAGTCGTCACCGCGACGTACTGCTTGCCGTTGACCGCGAACGTCACAGGATATCCGCTGACCGGTGCGCCAAGATTGACTTCCCAGAGAACCTTACCGGTTTTGTCGTCGAATGCCTTGAATCGGCCGTTGGCGTCGCCGCCGAACACGAGGCCGCCGCCGGTCGCGACGAGCGACAGCATGCCGGCGCGCTGCTCGTGCTTCCACAGCGTCTTGCCTGTCTCGGCAGAGATCGCGATCACCTCGCCGACCATGCCTTTCGCCTCCGGCGCGATTTCTCCCGGCATCTCGAGGCCATAGACCTTCGACGGATCGCGTGTGTCCACCGTGACCTTGGCTCTCATGCACATGTTCTGCAGCGGCATGTACATCGCGTTGGTGGTGGGGCTGTAGGCGCCGGCGGGCCAGTTCTTGCCGCCGTTGCTGCCCGGGCAAATCAACTTGACCTCATCTTTTTTCGTCCAGATCGCGTCAGGATTCACGGTCACCTTGCCGGTGGCGCCGTCGATCGTGCTCACCACGTTCTGAAACACCGTCGGCCGTGCCCAGAGGAACTCGCCGGTCTTGCGATCGAGCGTATAGACGATGCCGGTCTTGCCGGGAATGCCGGTGATGACCTTGCGCCGTTCGCCGGGCTTGAGCCTTGGATTGATCCACTTCACTTCGTTCTTGTCAGGCGCGATGGCAGTCTCGACGAGCAGCCGCTCAAAGGGATGATCGAGGTCCCACTCGTCGATGATGTGCTGGTAGTACCAGACGATCTTGCCGGTGTCGGCGTCGAGCGCGAGCGTCGAGTTGTGATAGAGGTGCTGCTTGTCGGCGCCGCCCAGTGTGAACTTCGGCGCCGGGATCGTCACCGACGTGCCAACGAAGATCATGTTGGTCTCGGGGTCGTAGCTCGGCACCATCCATGTGCCGACGTGCCAGCGTTGCTCCATCGGCACGTCGCCCCACGTGTCGTATCCCGGCTCACCCGGACGCGGAATCGTGTACGTCCGCCAGATCTCCTTGCCGGTCTGCGCGTCATGCGCCGTGATGACGCAGGAGTTGTTCGTCGCATCGGGCTGGCACTGGCGACCGGTGATCACTTTGCCGTTGGCGATGATCGGGCCTGAGCTCGCATTGGCACGCAGGCCAGCTTTGAGAATCTGCGTTTCCCACACCAGATTGCCCGTGCGCGCATCGACGGCGTAGAGGCTGTTGTCAGCCCCGGCGTCGATGATCGTGTTGCCCCACATCGCCATGTTGCGATTCGTACCGCCGTTGATGCCTTCGGGATACTTGCGGCGGTACTCCCACTTCAGATCACCGGTCTTGGCGTCGACCGCCATGATGATGTCGCCGGGGTTCGGGATGTACATCGTCCCGTTGTAGACGAGCGGCGTCGCTTCCTGCGTGCGGCCACCGACGATGCCGCGCGACCACATCATCTTGAGGCGACCAACATTGCTGCGGTCGATCTCCTTCAGCGGGCTGTAGCCCCAGCTGTCGAGCGTGCGTCGCCATGTGAGCCAGTCGTTGGGACTCGGCTTCCACAGCATTTCATCCGTCACCGGCGTGAACGATTGCTGCGGCGCCGGCGGTGTCTGCGTTTGCGCGGCCACGCTCAGGCCAGTGATGGCGGCCAGAAGAAAGGCAAAGAGGATGTAGAAGCGCTTCATGGCGTTTCCTTTATGTAGTGTCCGGCGTTAGCCGGACCCGAAACAGAGCGGGCCTCATTCTATGCAGTTGCCTTCGCTACGAACAACCGTCTACACGGCTTGGCGATCAGGCGCGCCATCTTTCCGGCTCGCACGTGGCGGGCGCTGTCGGTCGCAATGCCGGTATTCGCGTACATCTGGCGATACAGCTTGGAAATCAGCACGAACGCGAGGCGACCTTTCATCGAACGAAGGAAGCTCGACCGTCGCCAGATGGCCGGGAGGCTATAGAAGCTGTCCCACGTTTCCTGCGTGAGCTGCCGAATCTGCTCCGCGGTCATCGTCGGATGCGGGGTGTAGATCTTCGGCCGCTTCTTTGGTGGCAGCAGCCAATGGCGTGTCAGTGGCACGCCGTCGATCTGCGGCTTGGCTTCCTCGCTGTCTTCCCATTTCTGGAAGTCGATCGTTCCCGGAAACGGCGTGAGCAAGACGAATTGTGCGAAGGAGACTTGTGCCGCATGTGCGAGTTCCGCGGTTGTTCTGAAGGTGGACGGCGTGTCGGTCGGCAGTCCGAAGATGAACGACGCGAGCACGTGGATATCGTGATCGCGGAACTTCTGCAGCTGCGCGACCAGCGCGTCGCCGGAGAAGTTGAAGTCCTTGTAGATCGTTTTCAGACCTTCCTTCGTGACCGACTCTACGCCGACCAGCGCGCCGCGGATATGGGCCTTCCGCATCGCCTTGAGGAACTCAGTGTCTTCCGCCGCTTCCATGGTGATCTGCGTGTAGAACACCATGTCATCAGGCAGCTCGGCGAGCTGTCGCATCAGCTCGAAACGCTCCTCGCGTACTTCCTCGAGCGCTTTCAGCCCCGACTTGTCCAGCCGCCGCGCCGCCATCGCCAGGTCGGCCTTGGTGATGGGATAGAAGTTGTCGTCGGCGAGTGCGATGAACCGGAATCCGCGACTGCGAAGATCGCGCAGTTCGTCAACCACATCGCGCGCCGTGCGTGCGCGGGGCTGTTGTCCATCGGTGCGCCACACCGAACAGAAGGAGCAATGCTTCGGGCAGCCGCGGACGGTCTGGACCGATGCCCACATATATCCGCCTTCGGGCAGCAGGTCCCAGCGTCCGGGCGCGAGCGACGCGCCAGGAATGCGTCCGCCGTCGTAGACCGGCATCGGGTTTCCCGCGGCGCAGTGCTCGAGTACCGTCGGCCACATCAGCTCGCCGTCTCCCTTGACGACCGCATGGGCCCCACCGTGTGTTCTGGCCTCGTCGGGATAGAGCGACGCGTGGATGCCGCCATACACCACATAGGCGCCGCGTGCTCGCACCGTGTTGCCCACCTCGTAGCCGCGATGCGCGTTGCCGGTGTGAATGCTGATGCCGACCACATCGCCGGCGTTGACCTCCTCCAGGTTCAACTGGGTGAGCGTTTCATCGACCAGATGCGGCGTGCCATAGCGTACAGGGGTGGCCGCCGCGAGGACATAAAGCCAGCGAGGAGTAATCACGGCGACGCCAAACGAGACGTCGCTCGGATTGATTAAATGAATTTTCATGTAGGGCTATACACTACTTGAATACTCAGCAATCCGAATGCGCCAATCCCTCGGGCAAGGCCCCGTGGTCCTAAGGAATCCGCACCATGACGACGATCAAGGCACTTCTCAGCGTGTTGACATTGCTTTTCCTCGTCGCGCCTGCCTACGCGCAGGGCGCCTACGTGGGCGCGTTTCTCGTCGGCGAGATCGTGCGGCTGGATCAATACGATTCGAATGCGCGCGACTCGGGAAGTGGTGAGTCATTCGGGTTTGCCCTGCGTCTTGGCACCCCGATTGGCGCAAAGTGGGGTGTCGAGCTCGAATTCGTTCGACCCGGCGAGATCACGAGCGATCAGGTCCCCCAGATTCTTCCCGCGGTCTATGACTTCACCGCCATCCGTGGGATTCCGAGCGTCCCGAACCAGGGCGGCTTGTACGACCCGGTGATTTACCCGCCGATCTCGTACGAATTTCGCTCGACACAGCGCCGCACGACGTTGTCTCCCTCCCTTTGGGTGCGACAAGAGATTTCGCCGCGTTTCTCGATGGTCTATCTCGGCGGAGTCGCCTTCGGACGCACGAACAACGAGATCGAGATCAGCTATTCGATAGGCCGTTCAATTCTGCCGATCGCGCCGATCCCGTCGATCGCGCCGATCGTCAACGAATCTATTACTTACGACGTGCAACCGATGGTGGGCGTCGAAGGGCGGATTCGTATGGGCGGCAAGGTGGATCTGGTGCCCGGTCTCCGACTTCATGGTGCACAGGGCGGCTGGCTGATTCGACCCGCGGTCGGCCTGTCCTGGAACTTCTAG
>JBKPRH010000269.1:0-10213 GCA_046765795.1 Acidobacteriota bacterium | reverse complement strand
CGCGTATACCGCTCGGTGACGCGCAGCGCTTCGGTGTGCGGATGTCCAGAGAAGTCGAGCCACGTGCGATCGTTGAAGCCGGCGCTTTCGACGACCATCGTGTTGCCTTGCCAGTGTCCGACTGAATAACCGATCCACGTCGGCTGGGGATCCTCGGGCAGCGCGCGGCCGTCGATCAAGATCTGCCGGTACGGTCCGCCTTCGGGAAGCATCGCGAGCGTGCCGCCGCTGTGGATGAATTTGAACGTGCCGAGATTGTAGGTGGCGCCGATCTCGGGCATGCAGCGATAGGACGGATGATCGGTGGCGAAGCGCCCCGTCCGTTCCTTGGCCAGCGCCGCCGCCCACGGCAGGATCTCGCCCGGCTTCAACTCCGATGTCACGTCGAGCTGATAACCCAGTGCGTTGTTTCGCCAGATCCCCGACAGATCGGGCTTGCCGTCAGTCGTTCGGGGTGCGGGCGCGGTGAGATTCGGCGCGCCGTCCTTGGTGCGCGGAATACCCGGCGTTTTCGTCTTCAGCCACTGCGCATCCGCAGGCATCGCGCCAGACAGCAGAATGGCCAGTCCAATCCCCAAAACAGCGCGTGTCATTTTTTCCTCTTGACAACCAGGCGTCCGTACCCACACAGTCTTACTGTACTAGTTCAGTAGCACAGTGACGGTAGTACAGCGACACCCATGATTTTCCGCCCAAACCCCTCGCTCGGCGTGCCGATTTACCTCCAGTTGATGGAGCAGGTAAAGCACGCCATCGAGACCGGAGCGCTGCGGCCGGGCGAACAGCTGCCGGGCATCCGGCCGCTGGCGGAGGAACTGGTGATCAACCCGAACACCGTCGCCAAGGCGTATCGCGAGCTCGAGCACGAGGGCGTCATCGAGCTGCGACATGGCGCCGGCGCATTCGTCTCCGGTCAGGCGGCCAAGAGCAAGAAGGCGACCGACAGTTTGCGGACGGCGCAGCCCATCGTGACCGCCGCGATCCAACGGCTGCGTGAGCGCGGGCTGACCGACGAAGAGATCCGGCGATTGTTCGAAGCAGAGCTCGCCGGGCTGACCAAGGCAGGAGGACGGGGTGTCTGAGCCACTGGCCATCGAAACCGTGGATCTGCGGAAGCGCTTCGACGCGACCGATGCGCTGCGCGGTCTGAACCTCCGCGTGCCGCAGGGATCCATCTTTGGATTCCTCGGCCGCAACGGAGCCGGCAAGACGACCACGATCAAGCTGCTGCTCGGCATGGCTCGCCCCACCGCCGGTCAGGCGCGCGTGCTCGGCCTGTCGGCAGATGATGCCGCAGCGAGCGTCGCCATCCGGACGCGCACCGGCTTCGTGGACGAGAACAAGGCGCTCTACGACTACATGACCGTCGAAGAGATCATCCGCTTCACGGCCGCCTTCTATCCAGGCTGGCGGCGCGATCTCGCGAAGCGCTACCTGCAATCGTTCGAGCTGCCGCTGCACCAGAAGACGACCGCTCTCTCGCTCGGCATGCGCAGCAAGCTCTCGCTGCTGCTCGCGCTGTGTCGCGGTGTGGAGCTGCTCGTGCTCGATGAGCCGACGTCAGGCCTCGATCCCGCCGCGAGTGAAGCCGTACTTCAGACACTCGTCACGCACGTCTCGACTGAGCGCCTGACCGTCTTCTTCTCGTCGCACCATCTCGCTGATGTCGATCAGATCGCCGATCACATCGCCATCATCGACGCCGGACGCACCGTGGTGTCTGGTGAACTGGAGGATCTGCGCGCCCGGTATCGCCGGGTGCAGCTCGTGTTCACCGGCGACGCTCCCGACATCACCTTTCACACCCCGGGCGTCGTCCGCGTCCGCCGTCAGGGGCGCGTCATGACCGCGCTCTCGAACGCCGGCAGCGACGCGCTCATCGAAGAGGCGATGCGCTTCGGCCCGGTCTCGGCCGACGTCCTGCCGGTGACGTTGAAAGAAATCTTTCTCGAATCTGTAGCGGTGGAGGACTGACATGCTGTGGCAGAAAGCCTGGCTCGAAACCCGTGGTCGATTCCTCGCCGGTCTCGCGATCAGCGTGATCGTCGGCTTCGGCGTCATCTACGACTTCCGCGCCACGGAACGGCTGCTGCCCCTGGTCCGCAACATGGACCCTGGAGCGCTCGACACGACGGGCCCGATCGGCGCCGCCATCAAGGAAGGCATCGCCGCGCAGCAAACCTTCCGCGGGTTTGTCTGGTGGCAGTGGTATCGGCAGAACCTGACGTATCTCGTGGTGATCTTTGGCGCGCTGCTTGGTGCCGGTGGACTGCTCGCCAGGTCGGGAGGCGCGACACTGTTCACGCTATCGCTACCGGTGTCGCGCAACCGATTGATCGGCACGCGAGCCGTCATCGGACTTGCCGAACTCCTGGCAATCGCCATCGTGCCGTCCCTGGTGCTTCCCCTGCTCGCGCCATCGATCGGTCAGAGCTACAGCGTGATCGATGTGATGGTGCACGGCGCCTTCATGTTCATCGTCGGCTCCGTGTTTTTCAGCCTCGCCGCCTTGCTCTCGAACGACTACACCGACATGTGGCGGCCCGTGCTCATCGCGTGCATCGTCGCGGCAGCGCTCGGCATGCTCGAGTACGTCCCGGCGATTTCACCCTACGGCATCTTTCACGTCATGAACGGTGAAACCTACTACCGGCACGCTGGCGTGCCGTGGATCGGCTTGTTGATTAGCACCGGCATCAGTGCCGCGCTCTTACGCACGGCGGCCGTCACCCTCGCACATCGCGACTTCTGACTGTAGGCCGCCTTCGCGGCCTGAAGGAGACAATCATGCGCTTCACACTGCCGACTCTGCTCGTCGTGTCTCTCGCCGTTCCGGCAACGGCACGTCCGCAATCCGTTGACCCATCAGGTCACTGGGAAGGAGCCATCACGATCCCTGGTAGCGAGATTCCCTTTCAGGTGGATCTGTCGAAGAACGCGCAGGGCAAGTTCGTGGCGACATACAGCCGGCCAGAGAACAATCTCAACGGACTGCCTTTGGCAAACGTCTCGCTCGACGGCCGCGCGATCAATTTCGAGCTCACAGTGGACGGCGGTGTGAAGTTCTACGGCACGCTGAACGGCGACGGGAAGACCATCGCGGGGGACGTGACGGCTCGACTCGGTAATGCGCCATTCAGCATGCGGCGCACCGGCGACGCGCGAATCGCTGCGGCTCCGAAGAACGCGCCGATCGGCAAGGACCTCGAAGGCACGTGGAACGGCACGCTCTCACTGCAGGGAACGAATCTGCGGCTCGTGCTTCGCATGGTGAATGACTCCGACGGCACGGCCTCAGGGACCATCGTCAGCGTCGATCAAGGTGGGATCGAGTTCCCACTCGCACTCACGCAGAAAGCGTCGAGCCTCACGCTCAACACGCCGGCGATCGGCGGCGACTTCTACACAGGTTCGCTGAATGCGGCTGGAGAATTGGCGGGCACGTTTTCGCAAGGGCCGGTAACCGCGCCACTGACCTTCGTGCGTGCCAGGTAGAGCGCTCCGCCTTCGCCAAGCTACGGCGCGACTCGCCGCACTCGCTTCGCCCGCGCGGCTCGGCTACGTACCTACGCGTTCGACGAGCACCGGCCACGCGCGAGCCCAGTGCAGTTCGCCGTAGAACTGCGACGGACGATTGTGGGTGAAGTACTCGTAGCTGTGGTCGTCGGTCTGGTTGTCCATCGCGCCCGCGCCAAGAAGACCATGTGCGAGCTCGTGGACGGCAACCCGGCCGACGCCACGGCCGATTCCCGCGACGAGTTGTTCGCGCGTGGTACCGGCAGGCGCGTGTGCCATCGCCGCCATAAGTACCTCGGTGAAGTCGATCACGCTGCGGGCACCAAGCGGTCCCATCGCAAATGTTTCACCCGCGTTCGGGAGTCGCTGGCCTTTGCGGCGTGGAATCGATAGTTGCACGACCACGGTCAACGGCGCGTGTCGGCCATCAGTGAAGGCGACCTTCAATCCCGAGAACGCGTGCGTCAATTCGTCTCGAGAGATTCGTCGAATCGCGTCGATGTCGGACGTCGTGAGCGGGCCGCCGAGTGCCGCAGTCACTGGCGCGCTGAAGGTGAAGGGAAAGTCTTCGTACCAGAAGCCGACGTCGACGCCGGCTCGCGTCCCTCGAAACAGGACGACGCAGAGGACCGTGACGATGACGGCCGCCACGAATCCTATGCGCCAATTCATATGGGCCTACTTGCGCGCCGCCTTGAGCGCGCCGGTCCACCAGGTGAGATTGTCGAGCAACGCTTGCGCCGCTTGCCGATTGACGTCGGTGTCGATACCGCTGATGTCCTGAATGAACCAGGGATTCGGAATGTGCACCGCGAACCGGATCGGCACCATGTCCAGTTCGATCGCCACTGACCGAAGCTGCTCGACACCTCGCGCACCACCGGCACTCCCCCAGCTCACAAAGGCGACAGCCTTTCTCGCCCACGCGAAATAGGTGTAATCGAGCGCGTTCTTCAACACCGCCGGGTAGCCGTGGTTGTACTCCGGTGTGACGATGATGAATCCGTCAGCTTCTCTGATCTTGTCGCGCCACTTGACCACGGCCGGCGTCGTATAGCCATCCTTCGCGAGTCCAGGCGGCATCGCTTCTTCGAAGAACGGCAGCGGGTAGTCGCGCAGGTCGAGGAGCTCGACGTCGAGATCGGTCCGCTTCTTGGCCAGGTCAAGGATCCATTGAGTGGGCTTGTCGCTGAAGCGATTGGCTCGCGTGCTGCCCACGATGACTTTGATTTTGAGTGTGCTCATGTGTGGGACATTGTGGCACCGATCTGCTGACCTTGACACCGCGTGGGAGCGGCGGTATTCGTACATCAAGTCCACGCCACTTCCGACGCGGAGGTTCGAATGGAGATACCACCGGGCTAGTGGCGCGCAACGGCGTGAGGACCGATCCGGACGCTCCTCTCGGCCCGCGCGCAATTTGGTTAGAGCATGACCAGCAGTTTGTTCTGGCTCCTGCCAGAATGCGTGTCACACACGCAAGAACGCCCGACAGGCCAGGGTCCCCTGGCACGTCGGGCGTTGTGATGTACGGACTTAGCGGTTCCCGCCGGCCGATGATCCCTCGCTGATCTCAAGACGACGGCCGCGACGCGTGCTCTCAGGCGGTGCAGGCATCGTGACCTCGAGCACGCCGTTCTTGAACGTCGCCTTCGCTTGATCGGCAATCACGCCTTCAGGCAACGGAATGGTCCTGTAGAACCTCCCGTAACTGCGCTCTGAGCGATAGAGGCCCTCTCGCTCCTCCTCCTGGTGACGCTGACGTTCGCCTTCGATGGTCACCTGATTCTCACTGACGTCGACCTTCACATCCTCCTTGGTCAGACCTGGCAGATCGGCGCGAATCACCAGCTCGCTGTTGCGGTGGAAGATCTCGAGTTCCGGCGTCCACATATCCCCGCCCGACCATAGGCCAAAGCCGCTTCCCGACTGACGCGAGCGCAGCCCGCCGAAACCGAAGTTCTCGAACACGCGATCCATTTCGTCTGCGAACCGCTCGAGCATGCTGAACGGGTTGGCTGACCGTGAGGCGAGCGCAGTCGATGCTCGATCCGCGCTCGACGATCGCTCCATGCCGCGTTCTTCACGCGTCGTACCGGTACGTTTTTCAGCCATAGGCACCTCCCGCAGGATGTGCCGCGCGCGTGAGGCGAACCCTGGGATGAACCGCGGGGTGATCAGTCGCGCTCAAGGATGTGGAAGCGCGCGCGGCGGTAGTGTATCGCTGCACGCGAGTCTACCACCGCGCGAACGCGTCTCTCTTAACCGCCAGCGGCGTTCATCAACCGCCGGCGGTGTTCTTCAACCGCCAGCGGTGTTCTTCAACCGCCCGCCATAGCGCCGACGACGAGGAATGGTTCCGCTCCCGTCGCAACCTTGCTGGGCAGCGGCGCGTCGGGAAGCTCGTGAGACCAATCCTCTTCGCACGCGAAGAATCTCAAGAATGGACGACGCTGATGCGTGACGTGATCGCGAATCGTTCCGCATAAGACCGGATACCGCGCCTCGAGCGCGTCGAGAATCGCCCGCTGCGTGACCGGCGCGTTCACCTCGAGCGTGACCTCATCGTCCACGCGCGCGAGCGTGCGCAAATGCATCGGCAGCACGACCCGGATCATGGCAGCGTTTGTACCTCCACCGAAAGAACAGCGGGAAGATCTCGCACGATCGGTGCCCACGTGTCGCCGGCGTCCGACGAACCGTAGACCTGTCCTCCGGTTGTGCCGAAATAGATCCCGCACGAATCGAGACGATCGACGGCCATCGCGTCACGCAGCACATTTACGTAGCAGTCTTTCTGCGGCAATCCATTCGTCAATGGTTCCCATTCGTTGCCGCCCGATCGGCTGCGGAAGACGCGTAGCTGACCGTCCATCGGATAGTGCTCCGAGTCGCTCTTGATCGGCACCACGTAAATCGTCTGCGGCTCGTGCGCGTGCACATCGATCACGAAGCCGAAATCGGTGGGCAGATTGCCACTGACTTCATGCCAGGTATCTCCGGCATCGTCGGTCCGCATGATGTCCCAGTGCTTTTGCATGAACAGCACATTCGGCTGTGACGGATGCATCGCGATGCGATGCACGCAGTGTCCGACTTCAGCAGTCGGGTCGGGAATCTGCTCCGAACGTAGACCCTTGTTGATCGGCCGCCACGATGTGCCGCCATCGTCGGTGCGAAATGCGCCGGCAGCCGAGATAGCAATGAACATCCGCTTCGCGTTGGTCGGATCGAGCACGATCGTGTGCAGGCCGAGGCCTCCGGCGCCGGGTGACCAGTGCGGACCTGAGCCGTGACCACGAAGTCCCGGCAGCTCGTGCCAGTTCTGACCGGCATCGGTTGAACGGAACAACGCGGCGTCCTCCACGCCCGCATACACGGTATCCGGATCGGTCAGCGACGGCTCCACATGCCAGACTCGTTTGAACTCCCACGGATGGGGCGTGCCGTCATACCACTGATGTGTTCCTGGAACGCCGTCGTACACGAACTTATTGCCGACCGGCTCCCACGTCTTGCCGCCGTCACTCGAGCGCTGAATCAGTTGGCCAAACCAGCCGCTGCTCTGTGATGCGTAAATCCGATTCGGGTCCGCGGGCGATCCCTTGAGGTGGTAAATCTCCCAACCGCCCAAAAACGGGCCGCTTACGTCCCATTTCGTGCGCTTCCCGTCCGAGGTCAGCACAAACGCCCCTTTGCGCGTTCCAACCAGCAACCGCACTCCGCTCATCGTCGCGTCCTTCCTGATGCCTGGGCATACACCTCGGCCCTACCACCGAGCCTCGGCACACGCGTCCTCACTGTATTGTCGATTGAGCGGATTCAAGATCGACATCGCCGCACCGTAAAGATAGTGAGCCGCTTCCGAGGGGCTAGCCGGTGTTCCTCATGCCGGCCGCAATCCCGTTGACGGTCACCATGAGCGCTCGATGGGTCCGCGCGTCCGGCTGACGCCGGACGCGACACAGCAGTTCGACCTGGACCAGATTCAAGGGATCGACATAGGGATTTCGCACGTCGATCGACCGTCGGATCACGGGCGTTGATTCGAGCAGTTCGGCGTGTCCGGTCACGTCGAGCACACCTCGAACGGCGCGCTCCAGTCGCCCGCGCAACTCAACGCCAATCTGTCGAAGCGGCTCAGGCACCAGACGACGGTCGTACTCTGAAGCGATATGGCCATCCGCTTTTGCGAGCACCATCTCGATCAAGCCGATCGCGGATTGGAAGTGCGGCCAGGCGCGATACATCGCCTTCAAGCGGTCCCCTTCCCCGCGCTCGACCGCGCGATCGATCGCCTCCTCCACTCCCAACCATGCACCCAGCATCAGACGGGTCTGCGTCCAGGCGAACTGCCAGGGGATCGCGCGTAGTCCGCGCACGCCACGCAGCGTTCCCCGACGTGCCGGTCGACTTCCGAGATTCAGCTCGTCGATCTCGGCCTCCGGTGTCGCCGAGTGGAAGTAGTCGGGGAATCGCGGCTCCTCATCCACCACGCGTCGGTACGCGTTGCGTGCATCGGCAGCGAGGCGGTCCATACACAGGCGCCATTCCGTAAGTGGCGCGCTGCCCGGGCGCAGCCATGCTTCAAGCGTCCCGGTTGTGTAGACCTCCATCGTCCTGACCGCGATGTCGGGAAACCCGAAGAGAGCCTGCAACATCTCGCCCTGCTCCGTCACGCGAAGCGTGCCGTCGAGTGAACCAGGAGGTTGCGATTGCAGCGCCAGATGTGTGGGCCCTCCGCCACGGCCGACACTACCGCCGCGTCCGTGAAAGAGCGTGATCCGCACATCGCGGCGCGCGCCAGTGGCAACGATGGCTTCTTGTGCTTTGTAGAGTTCCCATCCAGCCGTCAGACGGCCGACATCCTTTGCCGAGTCCGAGTATCCGAGCATCACTTCCTGACGGCCGTGAATCCGCGAGCGGTACCAGGGGAACTCGAACAGCGTGTCGAGAATCTGCGCGGCGTCCTGCAGATCGTGTGCTGTCTCGAAGAGCGGCACGGTCCGCAGCGGCGCGGCGATGCCAGCCTCTTTCTGCAACAACTCCACGGCCAGTACGTCCGACGCCGCACGCGTCATTGTGATCACGTAGGCATTGAGCGACCCCGGCGGCAGACGCCCGATCATCGTGAACGTGTCGAGCACGTCGCGGACCTCGGGTGTCGTCTCGAGTCCTGGTGGGATGAGCGGTCGGCGGCCGGCAAGCTCGCGACCTACGAAGTCGAGCCGCTGTGCTTCGCTCCACTCCCCATAGCATCCCAGTCCTAACGCCGTCGTAATCGCCGACAAGGCTTCGCTGTGCCGCGCGGCGTCCTGACGGATATCGAGCGGCGCCAGCCTCATGCCGAACACCGATACCCGCCGCAGCAGATCCGTCAATCGGCCGTTGGCAATCACGGCATGCCCGGTCTCCTCGAGCGACCGATGACACAGACACAGATCGGCCATCAGATCGGCGGCATCGAGGTAAATCTCCGCCGGCGGCATCTCGTCGCCCATCTGCAACAGTCGCTCGATCCCATCGCGCGTCGCCCGCATTCGCGTGCGAACAGCGCGAAGCAGCTCGCGATACGGTTCGCGCACATCACCGACACGAGCCATGAGCTCGGAACTGGCCATCTCGAGGGACAACTCGTCGCGCAGCGCGTCGATTTCGTCGAGATAGAGGTCGGCGGCCGCCCACCGCGATAACCAGCATGCACGTCGAGTCACGTCCGGGGTCACGTGAGGATTCCCGTCGCGGTCGCCGCCGATCCACGACCCGAAGCGCAGCGGAGCGGCCTCCACCGGCAGGCCACGGCCAGTGCTCGCGCGAAGCGCACGATCGAGCACCCTCGAAAAGGCAGGGACCGCATCCCAGAGACTCTGCTCGAAGACGATGAGACCGCTGCGGACTTCGTCGATCGGCGACGGACGTTGCTCGCGGACTTCGCTCGTCGCCCACGCACCCTCGACCTCGCGGCGAAGCGTGGCCAGCAACTGTTCGCGCTCGACCAGCGTGAGATCAGGCCGGTCGCGTGTCGCCAACGCTCTGGCGATGCGATTGTGCTTCTGGACGATGCGGCGTCGCGCGACCTCGGTCGGGTGCGCCGTCAGTACGAGCTCGATCTGCAGCGAGCAGACCGCTTCGTGCAGGCGCTCTGGTGAAATGCCCGCGGCGAGGAGACGCGCGAAGCTGTCCTCGCACGAGCCGCGCTGCGGCCGTGCATCGGGATCGCGTTGATACGCGCGGCGACGTCGGACGCGGTGATGCTGCTCGGCGATGTTGGCGAGATGGAGGAACTGCGCGAACGCACGAGCGACTGGCAATGCCTCATCGAGCGACATCCCGGCGAGTACATCAGCGAGTTCGGTGAATGCGCCCTCGTTACCGGAGCGACTGCTCTTGGCCAAGGCGCGAACACGTTCGACAACGTCGAACACGTCCTCACCCGCAAAGCGCTTCACCGTGTCGCCAAGCAACTCACCGAGCAGGCGCACATCGTCGCGCAGCGGCTTATGCGGATCGGCGTCCATTTCTGAACGATACCGTAGGCCCATGGCTTTAGGCTTTCGGCTCTGGTCTGTAGGCTAGAGCCAAGAGCCCAAAGCCCAGAGCCACGCACAGTTGCCGGGCAGGTTACGATTCCGCCATGCAAATTCGTCGCATCTGGACCGGCGCGGTGGTTCTTTGTGTGCTCGTGCCGGCACTATCT
>JBKPRH010000268.1:0-9648 GCA_046765795.1 Acidobacteriota bacterium | reverse complement strand
GGTCCAGACGACCTACTCACCCACGTACTATCCAGGCACTGGAGAGCTCGCGCAGGCGCAGCGGGTCCGAGTTGACCTCGGCACCGAATCCACCGCGATCTTTCCCCTGCTCCCCGTGCGCACCGTCAACGTCACCGGGTCGGTGCTGACGTCGTCGGGAGCGCCGGCGAATGCGTTCCTGAATCTCGTCTCCGACGCAGCGGAGTTCGGTACGCCGCTTGGGCTTGGCGGTGCGACACAGCCAGATGGGACGTTCACGATTCCCGACGTCCCACCCGGACGATACACGTTGAACGCATCGCTCCGCGGGGACGGACCATCCGAAAGCGGCAGCGTGCCCGTGACGGTGCTCAACGATGATGTGGCTGGCAACACGATCGTGACGGGCCGGCCGGCGAGGATGAAGGGCAGGTTCGTCGCTGATGCCGGAGTTGTCGGCGCGATGCCCGATGCGCTGCTCGTGGCCACCGCCGCGCGATCCGGTGGCACGGTGCTCGCCAGCGGCTCGGGAAAGACGTTTGAGCTGGATGATCTGTCCGAGCCGTTCACGCTTCACGTCGAGTCTTTGAAAGACAGTTGGGGAGTGAAATCGATCGTCGTCAACGGGATGGACATGACCGATGCGAAGGTCGACCTTGCCGCCAATCAGGACGCCGAAGTGCAGGTCGTACTCACCAATCGATTGACGCGGATCACTGGATCGGTCAGCAGCGAAGGGCAACCGGTGAAAGCGGAAGTCGTCGTCTTCGCTGCCGATTCCGCCAAGTGGTCCTATCCCTCACGCTTCGTGCGCACGGTGAGCGCCGACGAGCAGGGGCGCTTTCGCATCAATGGGCTTCCACCATCCGAGCGCTATCTCGCGGTGGCCACTGACTACCTCGAAGACGGCGAGCACTACGATCCCGAGTTTCTCGAACGCATGCGCAGCAGTGCGGTTGAGTTCTCGTTGGGCGATGTGGAAAGCCGTGCGGTCGAGTTGAAGGTGGTTGAGCGATGAACGTCGTCTCGCGTCGATCGCTGTTGGCGCTCGCGATGTTGATGGCCCTTGCGGACGGCGTCATCGCTCAAGCACCACGAGCGCGCTCGCAACGCATCGACCCGCTGACGTCGAGCATCAGCGGTCGCGTCACGACGGCCGATACGGGCTCGCCGGTGCGCGGCGCCGAAGTGCGGCTATCGATCGACGGCGGGATCAGGAGGCTGGTCACGACCAATGGCGAGGGCCGCTTCGAAATTCGCAACCTGCCCGCCGGTGAATACCGGCTGACCGTGTCGAAGAGCGGATTCATTACCCTCGAATACGGTCAGCAGCGGCCGTTCGAAACAGCTTCGACGATCACGCTTGGCGAAGGTCAGAGTGCGACGGGCAATGTCGCGCTGCTGAGAGGTGGTGCGATCTTCGGGCGTGTGCTCGATGAATTTGGCGATCCGTCGGTCGGCACGCGCGTGCAGGTTCTGCGCAACCGTGCAGAGGATGGCGGCCGCCGTCTGATCCCTGTCGGCGTCGCGGATCAGACCGACGACACTGGCGCCTTCCGCATTTATGGTCTGCCGCCGGGCGAGTACTTTATTGCGGCGAGCACGGGACTGATTGATGCCATCAAGCGCGATCCACCGGTGTACTACCCAGGCACGACCGCGTTCGCTGAGGCGCTGCCGATCACGCTTGGTGCCGGAGCCGAAGCAAGTGCCGACTTCCAGATCAGCGTGGTTGCGCGAGCGGCAACGATCTCGGGTGTCGTGTTGAACTCGTCGGGTGGGCCATCACCGGGTGCGATGGTGAATCTGTCATCGAACACCGTGAGCGCGACGCCAGGCGCACAAAGCATGGCCATGCTGCATGCCGACGCTGGTCCAGACGGATCGTTCACCATCCAGAATGTCCCGCCGGGTCCGTACACGCTGACTGCGATGGCGTCGCTCCGGGACTTCGATACAGGTGCAATCGCCGCTTCGCGAGCATTCGTCCGAGAACCGACGCCAGCAGGCGGACCTCCGCCGCCACCGATGTTTGTCCCGCCGGAAACAGCATCGATGCCGTTGAGCGTCACCAGCGAAGGCATCTCCGGAATCACGCTGACCACTCGGGCCGGGGGGCGTCTCATTGGCCGCATCGTCGTTGACACCGGCGTGACGCAGCCGCTGCCACGAGGACTTCACGTGATGCTGCAGTCGTCGAACCCGGGCAACATGCAGATGAGCCTGAACAATGGCGACGAGCAGTTCCAGATCGTTGGCGTCAGCGGCCCGACGCGCGTTCAGGTGAACGGTGTGCCTGACGGGTGGATGATCAAATCGATCCTTGTCGACGGCGACGACGTGACCGACGCGCCGTTCGATCTGGCTGGCCGGACCGCCAACCTGCGCGTGGTCATGACCGATCGCGTGACGTCGCTGAGCGGCACGGTTCAATCCGATCGGAACAGACGCGACCACAACGTGATCGCCTTCGCAGACGATCCCACGAAGTGGGCGTCGCCATCGCGGTTCGTGCGCACGATTAGAGCCGATGCCGAGGGTCGCTTTCAGATTCGCGGTCTCCCGCCTGGGGAGCGCTACTTCGTCGTCGCAGTGAATTACCTCGAGGCGGGCGAAGAGCAGGACCGTCAGCTGCTCGAAGGCCTGCGTTCCCGCGCCACGTCGGTGAGACTCGGCGACGGCGAACAGCGGTCCATCCAGCTCGACCTGACTACCCGATAGCCAAGTGGGGTCTGACCCCGGGTCAGACCCCACGGTCACTGTCCTTTTAACAAATTGCTAACGACAGTTGCGGGTTCTGCAACGTCAAATACGGTGTGAATGTGCCGGACCGCATGAAACGGGCGATTATCGTTCTTCTGACCGGTGTCTTCGTCTGCGCGGGCGCCACTCTGATCGACGCGCAGCGCGACGGCGGCGGCCGCCAGGGCGCCGGTCCGCGTGGCGGTGGGGGTGGCGGATTTCGCAATGGTGGTGGGGGTCCCCTTGGCCGCGGCGGTTTCGACTTCCCGGGACGTGGCCAGCAGGTTCAAGGCACCGCCTCCATTCGGGGACTGGTGACATCGACCGACACCAACTCGCCGGTCCGCCGCGCACAGGTTCGCGCGACGTCACCGGACACGCGCTCGGCTCGTCTCAGCACGACTGATGCGGACGGCCGCTTCGAACTCCGTGATCTGCCGGCTGGACGCTGGACGATCAGCGCGTCGAAAGGCGGGTTCGTCACGCAACAATTCGGTCAGCGTCATCCGTTCGAGTCGGTCGAACCGATCGACCTTGCCGACGGTCAGCGATTCACGGCGAACTTCACGTTGTCGCGCGGCTCGGCGATCACGGGCCGCGTGTCGGACGAGTTCGGCGATCCGATCACCGGCGCGCGCGTACAGGTGCTGCGCTCGCAGGTCCAGCAGGGACGACGACGCCTCGTGCCGACAGCCAATGGTGCGCAGACTGACGACACCGGTGCGTTCCGAGTGTTCGGCCTCGCACCAGGTGAGTACTACGTCGCCGCGAGTCTGCAGGCGGCGCCGGCCGATTCATCGGCTAACCCCATCTCGTACGCGCCGACCTATTTTCCGGGAACCGGGAATATCGCGGATGCACAACGCCTCACGCTGACGCTGGGCACCGAGCAATCCGGCATCAACTTCGTCTTGCAGCCGGTCCGCGCCGTGCGCGTGTCGGGCACCGTCGTGGACTCGAACGGCGCGCCGACACAGGCGCTGCTGAATCTGGTACCGGCGGGATTCGGCGATGACGTCGGGCTCCAGATGGGCAATCCCGCGCGCGTGTTGCCGGACGGCACGTTCACGATTCTCAACGTCGTGCCGGGTGAGTACGTCCTCACCGTGAACGGACGCGCCACTGGCAACGCGACGCCGGAAGTTGCCTCGGTCTCGCTCACTGTGGGCAATGAGGATCTTGCCGGCGTGTCCGTCGCTACGAGCAAGGGCGGAACCATCCGGGGCAGCGTTGTGACCGACAACAACGCCAAAGTCGTGACGACGAACATCCAGGTATCGGTGCAGCCTCTGCGTCAAACGCCCGGTGGTTTTCTGCCGCGCACGCAGGTGAGTGCCGCGGGCACGTTCGAGCTAAACGGTCTCATCGGCGCGCAACTGCTGCGCGTTGATCGCCTTCCCGAGGGCTGGGTGGTGAAATCGATCCGCGCGAACGGGCGCGACATCACTGATACGGCACTCGAGTTCCGCGGCTCAGAGGGGGCGACCGTGCAAGTCGTGCTGACCAATCGCATCAGCGAAGTGAGCGGCACGGTCAAAGCGAACGGACAACCGGTCACGTCGGCGAGCGTCGTCCTCTTCCCAGAGGATGCCGCGCAGTGGGCGTTTCCGTCGCGGCGTGTGCGCATGGTGCGCGTCGATCAGAACGGCGTCTTCCGCGCGCAATCGCTCCCACCCGGGGAGCGTTATCTCGCGCTTGCCGTGGACTATCTCGAGCAGGGCGAGTATCAAGATCCGGCATTCCTCGAACGGATGCGCGGCCGCGCCACGGCGTTCTCGCTCAGCGAGGGCGAGAACAAGAACGTCGACCTGACGCTCGTTGAGCGCTAGAAGTGATCCGCGTGCCAGTAGAAGACATCGTCGGCTGTCTTCGGCATCGCCACATCACCCAGCGCCTTCACCATGAACACGTCCTTCGGCGCTGAGTGATTCGTGAGTTGAATCTGCGGCGGCACCGCGAATGCCCGCGGCCACCAGGCGCGGATCAGCGGCATGCGATGGCTCGGCTCCCTCGCCAGAAGCACTTGCAGGATCGCGCCAAGACGAGCGCCAGCAGGATCGCGGTCGCCGGCTTCCTCGAGCGTCCAGCCGTTCGCATTCTCGTTCAAGATGACGTAGGCAACTGCCGACGCCCCTTCCTCGGCAACGAAGAATTCGAGCTGACGAAACCCCTGCGGGCCCAGTCCCGCCAGCAGTCGCTTCTTCGACAACGCGTAATGCACGAGCGAGCTGTCGCGCTGCAGCGCAAAGGGCGCTGTAGCTGACCGTACTGCGTGCATGGCGGCTACGGCCTGAAGATCGCGTTCTTCGCCGGCGCGCACCAGCATCGCCGGCGCGCCACCTTTCATGTTCACCGTGATGGTGACTTCGTCGAGCGCCACTGCCGTAAAGCCGAGGCGCTCATAGAACGCGGTATCAATCTCCGAGAACAGCGACGCCAGCAGTGCACCCTCGCGCTGCGCCCGCGACACGAGTTGCTCGATCAACGTCGAGGCGTGGCCCTGCCCGCGCTGCTCGGGGGGCGTGAAGACCGCCCCGATTCCGCACATCCATCCTTCGCGTCCGCCGATCCGGACGTCGAAGCGGTATTGCTTGGCCGTCGCGAGTACGCGTTCGCGTTCATCGACCGCCGCAAATCGTCGAAGACGATCCCGCGCCCACGGTGTTTGTAATTGCGCGCGGTTCCACTGTCCATATGCGCTTCGCGACAATCCTTCGTTCCAAATCTCAAACGTGCTGTCGAGAATGCGCTCGAGCATCTCGCCTTCGGCGGTGACGATCTTCATGCGGCTCCGAGATGGATTGTACCGGCGACACGCATGAGCGCATTTGGTGTAGTGTCCGGCTTTAGCCGGACTCGAGGTAAAGACGCATGACGACGAACGCACCCGCCGACCTTCGTTACCCCATCGGACCATTCAAGGCGGTCATGCCGGTCACTCACGAACTGCGCGGTGCCGCTATCGACGCGATCGAAGGCTTTCCGCCGCGCATCCGCGAGGCCGTGATCGACTTGAACGACGCACAACTCGATACGCCGTACCGGCCCGAGGGCTGGACGGTGCGTCAAGTGGTTCATCACGTGGCCGACAGCCACATGAACGCACTGATTCGTATCAAGCTCGCACTCACCGAGGACACGCCCACGATCAAGCCCTACGACGAGAACGCGTGGTCCACCCTCCCGGACATGACGCTGCCCATTGCTGTCTCATTGAGCCTTATCGAAGGTATTCACACCCGCTGGATCGCGGTCGTGAACGGGATGGCCGTCGATCAGTTCTCCCGGTCATTCGTCCATCCCGAGCTCAAGACGGAGATGACGCTCGACGGTCACTTGCAGTTGTACGCCTGGCACTCGCACCATCACCTGGGGCACATCACCGAGCTTCGCCGTCGCGAGGGATGGTAAGATTCGGCCCGTGGCACAGGACAAGGCAGACATCGGCGACGCGCTGGGCATGATCGAAACGCGGGGTCTCATCGGGATGATCGAGGCTGCCGACGCGATGCTCAAAACCGCGAACGTCACGCTCGTGAGCTGGCAGAAGGTCGATGCCGGGCTCGTGACCGCGTTGATTCGTGGCGACGTTGGCTCGGTCAAAGCCGCGACCGACGCCGGCGCTGCCGCTGCACGCCGTGTCGGCGAACTGATTGGCGTGCACGTCATCCCGCGTCCTGCAGACGATCTCGAGAAGGTCTTTCCGATTAAGTAGATGAACGCGCGGCTCCTGGCTCTCGTCGGTGCGCTGCTCATTCCGGCGTCACCGCCCCTCCAGGCCCATCACTCGTTCGCCGCCGAATACGACTCCAACAAACCGGTGAAAGTGACCGGCGTCGTCACCAAGGTCGAGTGGACAAATCCTCACATCTGGTTCTACGTCGATGTGAAGGACGAGCAAGGGAAGGTGACGAACTGGGGCTTCTCGGCTGGACCTCCTGGTGTGCTTCAGCGTCGCGGCATCAGCAAAGACGTCATGAAACAGGGCGACGTGATCGTCGTGGAAGGCTTCCGCGCTCGCGACGGATCGAACAATGCGTCAGGCGGGCGCGTGACATTTGCCGACGGCCGCAGCGTGTTCACCGCATCGAACGAAGATCGCGCACCGCGTTAAGGGTACTCGTCCGGCTAAAGCCGGACACTACGTGGAGATCGCACATGTCACGCATGCGCATCAACGTTGCAGCGTTGCTCTCCGTCATCGCGCTTATTGTCACCGCAAGCCAGCTCGTACACGCACAAGCGCAGCCGGCATCGAATCAGATTCCACGCGCAGCGGATGGCAAGCCAGATTTCAGCGGCATGTGGGACAACCCAAAAGAGGCAGGCGCCAAAGGCGCGGCCACGGTGTTCAACCGCGCGAAGATGGCGCCGTTCGTTCCCGGCGGCGAGGCACTGTTCTACGAACCACGCACCGGCGACCCGCGCCACGACGAGCCACGCGCCTTCTGCATGCCGTCAGGTTTCCCGTCGGCGTTCCTCGGACCGTATCCAGTCCAGATCATCCAGACGCCGCAGTATCTGGTAATGGCCACCGAGTTCATGAACGTCACGCGCATCATTCCGCTCGACGGGCGTCCGCACAAGACCGACATCGAGCCAACGTTTTATGGTGAGCCGGTCGGCCGCTGGGAAGGCGACACGCTGGTCATCGAGGCGAAGAACTACAAGCGTTGGTCGCTCGACGATTGGTATTACCAGAATCCGAAAGAGTACCGGATGCACACCGAGGCGTTGCGCACGGTCGAACGATTGCGCCGTGTCGATCGCGACACCATCGCGTACGAATTCACTGTGGACGATCCGAAGATCTTCACGAAGCCGTGGTCAGTCGATTGGGTGATGAAGCGCCATCCGGAATGGGAGAAGACGGGTCTCTACGAGATGGTCTGCAACGAGAACAATCGCTGCGAAGGCGGCAACTGCCGAAAATAAACTTCACACTCTCCTGACCGCCGCGCGCCGTCGCTTCGCTTCGCGCGCCGCGACCGGCCGCAGCGGCAGCTCCTCTCCCAGCATCAAGAGCGGTTCCGTCGGACGGTCCATGTTGTATAGCTGTCCGTCCCGCGTGCGCGCGTAAAGCTGATCGCCGCTGATGAACAGCGTCACCGGTCCGCCCTCACCGATGGCTTCATAGAGCCGGATGTTGAAGACTTCGCGCAACGTCGTGAGCAGACGCCGGATCTGTGGGATCGAGAACTTGCGGCGACGGAGATCGGCGAGCACCTGCAACTCGAGGACGTCCATCGGCGTGTAGCGCCGCTCGGTGAATCCACCGGCCTCGGTACGTTGAGAGGCGATCGCCGGTACGAACAGGCGTCGCGAATCCCACCACTGCAGCTGCCGGGCGCTCAGCCCCGTCAGCACAGCGACCTCACGCGACGAATAGAACTTCTTGAGTCGCAGACTCACAGACCGAACCGATCCGGCCTGACGTCGGCCAGCTCGGGGCGCTCGCGCCCATCGAGCACGAGGTCAGCGATGAGCGTCGCCGTGAGCGGCGCCAGCAGCACTCCGTTGCGGTAATGCCCCGTGGCGTAGAACACGTGCGGCATTGTGGACGAACGGCCGATAGCGGGCAACTCGTCGACGGTCTTTGGACGCAGACCGGCGCGGGCCTCGCGAAACTGTGCGTGCTCCAATCCGGGCAACAGGTCAACCGCTGCATTCATCAGCCCGCGAATGCCCGCAATCGTGGTGCGCTCGTCGAAACCGACGTCTTCGACTGTGGCGCCGACGAGCACAGTGCCGTCGCTCCACGGAACGATGTAACAGTCAGTGCCCCAGACGACGCGCGTCGCGGGTCGCGGGTTCATCGATAGCGCAAGCAGCTGCCCACGGATTGGCTTCACGAACGGCGGCGTCTTGACGAACTCCGCCGACCAGCTTCCTGCGGCAATGACGACCGCATCGGCGCGGATCTCGTCGATATTCGTCACACGTGACTGCACCATCGACACGCCGCGAGCGGTTGCCGCTCGCACGAGGGCATCAATGAGCGGGATCGGGCCGACAAAGCCATGGTCCGGCACGAGCAGCGCCATCGTCGCTCGATCGGTGAGCCCTGGTTCGAGCGTCGCAGCCGCGCGGCCATCGAGTACGGTGTGTGGCACGTCGGCTGATTTGAAACCGCTGGCGACGTTGGACAGCTCACCGGCCTGCGCATCGTTCAGCGCAACGTGCAACGTCCCGGTGCGTGCGTACTCTATGGTCTGACCGGACTCGCGCTGGATGCGGCGGATGAAGTCGTCCCATAGCGCCACGCTGCACGTGCCGAGACGAAGCAGCGCCGTCGAGTGCCCTTCGATCAACGGCGCAAGAATGCCGGCAGACGCGTGAGTCGCGCCGCCTCCGGGACCACGTGGATCGATCAATTGCACGCGCGCGCCGCGCGAGGCGAGTTCGTAGGCCACGGCACAGCCAACGACGCCCGCGCCGACGACGGTGATGTTCACACCGCGATTCTAGCTGGTTGGTGGTTGGTAGTTAGTGGTTGGTGGTAGTTCGTGGTTCTAGGTTGGTGGTTACTACTAACCACCAACCACTGACCACCAACTAGAACCGCAAGGAGGAACCGACCGTGAGGCGACGCGGCTGCTGTGCGCTCGTCGGCTGACCAAAGAACGGCGACCCGAAGGTGCCGCTGAAGCCGCCGTAGTTGACGCGGTTCAGAACGTTGTCGGCTCGGACGAAGAACTCCATGGTGTAGCGCGCGTTGAACTGCGCGTCGCCGCCGCGGTTACCACGGGCACCGCCGCCCGCACCGCCGCCACGCTGCGCAAACGTTGCCTGCTGATTACCGCCGCCGCCCGCGCCGCCGCCAGCGCCGGGTCCGGGGGGCCCGCCACCGCCGGGGAACCCACCAGGACCACCAGGACGGCCGCCGCCGGGGAATCCTCCACCACCGCCGCCCTGCCCGTTGCGCGA
>JBKPRH010000267.1:0-10487 GCA_046765795.1 Acidobacteriota bacterium | reverse complement strand
CACGGCATCTGCCCATCGACCGACGACATCGTCGCTGGTGATCGCCTCGCGCTTGCCGAGTTGATGAAAGAGGTCCGAGCAGAACAGCACCCGATTGCTCTCGTCGAACAGCACACCGGCATCCCACCCGTGAGGCAGATGTGGGGTTGGCACCCATTGGAAACGATGCCGTCCGGTCTGCAGGATTTCGTTGGGCTTGAGCGCTCGCGGAGCCCGTGAGGCAAAGTCCTGCACATTGACCATCGCGCCGACCTCGCCACACGCCGCCTGAGCGTCGGGCGCAATGGCGAGCCATTCGTTGAGCGCGCCGCACTCGTCCACCTCGAAGTGGCTCCAGCTAATCCACCGCAGCGATGCCGGGTCGATCAGCTTTGCAATCCCCTCGCGGACCTGCGGAAACATCCCGCGCATTCCGGTGTGGAACAGCAATGGCTCCTCGTCGCGGACGAGGAAATGGTTGAACTGCAGGTCGAACTGGGGAACGTGAATCGAGATCCGGAAGATATCTGGGGCGATTTCGTCGATGTCGGCCACGGTGAACCCTCCTGTGTGGGGTCTCACACAGGAGGTGTCACCACTGGCCGGGGTGTTACAGCTGGTTGGTGGTTAGTGGTTAGTGGTTCGTGGTAACCACCAACTACCAACCACCAACCATCTACCGCTTATCTACAACGACCTTGCCCTCTTTCAGGACCACCTTCGTCTTGAGCATCTCGTAGATATTCAGCGTCGGGTTCCCGTCGATGAGGAGGATGTCGGCGAACTTGCCCGGCTCGAGTGTGCCTATCTGGTCGGCCATGCCGACGTAGCGTGCGGCGTTGGGCCCGATGATTTTGTGAATATCGGCCATCGAGAACATCAGGCTGAACGACTTCAGCTCGTGCTCCAGGACGACCAGGTCTGTTGCGTTCTGATCGGTCGAGTACGAGATGGTCTGGTGATTCGGGTCGGCATCCCAGATGCGTCGTGCGTTGACGATCGTGTAACCAGCCTCGGTGCCAAGCGGGCGTCCTTTCGGATCGCGGTTCGCGCCGGCAATCGCTTCAGGCCACGGCTTGCCATCACGGAAACGAGTCGTGTTGTCCTTCGGCCACTGGACGGCAGCGGGCGCCGGTGACAACGTATCGATGTTCGGTGCGCCGAATGCGATCAAGCCGGCGACGATCGACCCCGTCTGCGCCACGCGCTCGGCCTGCTCGTACGTCGAGAAGTCTTTGTTCGGCAGGTGCACGAGACGGGTGACGCCGGCGTCGATGGCAGCCACCATCGCCGGACTGCTCACTGCGTGGACGTTCACCTGCACGCCCACCTTCTTCGCTTCGTCCACGATCGCCTTCAGGACTTCGATCTCGGACTGTGGCGGTGCCGGCTCGGGAGTGAGTCCGATCTCACCTGTATGCTTCACGCCTTTGGCGGCGAGCGCCTGTACTGCCGCGCGTGCCTCGGCGGGTGTCTGACGAAGGTTGATCTGGCCTGACGGGATCACGCGCGGCCCGACCTCGCCCTTCTCGATGCGATCGCGAAGCGCGAGGTTTTGTTCCGCCGGACCGCCACCGGCGAGCACCGTGGTGTAGCCCGCCTCGATGAGCGACTTCATCTGCTCGGCGTTGTAAGTATTGACGTGCTTATGGCCGTCGATGAAGCCGGGCATCGCGCTCATGCCCTTCGCATCGATGACGCGCAGGCCCTGCGCTGGAGCGGCGCCGGCGGCGACCGAAACGATCTTCCCGCCTTTCACGATGATGGTGCCCGAGTTGATCACCTGGCCCGAGCCAACGATGATTCGCGCGTTGGTAATGGCCACGTCCTGCGCTGCCGACACGCCCGGCGCGATCAACAACGCACCAACGAGACACGCCGCTCTCAGCACTGCCTTCATGTCCTCACCTCGTCGATGGTGTTGATCGCTTGTCGACGACGACTTTCCCTTCCTTCAGCACAACCTTGGTCTTGAGCATCTCGTACACGTTCAGCATCGGGTTGCCGTCGATCAGGATGATGTCGGCGAGTTTGCCCGGCTCGAGCGTCCCGATCTGATCGGCCATGCCGACGTAGCGCGCGGCGTTCGGCCCGATGATCCGGTGAATGTCGGCCATCGAGAACATCACGCCGTACGACTTCAGTTCGTGTTCGAGGACGACCAGGTCGGTGGCGTTCTGATCCGTTGAGTAGGAGATCAGCTGCCGCGTGTTGTCGGCATCCCAGATGCGGCGCGCGTTGACGAGAGAGTAGCCACCCTCGGTGCCGAGCGCGCGGCCCTTCTCGTCTCGGTTGGCGCCCGAGATCGCCTCAGGCCATGGCTTGCCGTCGCGGAACCGCGTGGTGTTGTCCCTCGGCCACTGCACTTGGGCGGGCGCGGGGGAGAGGCTATCGATGTAGGGCGCGCCGAACGCAATCGCGCCGGCGACGATTGAGCCCGTCTGAGCCACGCGCTCCGCTTGATCGTATGTCGTGAAGTCTTTGTTCGGGATGTGCACGAGGCGGGTGACGCCGGCGTCGATGGCGGCCACCATCGCCGTACTGCTCACCGCGTGCACGTTCACCTGGATGCCGACCTTTTTCGACTCGTCAACGATGGCTTTGAGCACTTCGATCTCGGCCTGCGTTGGGCCCGGTATCGGCGTCAACGCGATTTCGCCGGTGTGCTTGATCCCCTTTGCCGCCAGCGCCTGGACCGCCGCACGCGCTTCGGCCGGTGTCTGCCGGAGATTGATCTGGCCGGACGCGATGATGCGCGGACCAATGAACTCGCCCTTCTCGATCCGATCGCGCAGCGCGATGTTCGCGTCGGCCTGTCCGCCTCCGGCGAGGACCGTGGTGTAACCGGCCTCGAGCAGCAGCCGCGCCTGCCCGGCCGCACCCTCACCGTTGCTGACGTGTTTGTGGCTGTCGATGAAGCCGGGCATCGCGCTCATGCCCTTGGCGTCGATCGTTCGCAGCCCCTGCGTCGGCGTTGAGCCAGACGTCACCGAGACGATCTTTCCGCCCTTGACGATGATGGTCCCCGAGTCGATGACCTGCCCTGAGCCGACAATGATCCGCGCGTTGGTGATGGCGACGTCCTGCGCGGAAGCAAGGCGTGGCGTGATCAGCGCAGCCACGGCGATCCCCGCCGCGACAACGAATGTCCTCATGTCTATGACCTCGTGAATGAAGCCGCTCGTATGGCGTTCTGCCGCGAGCGGCCGCAGGATGCTACCACGCTCCGTGCTTTACTTTGTCTCCAGCAAATCGGCGAGCGCGCGAGCGCGTTCGAGGACGCTGTTTCGTTCGAGGAGCTCCTGCCGTGTCGCCTCGGGCATGCCGAAATTCTGCGCGACGATGTTCACGAATTCATCGTCTTCGAGTGAGGGATCCGGCGGATCGACGCCCAGCGGCAAGAGTGTGACGAGCGCCTTCTCGATGCGATTGCGCAACGTGCTCAGCGTGGCGCGGTCTTCGTCCTTCAGCAGTTCTGGTACCGTCTCGATGCGCGCAAGACGATATGGCTTCCGTTGGTTTTCACTGACGATGCGGAAGGTCGTCAGACCGCGAAGCAGGATGACGTAGCGTCCATCCGGCAGTTGCTCGTACTCTTCGATCGTGCCCGCGCAACCGACGCCGTAGATCGGCGGGCGTCCTTCATAGTCCTTCTCGAAGCCCGGACGCAGGCGCACCATGCCGATGATCTTGTTCCCCTTCAGCGCGTCGGCAATCATCTCGCGGTAGCGCGGCTCGTAAATCACGAACGGTCGCCTCACGCCTGGGAAGAGTGACGTTTCGGGCAGCGGGAACAGTGGAATCTCCGAGGGAATGGCTGATGGAGAGGCCGGCTGCTGCAGAGCGCGAACGACAAGAATGAAAGCGATGACGAGGGCAGGCACCGGCCCAGTTTAGACCGTCATCGCAAATACCTTCTGAGGCTTAGGAAAAAGCTCATCCGTGGCGACTTCTGTCCGAGGTGCTGCGCTGGATTGCAGGAAACGCTGCGATTATCGGCCGGAAACGACGGGAATGGGGATTGCGCTGTATCTGCTGTCCCGTGTCGGAAAAGCCAATCGATTCCTCGCGGCGCACGGTGAACCATGACCGCAGTGGGCTGTGGGCGACTGACCCGCTCGATGAGTTTTCCAATGAGCGGCCGGCCTCGATCAGCCCTGCAACGCCACTCCCCACGCCCAGCAAGCGCCCCAGTCTGCGTCCGGTGGTTCATCGAGCGGAGCCGGGTCGCGACAAGCCTGCGATCGCGCAGACGACTCCCTCTGCGCCTGTGTCGAAGAATCGAAGAGGCCTGTGGTCGTTCGCATCGGGTTCGGCGTTCGGTGCGCTCGTGTGTGTAATTCTGATCTCGTGGATGTCCTCGCCTGAGCAGCCACGCGCCGAACCGTTTACTCCTCGACCCGAGCCAGTGTCAATTCCGCCTGCGCCGGTGCCGGTGGCGCCTGCCGCGCCAGAGACCTCGCCTATCGCGGATCGCGCGATGCGGGTTGTTGTGAACGAGCCTGCTGTTTCGCCACCGGTCGCGAAGACGCCTGCGACGACCATGCAGAAAGAATCGTTCGTGGGCTCGTTGCGGATTGACTCGACGCCCCAAGGCGCGCGTGTGTTCATCGATCGACAGGCGGCCGGCGTCACTCCACTCGCTGTTCGCGATCTTCGTGCCGGGTCACACGTCGTCCGCGTTGAAGCGGACAGCCACATGCCGTGGTCCTCGGCGATCCGCGTCATCGCCGACCGGCAGACGCGCGTGCACACCACACTCGCGCCACTCGACACAGCATCGGCTCGCCCCTGATGCAAGTAGAGCATTGATGATTGTTGATTTGGGATTGGTGATTGGTTGTTGATTGGGGATTGAGCGATTGTTGATTGGGCGGGCCTTAATCGAAAATCATGAATCACCAATCAACAACGACTCACCCATCAAAGATCATCAATCAAAGATGATGTTCAGTGTGTCAGGGCGTAGAGGACGACGTTGATCCCGACGGCGTACGCATCAGGCGAGAACTTGTAGAAGTACTGCGGGTCTTCCGCTTCGCGCTCCCAGCCATCGGGGATGTCGCTGTTGTGGACCATCACCACCATCAAGCGTCCGTGGCGATCGGCGATGGCTTTGACCTCGACGACCGCACTATCTTCTCCGCGCTCGGAGATGCCGCCGCCGCTCCTGCGCCAGTACTGGATCGACGCCATCTGACGCACTTCCTTGACGTTGTACATCATCTGCCAGATGGGGTGCGTCATCGGCAGCTCGCGAATCGGATACTCCTCGGGTGGCAGCACGCGTCCGATCTCTTCATCCCACTGTTCGCCGGCGCGTGTGCCCCAGTAGTCCGAGACGAATAGGAAGCCGCCCTTCTCCAGATACTCGCGCAGCTTCATAACTTCCTCGTCCGAGAAGCGGGCCGAGCCGCCGTCTTCAACGAGGATGTAGGGGCACATGAAGAGCGCGGGCTCGAGGGCGGAGACCGTGATGTAGTCGGGGTCGCCGGTCTTGTCTTTCGTGATGCGCGTGCGCGTCAGCTCGCCGAGGCGAACGCTGAAGTTGATGTCGGCGCCAGGGTAGTCGGTGCTCCAGCCACGCTTCTCCCGATGATCGCTCATGAACATCAGGCGGCAATGATTGAATCCACCGACGAAGGTGGAGGACGTCGGATGCTTGGGGACGCCGTAGAAGCCGTAGCCGCCGCGCCAGAGTTGCGCGTGGACCACAGCTGCCGCGGCAACGATCACCACCGCGACGCACGCGACGGACAGCGTCACTCGGATGCGGGCTCTCATGACACCGCAGCCAGCATACTCCGTCGGGCGCCGCGGTTTGTTGTACTCGACTATTTCTTCTGATTGAGTTTGTAGCCTGCCGGCGGGGCGAACAGATCATCGCCAAGCGCGCCGGTCTCGATACTCTGAATCGTCGTCGCCATGGACATGTTGCCCATGCGCGCGAGCAGGCCGCCGAGCGGGTTGGCGGCGCCGCCTCCGGTCGAGCTGACCTTCATCTGCATGTCGGTCTCGTAGGCGATGCCGCCGGCGTCCGCGAATTGCTTGTACATCTCGACGGTCGCGCGTGCCTGTCCTGGCGAGCTCTTGGCCGCACGTGGATCGCTGAAGATCCACCCTTTTTCAGCCGCGGCCTTGTAGAAGTTGATGTAGTCGGCAGTGCCCGGCGCGTTCTTCACAATCCACGTCGTGCCGGTCATGGTCACCGTCATCACCATGTCCGGGTTGCCGCCGATCGCCGACGGCATCGAGATCTCAAGTTCGTAGCCAGTTGCGGTCTGTCCGTTGATCTGCTTCGTCTGCCCGTTCGGTTTCAGCGATGCCTTCATCGCCGACGTGTCGACCGTCTTCGCGAGCTCCGCTGAAAAGGCCGCCATATCCCACACGTCGGCTTCCTTTTTCTTCGAGTCGAAGCTGTACATCTTCTGGGCGTCGAGATCGAAGATCGCGATCTGCGTGCGGTCGCCAACCTGCATCTCGGAGCGCATCTTGTTGCCCTTGATGTAGGCCGTTCCGCTGGACGCACCATTCACGCCCATGCCCTTCCCATTCATCGTCTGCTTGAGCGTGAGATCGGCGGCGGCAGGCGCCGCAAGACTCAGAACGAGAGCTGCCAGGCTAAGCACACGTGTCATGTGGAACTCCTTCGCCGGTGTAGTGTCAGGCTTCAGCCGGACGTTTCAGATCTCGAGCTTGCCAGTGCTGTCGCCGAAGCTGTCCTGATGCACGCCCAGCTTGTCGAGCAGCGACAACATCAGGTTCGACATCGGCGTGTGCGCCGGGAACGCGAGATGACGATCGCCCTTGAGCTGACCTGATGCGCCGCCGGCGACGAGGATCGGCAGCGGATCGTGATCGTGCTGATTGCCGTTGCTCATGCTGCTGCCGTAGAGCACGACCGAGTGATCGAGCAGGTTGCCGTCGCCGTCGTTGGTGGCCTTCAGCTTCTCGAGGAAGTAGCCGAGCATCTGCACGTGATAGCGATTGATCTGCGCGAAGGTGTCCATGCGCGCGCGGGCGTTGGAATGGTGTGACGCGGTATGGAAGCCGTCGCGCACGCCACTACCGGGATACACCGCGCCGCTCGTATCGCGCGCGTACATCATCGTCGAGATGCGGGTGATCTCCGCTTGATAGGCGAGCACCTGCAGGTCGTACATCAACTTGATGTGATCCTCGAACGCCTCGGGCACGCCGACCGGCGCTTCCGGCACGTCCGGGTTGTTGGCTGATTGCGCGGTGGCCTTCTGGATGCGACGCTCGATCTCGCGGACGTTGTCGAGATACTCGCCGAGTCGCGCTCTGTCGCCCGCGTCGAGCCCGCCCTGCAGCCGCGCGACCTTGTCGGTCACCGAGTCGAGAATGCTCTTGTCCTGCTGCTTGCGCGACAGCCGCTGCGCGGCGTTGGTGCCGTCACCGAACAGGCGCTCGAAGACGACCTGCGGACTGTTTTCCATCGGCAGCGGTAACGTGTCGTTCTTCCAGGAGATGGTGTTGTAGTACGAGCAGCCGTAGCCGGCGCCGCAGTTGAGCGCCACTTCCTCGAGGCACACCTCGATCGACGGCAACGGCGTGTCCTGCCCGATTTTCTCGGCGAGCACCTGATCGACGGTCTTGCCGCCGTGAACCGTGCCCTTCTCGGGATGCGCGCCGCTGAGGAACACGGCTGCCGAGCGCGCGTGATCGGCGCCTGCGTCGGACCCCTTGCCGCCGGCCAGCGGATGCGCGAGGTTGCTGACGACAACCAGGCGGTCGCGCAGCTTTTCGAGCGGTTTCAACGTCTCGGTGAAGGCGAAGCCCGAGCCTTCCGTCGCCGGCATCCATTTGTCCATCGTCGCGCCATGCGGGATGTAGATGCCGCAGAAGCGACTCTTCGGCAGCGCTGCGGTTCTCACCAGCGGTGTGCTTGCCGGAATCATCGAGTCGAGCAGCGGCAGTGCGAGCGTGACGCCCATGCCTCGGAGGAAGGTGCGACGTGGAAGGTATTTCTTGGTGATGAACATGTCTGACTCTCAGTAATTCAAAATGCAAAATTCAAAATGCAAACACCGCAGACATCATGTCCGTCCGTGTGTTCTGCATTTGATTTGCATTTTGCATTTTGCATCTTGCATTACGTTGATCAGGATTTCACTTTCATCTGGAACGGTGCGCTCTTCACCACGCCGAGGATCAGATCCGAGAAGCGGTATCGGTTCTTCGCGGCATCGCGCATCACCGCGCGCACCGTCGGCATGTCCGAGTAGTTCGTCTCGCGACCGACGCCGTACATCATCAGCTTTTCAGTCATCGCGGCGACGAACACATCCTGGCGATCGAGCATCGCCTTGCGCAGGCTCGATGGTCCGTTGATCGCCGTGCCATCCACGAGCTGTCCTGACGCGTCGATCGTCACGCCCTCATCGATCGTGCGCCAACGGCCGACGGCATCGAAGTTCTCCATCGCCAGACCGATGGGGTCCATGATCTTGTGGCATCCGGCGCACGTCGGGCTGGCGCGATGCTGTTCGATGCGCTCGCGGACGGACTTGGCGGTCGCCGTCGGTTTTTCTTCGAGCGGCGGCACATCGGGCGGTGGTGTCGGCGCCGCGGTGCCGAGCAGGTTCTCCAGGATCCACTTGCCGCGCATGACCGGCGACGTGCGATTGGGATTCGACGTGACGAGTTGCAAGCTGCCGTGTCCGAGCAGCCCGCGCCGTGCGTCATTCGGTACCGGCACACGACGGAAATCGGGGCCGTAGATATTGGGGATCCCGTAGTGCCGTGCGAGACGCTCGTTGACGAACGTGTAGTCCGAGTCGAGCAGGTCGATCACCGAGCGGTCCTCGCGAACTACGCTGTCGAACAGCATCTCGGTTTCGCGCTGGAACGCCTGGCGCAGGTTGTCGTCGAAGTCGGGAAAGATCGTGACGTCGGGATTCGCGTTCTTGAGCTCTCGCAGGAACAGCCACTGATTCGCGAAGTTGGTGACGAGTGACCGCGACTTCGGATCGGCCAGCATGCGCCGCGTCTGCCGCTCGAGAATCGCGGGTTGATGCAGCTTGCCGTCGATCGCCAGCTTCAGCAACTCCTCATCGGGAATCGATGACCAGAGGAAGAACGACAATCGCGATGCCAGCTCGGTATCGCTGATGCGATACGCCGTCTTCGGCGCAACGCCCGCGGGCGGCGGCTCGAAGCGGAAGATGAATTCCGGATCGGCGAGGATCCGGCGCAGCGCCATCTCGATACCGGCTTCGAAGTTGCCGGTCTTGTTGCGCTCGTCCTGATAGAACGCGATCAACGGGTCGACGTCGGCGTCGGTCGGCGCGCGCCGATACGCGCGGCGAACCAGCGTTGAGATGATCTGCTTTGCGCACCCGCCTTCGCTCGCATCGATCTCAGGCGAGCTACGGCGGGTGCCCGCCGTAGCCTTGGCGGAGGCGGGCAGCGAGTCTGGATCCGATGCCGGACGGCACACGAACACGCGACGACGACTTGGCGTGTCTCCGACGCCGGTCGCGTTGTACGGGCCGGTGATGATGACGCGCGAGAGGTGAGGCGCCGTCGTGTAGCCGTACTGCATCCCGATGAACACGTCGTAGGTGCTCGACACGGGTCGACGAACGAGGTCCTCGTTGATCGCGTTGGCCTTGTTGAGAAACGCGACGCCCAGCGTCTGTGGTCCCGCCTTGACCTTCAGCTTGAACTCGAGACGGATGTCGGGCGTCATCTTCACCCGCTCCTCGTTGGGTTCGGTCGGCTGCGGCTTGGCCGGGTGCGATCCCTTCGACTCGCGCATGAAGAACATCGGCACTTCATCGAGCTTGAACAGCTTCACGCGCTGGCCGTTCAGCGTCACCTCGAGCTCTTCACCCTCGGCGCCCTCACCGAACACCTGACCGAAACTCAGTTTCAGCAGCGCCAACCTGATCGAGTACTCGCCGTCGACCGGGAAGTTGTGGGTGATCGTAGTGCCGCCGCGCGTGCCGAGCGGCATGCCTTCGAGCGTCTGGTTCTGACTGAGATCACCTTTCACCGAGTAGGTGACCTGCAGCGGAGCCGCGTCCCGCTCGCCGACCGCGAGCCGGCTGATCTTCGCGGCCGCAGCGACATAGCGCTCGAGCAGTGATGGCGAGACGCCGAGCACGTCGGCGATGTTGTCGAAGCCGTGGCTCGAGTCGTCTGCGGGCAGAAGCGTGGAGGAGTCCACTTCGAGGCCGAGCAGATCGCGAATGGCGTTCTCGTACTCGACGCGGTTCATGCGGTGCAAGGGCGCGCGTCCGGGATTGGGACTTCCCGCAGCGGCGCGATCGATCGTGGTCTCGATCGATCCGGCAAAGGCATCGAGTGCGGCTTGCTCGGGACGTTTGGCGCCGGCTGGTGGCATCATGCCGGCGCGCACCTTGCGAATGACTTTCTCCCACGTCTCGGCGTTGCCGTCGATCGGCAGGCCTTGCAGAGAGAGACCGCCGGTCTTCAGGCGATCGTTGTGGCAGGTTTCGCAATAGGTCCGGCTAAAGCCG
>JBKPRH010000266.1:0-7443 GCA_046765795.1 Acidobacteriota bacterium | reverse complement strand
CACGAGTCCAGCGAGTGCGCGTACCGGCCGGCGAGGAACTTGACACGATCGCGCGGTACCAGCGCAATCCCAACGTCCTCCTCGCGGAACCCAACTACGTACGCAGCATTCCCGTGCTGCTGACGCATCCAGGTGGTTCCGAAGTGGTGCCCGGCGATGCCTATTTCCGCGAGCAATGGGCACTCGACAACACCGGTCAGGGTTTCTACTGCATTCCGTGGTTGGACTTCTGTCTCGCCAACGGCACACCAAACGCCGACATCGACGCTCCGGAAGCATGGGCCGTCTTCGAGGGGAACTCCACCGTCACGGTGGCGGTGATCGATTCCGGTGTCGACTACACACACCCGGATATCGCGCCGAACTACGCGGGCGGCGACGACTTCGTGTTTCTCGATGGCGATCCGATGGACGACAACGGCCACGGCACGCACGTCGCGGGAACCATCGCCGCTGCGATGCGTAATCTAACCGGCACTCCGCCACGACCGGAGGGCGTCGTCGGCGTGGCTCCGCACGCGCGCATCCGAGCGTTTAAAGTCTGTCGCGCTGATGGCACCTGCGACGACTTCGCGATTCAGCAGGCTATCGCGCGAGCGATTACCGACGGCGCCAACATCATCAATATGAGTCTCGGCGACACGGTGTACTCGCAATCGCTCGACGAAGCGGTTCAGGACGCCTGGAACGCGGGCCTCGTCATCGTCGCTGGCGCGGGGAACAACGGGACGACGGATCCCTTCTACCCGGCCGCCTTCGACCACGTGATCTCAGTGGCGGCCTTTGACGAGTACCACGAACGCCCCTACTTCTCGAACTACGGAAACTGGGTGGATATCGCCGCCCCTGGCAGCTACATTTTTTCCGCGTATCCGATGTCGACGTGCGACACCTCGACGCTCGGAGGCGAAACGGGGTGCTACACGTGGAATTCCGGCACGTCGATGGCAACGCCGCACGTCGCCGGCGCGGCGGCGCTCGTGTGGTCGCGAGGCGACGTCACCAGCAATAGCCAGGTCGTGGACATTCTCCTCAACAGCGCTGACGGGAGAGGTGTCGCCCCAGAACGACTCGACTCCTGGACCATCCATGGCGGTCTCAATCTTCATAACGCCGTGAGCTATGGACTCAGCAACCTTCCGCCGACTGCTGATGCCGGCGTCGAGCGGACGATCGCGGACAACAACAGAGATGGCGTGGAACTGGTGACGCTCGATGGTGCTGCGTCATCCGATCGCGATGGCAGCATCGTCTCGTATGAATGGCGCGAAAGCAGCACGTCGATCGGGACCGGGGCAGCGGTTGATGTCTGGCTGTCGATTGGCGTCCACACGTTGACGCTCGAAGTGACCGACGATGATGGCGCGAGCGATACGGACACCGTGGTCGTCACCGTCAGCCCCGCGAATCAGGTCTCGGTGACCGCCTCTACACCTCAGGCCACCGAGGCAAATACCGTCGCTGGCGTATTCACCGTCACCCGTACTGGCGATGTCACCGCACCGCTGACGGTGCGTTACACCGTCGATGGAACTGCAGTTGCCGGCGCCGATTACCTGGCCCTTTCCGGCAGCGTCACGATTGAGACCGGATCGTCAACGGCGATCGCATCAGTAATCCCGATCGACGACGCGACGTACGAGAGTAACGAGTCGGTGATTCTGACGCTCGCTGCGGATGCGGCATACGGCATCGTCTCGCCGAGCGCGGCGACCGTCACCGTGATCAGTGACGACCTTCCACCCGATTTGACTGTCACTGCGGTCAACGTCCCGCTGACGGCGGGCGCCGGTACGGACATCGTGGTGACCGATACCACGCGAAATCAGGGCACCGGTCGCTCGCTCGCGTCGTCGACAGGACTCTATCTCTCCACGAACACAACGTGGGATGCCGCGGACATCAGCCTTGGATCCCGAACGGTGTCGATCCTTTCCGCCGCCACCAACGAAACGGCCTCGACCACCGTGCGGATACCACCGACGACCGTTGCCGGCTCTTATTACGTGCTCGCGAAGGCCGACTGGGACGATGCCGTTCGTGAAAGTATCGAGACCAACAACACGAGAGCGAGCAGTGTGGTGAAGGTCGGCCCAGACCTGGTCGTGTCTGCATTGACCGCTCCGGCCGTGGCCGCTCCGGGCGGCGCCATCAACCTGTCGGACACGACGAAGAACGATGGCGGCGGCAGTGCGGAGCCTTCGACGACACGGTTCTATTTGTCGACGAATACCACGCTCGACGCTGCTGATGTCGTGCTTGGGACGCGAGCCGTTCCGCTCCTCGCTGGCGGTGCCTTGTCCACCGTAGCGACGTCCGTGACAGTGCCCAGTGAAACTGCAACCGGCACGTATTACATCCTCGCTCTCGCCGATGCGCCGAACGCGATCGGTGAATCGTTAGAGACGAACAACACGCGAACGAGTGCCGCACTCAAGGTCGGTCCTGACCTCGTCGTCACGTCCATCAGCCTTCCCGCTGTTGCTGCTGCCGGCATGTCAATCAGCGTTGGCGATACCACCGCGAATCAAGGGGCAGGGCCCGCGTCCGGTTCGTCAACAGGCTTCTATCTGTCCACCAATTCAGTGTTCGATACGGCCGATCGATTTCTCGGCAGCAGATCGGTCACTGACCTTGCAGGCGGTGCGACATCCGCGGCGACGACGATGGTGCAGATTCCCGGAGACGTTGCGGCCGGGACCTATTACGTGTTCGCCATTGCCGACTGGAACGGGATCGTCGGGGAAACCGCAGAGACCAATAACTCTCGAAGCGGCACGCTGCCCGTTGGTGGAGACCTGCAGGTCACGAGCCTGACAATCGCGGGAGGAGGCGCCGCGAATGGGCCTCTGACAGTTACTGACTCAACAAAGAATCAAGGGGCCAGCATCTCGCAGTCCGAGACCGGATTCTATTTCTCGATCAATTCGACGCTCGATGCGAGTGACGTTTTCCTCGGTAGCCGCGTCGTGCCTGCGCTCGGTACAGCGGCAATCAGCACGGCGTCGACGCCGCTCACGGTTCCAGCGGGGACATCGCCAGGGACGTATTGGGTCATCGCTGTCGCGGATTGGGGAACCGCAATTACCGAGAGCAGTGAGACGAATAACACCCGCGCGAACTCATTTAAGGTCGGACCTGATCTGATTGTCAGCGCCCTCACGGCGCCAACAACGGCGGTTGCCGGGGCCACGATCAGCGTGACCGATACGACGTTGAATCAGGGAGGAGATACCGCCCCGGCATCGGGGACCGCGTACTACCTCTCTTCAAACGGGACCCTCGACGCGAGTGACACGCTCCTCGGCACACGAACGATTCCATCGTCGGTGCCAGGAAGCAGCCAATCAGGCTCTGTCTCGGTCGTGATTCCAGCATCGACGGCCGCAGGTACTTACGTCATCTTTGCGAAGAGTGATGGCAATGACTCGATCGCGGAGACGATTGAAACGAACAACACCCGCACCAGAAGCATCTCCGTGACCGCTGGGTCGCCGTAGGCGATCAGCGAACCTCGAAGCGCTCTTCGTCCAGCAGAACGCCGTCCTGGCTTCGGACTTCGACTCTCCAGTTGCCTCCACTATCGATCTGCATGAGATACCGACTAAACGTGCGGTAGCCGGCTGTTTGATTGGCCTCGATGCGAAGGTCCACGGATTGGCGCAACCGATTGTCCTGATACCAACGATGCTGAATCGTTGTGGCATTCGTCGATTTGATCTGTGTGTAGAAGAACAGCGGACCTGGCGGAACCGGACGATCGGCTGGATCGCACGACCAGGCATCGAGCTCGCCGCAGAGACCCGCTCTGATGACGATGGGTCGCGCTGTGTCGATTGCCGCGGGCGGTTCAACAGCAGGCGTCGTCGGTCGAGCCTGTTGCGTCGGAGCAGCGGGCTGAGTCGGAGCAATGGGCTGCGTCGGGGCGGTGGTCGGCGGCGCGTCAGCTGCGACCGCTCGTGAAGGCACGGCCAGCTCCGGCGCTCCGAGACGCGGCAAGCCTATGGCCAACACCACCATCAGCATGGCGATTGGTCCAAGCGCGCCCAGCGCCACACGATAGAAGAACTTCTTCGATGTCAGGACCGGATCCTCGAGAGCCGGGTCGGTCGCTGTTTGTGCTGCCGATGGTTTGGCTTCAGGCCCAGCGTCTGATGCTTCTGGGCCCGCAGGTTCCTCCGGTGACACTTCTGGCGCCGCGGACTCTGCTTCGGGCACCGTGGGCTTTTCTTCTTCGACTCGCGGGATGGCTTCTGGTGCCGAAGACTCTATTTCCACGACCGGAGGGATCGCTTGTGGCGGCGGCTCGGGAGGTGGCACTGGCGCCGGCGGTTCGACCGTCTTGCCTCTCGCTTCACAGAAGTCACGAAGATTGTTGTGACTGGTGGTGACGAACGGATGCTCCGGAGGCAGTGAGGTCCTTGCGATGCTGACGGCGCGTCTGAAGTACTGCTCGGCGTCGTCGAATTTGCGAGTCATCTCGCACACGATGCCGAGATTGTTCAGCGTGTTGGCAAGGTCAGGATGGCGTGGCCCAAGGCTCGCCTCCTGCAGGCGAGCGGCCTCACGCAGCAGTTTTTCCGCGGAGCCGAAGCTCCCGGCGGCTGCGGCTCTTTCGGCCGCCTGGATGATGGACTGCGGTTCGCGAACTTCCCACATGTGTGTGGGAACGCGAAGATTCATACCCGATGCCGTCGCGGACTCCAGCTCGACCATCGGCAAATCGCGCCGCTAATCGAGCCTTTCAGCGATGCCGGGTGTCCTCGGACACGTGCGCGGACGCGAGTGCCTCCGCCGTGGATGACACCATTGAAATCGGAACTACAGCTTCGCGATGACGAGTCCGGAGACGGGAACGCGCAGCTTCGGAAACTCAGGGTCGTTCGTCTCGATGAAAATCGATCCGGTGATACGACCAGGTTTCAGCGACTCGCGCTTCAGCGTGATCGTGAGTTGCCAGCGATCACCTTGCGGGCCGCGCGCGGCGCGGATGTCGAGTCCCTCGACATCAGTTGTCACCTTGACGTCGAATCCGACGGCGCTCTTTCGGTACACCATCAACGTCTGCGCGAGCTTTTCGAGCCAGGCAGGATCGGCGTCAATGGCGTTCAGTGGGAAGCTTCCCAGGTCCACTGAATCGGGAAAGGTGTAGACGCGTTCGCGCACGAACGTAATCGCCGCGATCTTGAGCACCGGTGTCGTCCGGCTCGTCGTCGTCACGACGATGGGGTCGGTTCGTCGTCCGCCTGCGCCGGTGCCATCGAGTCTCAGGGTCAACCGATACCGCTTGCCGGCTTCGATTGTTTCCAGCCGCGTCGCGAAATGACCCTGTGGATAATCCACGCTCTTGATCTCGAGCGGGTCCGACTCGTGGTTGATCAGTTCAATCGATTGTTCCTGCGTCTGTCCGCGTTCGGTGACCACGAAGAACGCCGGAATTGGCACGGCTTCGACCGTCTGGTAGACGGTTCCCGCAAACGTCAGATGGAGGTTGGGTTCATCAGCGCCGGCGATCGAGATGATGATGCGGCCTTCGAACAGGCCGGTGATTTTGGACGTATCCAGGCGAATTCGTACAACACCGTGGGCACCGGCGGCGACCGACGTGGGCGCACCAACGAGCGCCAATGGTGGTGTCAGACGGACTTCGTCGATGGCCAGGGGAACGGCACGATCGTTCTTCACGACGAACTCGTGCTCGACGAGCGTGCCTTTCAACACGCGCCCGAAGTCGAAGTCGCCATCAGCGACGACGACTTGCGGGGCGCGAGCGATTCCGGCGGAAGTGGCCGCGGCGACGAGACAGATTATGAGGCCGAGGCCCTTCATCCTTCGTTAGTCAGGAATTGGGTAGAAGCGCAGCTGCGCGAGACGCAGGCCGCTGTTGTCGTAATCCCAGAAGTAGGTGAATGCTGCTTCAGAGAAAATGCCCGAACGGGTGTCGCACGCACCGTCGGCGTCCGTGTCGAGGCAGACTGTCGTCAACTCCTTCGTCACGTTCGTGAAGTTATTCGTGTTCTTGCCCTTCGTGCGCGTGAGCACGTCAAGAGTGTTCTCGGTCGAACACTGGAATTCGCCAGTCACCTTGTCCTGACGGCACGTCGTGATCGTGGCTGATCCACCGCCACTGCGCGCGCGCGCCCACACCAGGTATTCCTGGAACGTCGGATCGGTGTTGAGACACTCAGGATCGTCGACCGGGCACGTAAACGGGTTCGCCGGCAACTGGAACAGCGCACCGTCGCCGTCGCACGCGTTTCCATCGATCACCTGGAAGTCACCTTCCTGCAGGAAGATCTTGTTCCGCTTGTCGAGCGTTGCGGTGCTCACGTCGGTCGGTGTCGCATCCTTGAAATTCAGGAGCACCTGAATGGTGTGTCGGTTCGAACCTTCGAGGTCGTCGCCGGCGCAGTTGTCTTTGCCAAGGATGTTCAGGTTGTAGTGACTCCCGCTCAATCCCCCATTGCCATCGCCCTGCGCATGCGCGGGACTCGCGAGGGCTGCGACGCCCAGCAACACACCTGCGACGAACACGTTCTTCATGTTTCACTCCTTGTCAGGTTCGTAAGATGAGGGTGCGTCTTCGGGGGATTGACGCAATGCGCTCCACGTGGAAGCGAGCGCGTTCGCAGGCAGCAGCACGGGTCGTGCCGAGATGGATTACCGGCTGAGCTGCGCGTGGGCGTTGAAAACGATCGGCCCACGTAACCGCTTGATCGAGTGGTGGTTCACCACAACAGTAGTGAGTCGTGCGCTGCGTGCTGTTTGAGTGTCGATGAATTTTGTGCTGACACGAATAACGTCAGGTCAGTGACATTGCTCGTAGTCAGAAGTACACGCTTGTCGATTCACCCTAAAACACTTCACCGAAGAAGCTCCAGAAATACTCGTGAACTCTGTCGGTGTACGGCCGTTCGCGCCACGTTGCGAGTGTCCACTGGTGTGAGGCGCGCAGGTCGTTGTCGAAATCCTGAAGGAAACGTGCCGCGAGCCGGCGGCTGAACACGGCGACGTTGACTTCATCGTTCAATTCGAGCGACCGATTGTCGAAGTTCGCCGATCCGAAGATGTTCAGAAGACCATCAACCACCATCGTCTTGGCGTGCATCATGGTCGGTCGGTATTCGTAGATCTGGATGCCTCCGGCGAGCATGCCGTCGTAGGTGTCGCGCGACGCATATTTCACCGATTTGTGATCGGTGATGTCGCTCTCCACCAGGATTCGGATCGTGACACCTCGTTTACGTGCGTCGTCCAATGCCCACATCGTGGATTCGTCGGTGACGAAGTAGGGCGAGCTGATTTCGATCGAATGGCGAGCCATCGCGATCGCGAGGAGATACAGCCGCTTCAGATCGCTCGCGCCGCTCGAGGGTGAGCTGCGCACGACCATCGCCTGGTCGTCCGCATCGTGGGCACGGCCCGGCTCGGTCAAGACCGGTG
>JBKPRH010000265.1:0-5262 GCA_046765795.1 Acidobacteriota bacterium | reverse complement strand
GGACTATCGTTCCCTCGAGGAGGCCAAGGCGACGGCCGAATCGAAAGAGTCGAAGGACGAATGCATCCAACTCAACGTTGTCGGCCGGGCACGTGGACGAGTGTGGGCCGATCCGGAGACGGCGGCGATCGTCCGGCTCGAAGAGCACTTGATCGGGATGGTTGATTTCCGTGTGCCTCGCAAGGCTCAGCGTGTCAGCGGCGAGATGTACATGACACTCGATCGCTCCGACGTTGCGATTCGGTATCGTCCAGTGGTGTTCAGCGAACCGAATGAGACGATCATGCTTCCCGCAGAGATCATCACCTCGTGGATGTGGCGCACACCTGCATTCTCCGGTACGCGCATCACACAATCGTTCAGCAACTACCGTCGCTTTGTCACAGCAGGCCGCATCATCCGCTGATATGGCCACGATGCCGGGCAGCTCACTCACGGCAGCAACCCTCATCGAGCGGGCAGCGACCATCAGGCCGATCCTCGAACGCAACGCCGAGAAGACCGACTCACTCCGTCGTCTCGCGGACGAGAACGTGCAGGCGCTGAAGGACGCCGGTCTGTGCCGGTTGATGGTGCCGGCGCGGTTTGGTGGACATCAGACGAGCGTGCGCACCTACATCGACGTGATGGCGGAGCTCGGGCGAGGTTGCGGCTCGACGTCGTGGGTGGCTAGCCTGATCAACGTCTGCGCGTGGCTGGCATCGTTGTTCCCTGAGCGCGCGCAGGCCGACATCTGGGGCGCCAATCGCGACGCGTGGATTGCCGGGTCACTCGCGCCGAACGGCGAGACGGTACCGGTCGACGGTGGGTGGCGCGTCAGCGGTCGATGGCCGTGGGCGTCAGGTTCGATGCACGCGCAGTGGGCGGCCTGTGGCATCCACATGAAGGACGAGCGCGGCGAGATGACGAATCTCGGGCTGTCGCTGATGCCGATCGAGGACCTGATCGTCGAGGACACCTGGTTCATGGCCGGCATGAAGGGCACTGGCAGCAACACGATCGTGGCGAAGAACGTGTTCGTCCCGGAGCATCGCTTCCTGCCGTATCCACAGGCATTCGGGGGCACGTATCGCACGGAGCATACCGACGAAGTCGTGTATCGCGCGGCGTTCGTGCCGATCACGGTGCTCATCCTCGCGCCGTCTCAGCTAGGCGTCGCCCAGTCGGCGCTCGAGCACGCGATCGCCAAATCCAAGACGCGCGGCATCACCCACACGAACTTCGCCAGGCAGGCCGATTCAGCTGGCTTCCAGATGCAGATTGCCGAGGCGGCGATGAAGATCGATACGGCGTTCCTGCATGCGCGGCGTGCGGCAGAGGATCTCGATCGCTACGCGCAAGAAAATCGCTTGATGGATGTCACGGCGCGTGCGCGTGTGCGTATGGACACCGCGCTCGCGGCGAAGTACTGCCGGGATGCCGTTGAAATCCTCGTCCAGGCTCACGGGACGTCCAGTCTCGCCGACAGCAACCGCATGCAGCGTCTCTGGCGCGATGTCCATACGGCCAGCCATCACGCCATCACTGAGTGGCAGGTGAATCTCGAGGTCTACGGCAAGGCGTTGTTGGGCGTCGAACCCAATATCACTCACTTGATCTGAAGACGAAGACTTCAGCTTTCTGACCGCCATCGCTCACTCGCGCCTCGAGCGATCCGTCCGCGCGTTTGCTGTAGCGAATCATCTTTGGAAAATCGTGCGTCGGGTTCTCGAAGGTCGCGCTGTCGGCCGTGATGGCCGTCAACGTGAACTCGGTGGGCGGGCGGCCATTTGGTTGCGCGATGTACACGAGGCTGCCATCGCGTTCGACGATCCGGAGGAATTCGAAGGCCACCATCCGATCGCCTTTCACGGTGCGCGAGACGGCCAGCATGGCCCCGCCTGCAGGAGTCGTCCAGCGCTCCTGGAATGCGACCGGTCCGTCGTGGCCAGTCCACGTTCCGGCCAGCCATGCAAGCTGCGTGATACCGGCGCGCGCGGCAGGTTTGCCACGCTGTGCGCGGGCCTCGTCGAGAGGGCCAAGAATCACTGCCATCGCCACGAACGTCGCTACACAACCGATCATCGCTGCGCCTCGGTGACACTGTAGCGCGTGTGATGTCCCGCCGCTTGAAGGAATCCGACACGCATGTTAGCGTCGCGGCTCTCCAATGAAATACCGCGAATTCGAGCCACGGCCTCCACTCGCGAAGATCGTCGAGTGCGTGTGGACGCTCGACGGCGACGCGCGCGAGATGGCCGACGCGCAGCCGGTGTTGCCCGACGGTCGTCCCGAGATCATTCTGCATCTTGGTGACCCGTTCGAGCGTGTGCATGGTGACGGTGAACGGGAGCGTCAGGCCTCGGTGATTTTTGCCGGCCAGCTTCTTCGGCCGCTCGATCTGCGCGCGACCGGGCACATTGCCGTCGTCGGCATCCGGCTGACGCCGCATGGTGGCGCGGCGCTTTTTCTCGAGCCACAGGATCGTCTCGTCGGGCAGACCACAGGACTCGATGCGTTGTCTTTGTCGTTGTCGAAGGAACTCGACGCGCTGTGCTCACGTGTGCGTGACACCGACGATGCGGCGAGGATGGTTCAATCGGTGTTGGCCAGACATGTGGACATTCGCCGAATCGATCATCGCGTGCACGCGGCTGTGGATCACATTCGACACGCTCAGGGTCTCGTCACCATGGACTCGCTTGCCGCCCATGTCGAGCTGACCTCGCGACACCTCGAACGACAATTCAAGAATGCGGTCGGCATCTCGCCGAAGCGCCTGGCCCGCATCACCCGGTTCCAGCGTGCGCTACGAATGTTCGAGCGACTCGACTCCCCGCAGCGAGGCACGCACACCGCGGCCGAATGCGGATACGCCGATCAGGCGCACTTCGTTCGTGACTTCTCGGAATTCGCCGGGTGTGCCCCTGGCGCGCATTTGCTGAGGCGTGCGGAGTTGAACGGGTTCTTCTCGTCTCGTCTGATTAGCGGCCGATGATCTCCGCGCGGCCTATGTCGGGGCGCTCTCAGCTCCCGCTTGTCGCACCGCACCCACGATTTCGTCGAGGTCATACGGCTTCCCGACAATCTCATGTAACTCTTCGGTGCCGGCGAGCTGCCGCACGTGGCGAACGTTGGTCGTCGTGAGCACGAAGGCGACACCCTGGCAGGCCGGTGTCGAGCGCATGTGCTGACACAAGCGCCAGTTCTGTTCATACGGAATCGCGATGTCATAAACGATGACGCGCGGTTGATGCTGCCGCATGAAGGCTTCGAGATCGACCTTGCCGTCGCGAAAGTGGTTCGTGAAGGCCGTGATCACGACGAACCCGGCGTTTTCGAACACGACCCGCAGGAGGTCGGTCGTGTCTTCGCTCGTGTTGAAGACCGCGACGACGTGAGCGCGCAGAGACATGTCCGCAGCGTAGAGAAGTCCTGCGGTCCGCGCCAATGAGCTTGGCCGGATCAGGGGTTTGTGGGCCTTATCTTCGCGCCGACGCGGAAGGCATCGGCACTCGCCGCGCCCAGAAGATCGCGAGGAGCAGGAGTCCGGCTCCGAGTCCGATCTGCCACCAGATCGGACCGTCCACCCATCGCGTGCCGCGGAACCATCCGTGACTGTGACTGAGATCCCAGCCGATGATTCCGGAGACGAAGAAGAGCAGACCAAGAAAGCCGACAGAGAAGACGCGTTGATACTGCCAGCCTGGACGTCCGGGCCAGCCGCGGCTGTGATATCTCGTCGCGACCGCGATGGCGGCGACGATCATCGCGATAAGCGCAAGGAGCTGGACGTCCATTGCGTGAACTATAGAGTCAGGAAGTAGGGGAGTCTAGGTGGCCCTTCGACGTGACATGGCTTGCCATGAGCGAACCTGCCGGCCCGCCGGAAGGCGGGACGCCATGGTGAGTCGAATGGTGCGGAAGAAAGGACTCGGCCGATGGGCTTAGTGCCTCCAGTGCGCGTTAGATGCGCGTACTGCGACTTACTGCCCGTTGTTTGATCTTCACCCAATCCCGCATAGTGCCGACCTCCGTTGCCGAAGTCCGATTGACTTCACTAGGTGCCTACGAATGTCGCGCACGACGAAGACCAAGCCCACGAAGCTGACGAAGCCGCCGACGTTGACGACGTCGGTACCGGTGCCGACGTTCGAGTCGCTGCCCGAGATGTGCACGCCGAAACATGCGATGGACTTTTGGCAGGTCGGACGCAATACGGCGTACGAAGTACGGGCGCGCCATTACGAAAGCGGAGATGGACGTGATCAGCGAGAAGCCGATCGCGGATTTCAGTGACGACGATCTCATCGTCTTGCACGCCTTTGATCCGGTCGGCACACCCGCCAAACGTCGTGAGCGTGATGACGCGTTGCGTGTCGTGCGGAAGGACTGACGTGCTGGCCCGCGCCGACGAGACCGCCGCGCAGCGGCGCGCCACCGAGCCGCCGCTCATCGCCGCCGATTCCACGGCCTGATCCACGACATCGAAACCCGATTCGAGCAGGCCGAGGCGCGGATCGCGGCGGTCGAAGCGCGAGCCGCTAAGGAGCCTCAGTGAGCCTGCACTTCGATGCCGAGGCGATCGCACTGCTCGCAGCGCTGCGCGCGGCGGGCTGCCATGTGTACCTCGATGACGATCAGGTGTTCTGCTCGCCGCCTTGCAGGCGCGTCGAGTGGCACGCCGATGTCGAACAAGCGCTCGAAGAGCATCATGATGCGCTGCGTGATTTCTTGTTCGTCGGCACCGAGACGGTGCATTAACGATTACTCCGCTCGCGGATCGATTTGTGACCGCACATAATCGTGTGCCCGTCTGCTTACGTCTCTGACGCGCCTTTGGGAGGCTGTTCACTCAGGCATATTTCGTTGGTCGTCTTGGAGCTGCATTCGCGGCAGCGACGAGCCGCCGAATCGGTCGTGGAAGATTCTTCGAAGTCGCGTGTAGGCCAACTAGAACAGTTCGGGCACCAGTGCCAGACGTCCAAATGACTGCGGCGTCGGTACGGCATAAAGGGTCTCCGGCGAAGGCGATTGCAAGGCGCGATCCTGTTGCGATTCAAAATTGTCGAGTGAAGTTCCACGGCGAACACGCGGAAGGACGCGCGGGAACCACCGAGAAACGTTAGGACGCGAGCTTTTTGTCCGGCGGATCGGTGGTCGGACGTAGCGGGGGCGAATCGTGCAGCACATCCCACTTGTGGCCGCACTCCTCGCACTCTAGCGTCACGATGACGCCGGGCTGTCCGGCTACGACTGTGGCTTTTCGTGCGAGGCCTGTGC
>JBKPRH010000264.1:0-7934 GCA_046765795.1 Acidobacteriota bacterium | reverse complement strand
GGCGAGTTGTCGCGCCAGCGATTTCGCGAGGCTGATCTCGGCCGCTTTGATCGCGTTGTAGGTCATACGTCCGCCAGCTTCTCGGCCAAACACGGACGCAATGATGATGATCGAGCCACCGCCGCGGCGCGTCATGTGGGGCACTGCCAGACGAGAAGCACGCACCGCGGGCAATAGCGTCTGATCGAACGCTTCTTGCCATTCGGCGTCCGACGTTTCGAGCAGTCCGCCGCCACGCCCGAGGCCAATGTTATTGACGAGCACGTCGAGACCACCGAAGCGCTGGACGGTGTCATCGATCACGCGCTGCACACCCGCTGCCTGAGTGAGATCGGCACGCACGGCGAGCACGCGATCGTCACCACCGGCTATGCTCGCCACCTCTCGTGCAGCCGCAAGTAGCGTCGCCTCGGTGCGCCCGCAGAGCGTGATCTGACAGCCTTCCGCCGCCAATGCTTTCGCACTGGCCAGGCCGAGACCGCGACTCGATCCAGTGATGATCGCGACTTTATCCCTCAGTCCGAGATCCATTGGTAGTGCATCATATAAAATCAGTTAGGGCGCCATGCAGTTGACTCCAGGCGCGACCCGAGGGGTTCAACTCGATGCGCATCGGCATCCCGGCCGAAACCAGTCCGGGCGAGACACGTGTGGCGGCCACCCCGGAAACGGTGAAGAAATTCACCGCCGGTGGCCGCCACTCCATCCTGGTCCAAAAGGGCGCCGGCAGCGGCGCCAGCATTCCCGATTCCGAATTCATCGCCGCCGGCGCAACGATCGGCTGCGCCGCCGACGTTTACGGCCAGTCCGACATCGTGCTCAAGGTCGCGCGGCCTGAGCCCTCGGAACTGCCGCAATTGCGCCGAGGAAGCATCCTCGTCGGCCTGCTCTCGCCGCACGAGGATCTGTCGGACCTCGCCGCGACTGGCGTCACAGCGTTTGCCATGGAACGGCTGCCGCGCATCACACGCGCGCAGACCATGGACGTGCTGTCGTCCCAGGCCAACATCGCCGGCTACAAAGCCGTCATCGTCGGCGCCTACGAGTACGGCCGCTTCATGCCGATGCTGATGACCGCGGCTGGCACCGTGAAGGCCGCACGCGTCCTGGTGCTCGGCGCCGGCGTCGCGGGACTTCAGGCGATCGCCACCGCAAAGCGGCTCGGGGCGGTCATCGAAGCCTTCGACGTACGGCCCGACGTGAAGGAGCAGGTCGAATCGCTGGGCGCGAAGTTCGTCGAGGTCGCGCTCTCCGACGAAGAGCGTCAGGCTCAGGCCAGTGCCGGCGGCTACGCGCGCGAGATGAGCGACGACTACAAACGCCGGCAGTCGGCGCTCATTGCCGAACGCGCCAAGGCCGCCGACATCGTGATCACGACGGCGCTGATTCCGGGTCGGCCGGCGCCAGTTCTCGTGCCTGAAGAAACCGTCAAAGGCATGAAGCCCGGCTCGGTCATCGTCGATCTCGCGGTGCGTCAGGGCGGCAATTGCCCGCTGAGCGTCAAGGACGAGACCGTCGTCCGTCACAACGTGAAGATCGTCGCACCGTCGAATCTTCCAGCCTCGCTGGCCGCCGACGCCAGCGCGCTGTATGCGCGCAATCTGCTGAATTTCACGGCCCTACTGGCCGATCCCAAAACCGGTGCCTTGACGATGGACCGGTCGGACGAGATCGTTGCGGCCACGCTCGTCTGCATCGACGGCGCGGTGGTCAAAAGCTAGGAGCGAGCTGACGTGGCCCACGGAATCACGGTTGATCCTCTCATCACGAATCTGATGGTCTTTGTGCTGGCCATCTTCGTCGGCTATCACGTCGTCTGGCACGTGACGCCCGCGCTGCACACGCCGCTGATGAGCGTCACCAACGCCATCAGCTCGGTGATCATCGTCGGCGCGATCCTCGCCGCTGGATCCGGAGTGATCGATCGCGGCAGCATCCTCGGAGCGGTGGCCGTTGCGCTCGTCGCCATCAACACGTTCGGCGGATTTCTCGTGACCGAACGGATGCTGGAGATGTTCAAGAAGAAGGACACCAAGGGCGGCAAGAAGTGATCGATACCTTGTCCCCCAACGTCATCGCGCTCATCTATCTCGTGGCGAGCGTGCTGTTCATCCTCGCTCTCAAAGGTCTCTCCAGCCCGCTCTCGGCTCGCCGCGGCAATCGCTTCGGCATCGCCGGGATGACGATCGCCGTCGCCACAACCCTGATCATTACCCGCCGCGTCGATCTGACCCTGGTCGCGCTGGTTGTCGGCGGCATCGTCGGATGGCTGGTTGCGAAGCGCGTCGAGATGACGCAGATGCCCGAGCTCGTCGCGGCGATGCACTCGCTGGTTGGCCTCGCGGCGGTGCTCATCGCGATCGCGGTCGTCAACAATCCTGGGGCATTCGGCATCACGGATCCCGTTCCCGCCGGCAATCGCGTCGAGCTGTTCATCGGCACGTTCGTCGGCGCGATGACGTTCTCCGGATCAGTGATCGCGTTCGGCAAGCTGGCTGGGCTCGGCAAGATACTGCGGCTGTTCTCGAGCGCGCCGATGGTGTTCAAGGGTCAACACATCCTCAACCTGATCATGGCGATCGTCATGATCGCGTTCGGCTTGCTCTTCGTCGTGGCTGCGCCTGGGACTCACTGGCCACCGTTCATCATCATGACGGTGATCGCCTTCGTCCTCGGCGTGCTGATCATCATCCCGATCGGCGGCGCCGACATGCCGGTCGTCATCTCGATGTTGAACAGCTACTCAGGCTGGGCGGCCTCCGGCATCGGCTTCTCGCTGAACAACCCACTGCTCATCGTCGCGGGATCGCTGGTCGGATCGTCAGGCGCGATCCTGTCGTACATCATGTGCAAGGCGATGAACCGTTCGTTCATCAGCGTCATCCTCGGTGGATTCGGCGCTGCTGAAGGCACCACAGCCGCGGCCGAACAGAAGCAGGTGAAGTCGGGGTCAGCGGAGGACGTCGCGTTCCTGCTCGGCAACGCGGAGAACGTCATCATCATTCCGGGATACGGTCTTGCCGTCGCGCGCGCGCAGCACGCGGTGAAGGAGATGGCGCAGAAGCTGATCGCCAAGGGCATCAACGTTCGCTACGCCATCCATCCAGTCGCCGGCCGTATGCCTGGCCACATGAACGTGCTGCTCGCCGAAGCGGAAGTGCCGTACGACCAGGTCGCCGAGATGGAAGACATCAACGGCGATTTCGGTGCTGCTGACATCGCCTTCGTCCTGGGCGCGAATGACGTCGTCAATCCACTCGCCGAACAGAAAGGCAGCCCGATCTACGGGATGCCCATCCTCGAAGCACACAAAGCGCGCACCGTCGTCGTCAACAAGCGCTCGATGGCATCGGGTTATGCGGGCATCGACAATCCGCTCTTCTACCTGGACAAGACGATGATGGTGTTCGGCGACGCGAAGAAGGTCGTCGAGGACATCGTCAAGGCGATCGAATAGCTATTAGAAATTCGGCGGCTGCACACTTGCGGGAGCTGTTGGCAAGGATGCGAGTACTTTCGGCGCCAGTGCACTGTCCGTCTTCGATACCGCACTGCCCGCCGCGGCTTCGGCCAGCCCCTTCATGCCCATTCCAGCGAGAAATGCGTCGTACGCGAGAGCGTTGAACTGAAGGACATTCGCCGAGTCGACGCTGCGCGCCGAGAGAAGGCCGCTGACTCCGCCGAGCAGCATACCGGCCAGCGCACCCAGATATAGCCCGTCTTCCTTCTTCTCGAAGAACAGCACCTTGCCACCGCTCTGAAACAGCTCGTGCATCAGCCCGCCGACACATCCCAGGAAGAAGGCCATGACGAATGCACTGTGGAAGGCGAACCCGATCCAGGCCATCGCAACCGTCACGAGCGCGAGAACGCCGGTTGCAATAACCGCCGTCTTCTCGACGGGCGACAGAGAGAACAGCGAACTCTGATTGTCGTTAGCCATAAGTCGGTGTCTCCGTTACTGTGGCACTCCAAGAGACGAACTCTCCGCAAATCCCCACTTGAACGACGACAGGACAAAGCCACTCTTCTTCGTCTCACCGGCCGCAGGCCTGCCGCTGCCAACGGCGAGGCCGAGCCACAGATTGGACGCCAGCCGGCGTTCATACCCAATCGAGTAGCGGTGATCGGTGATCGACGCTGCGGCAGCCGGCGTCGAACGCTCGTAGATGGCTTCCCCAGCGATCGAAGAGTCCTTCGTGCCCGCACGAACCTGGACGCCAAAGAGGCGCGAGTCTTGGGTAATCTGTTTGGCCGCATCGGCCGGATCCGCTACTAACTCGTTGTTGCGGTATCGGGCATGAACGAGCAACTGCGCATGATCCTTCAGCCCGGGAAACTCTTCGAATCCGTATCCGAACGTCGTCCATACGCCTGAGCCGCTTCCATCCAGGTCCGCAGCAGCACCGGTCGGGCTTTTCCACGCCGGCGCGACTGCCACGATCCATTTCGTCCTATTCCACGCGCGCTTTCGCGCCTGCTCGCGGCACTCGCGAACCGCTGCCGCCGAGGTCGTCTTCCAGGCGGCGACGCGCGCCTCATACTCCTCCACGGCCTTCTTGCCACGTGCGACATTTCCCTGCCATTCCTTGAGGCTCGCCTCATCCAATTGGTCAGGTAGCGGCGGAGGCAGGAATTTCGGTGCCTCGGGCAGCGCGATCGCGATGCCCACACACTTGTCTAACTCCGTATCAGTGCGCGGATCGCCCTGGTCGAAGATCGTCATGCGGACGCCAAGCGCGAGTCGCATCGCCTTGTCGTCTTGATCCGAGGCTTTCGCCGTCGCGACGGACAACTGCGTCCGAGCCAGGAACCGGACGTGATAATTGTTGCGCCCGCGATAGCTGTCGAGGGTGAGAAGGTTCCCCGCAAGTGCGAGATACGGCAGCGTGTCGAATGCGACACCCGATTGCAACACCCCACGCCGATCGACGCCGTTCAGGAGCGCGGCGGCGAGTGCGCGGCCAGTGGTTGGCCGTGCCACTTCTTCAGGCGTGAGGCCGAGGACGGTGAATGCGGGGGAATCAGGCACCGCCAGATCGACCATTTTGGTCTTCAGCTCACTCAACTCCTTGGCGATGTCCTCATGCTGTTTCACGACGTCCGCCGGGACGCCCGGGAGAGATAGCAGCGACGACACGACTTTATCCAGATCTTCTTTCGTGACCGTTTGCTGAGCCATCGCGGGAGCGACGGATAGCGCGAGGATCAGTACTACCAGCGCCGCGGTCATGCCTCGACCTTTAGGTGGAACTGACCTGACACGATCGAGCCGGTCCCGCCGTCGATCCCGACGACCCGATCATCCTGGAGAACTCGCACTGTGGCCGAGGGCGTCGCGGATTCGTCCGCTTCAGCGAGTGCCGCAAGGGACGCCTGCCAGAAGATGCTTTTGCGATGGAGTGACGGTACGGCGCCGGGCAAAGAGAACTTGTCCAGCACACCGTCTCCAGTTGTGCCCTTGCCGTCGCCACTGCCGATGCCCACAGGGTTGGCACCGGTATCGTCGAACAAGAGCAATTGATAGTTCGCCTTGAGCAGGTGGCCGACGACAACCTCCACTTGCGGCGTACCGCCGCCCTGTCTGAGCCTGGCCACGACTGGTGTCAGCGCCATAAGTCTCCCTTCACCAAGCGCTCTCGCATGGTCAGGCCACACATTCGAACATCGAGTGCGACTGCGGCAGCCCGTCGCGAGAGATCCATCCACAAGTCAATTTGGGTTTTGAGCGAGGACTACATGTGTAAACGTCGGCTCATCCCTAATCGAACAAGCGATCAGGTGGAGTGCCTGTCGACTAGTGCGGGTGTGAGAACAATGGCTCGCGTGACTAAACGTGTGCTCCGGATTGTGTGCCAGATCTAACAAACCGCTGTTCAGCATAGGCACACGATCAGAAGCGTCGACGACATACCGCGTCGCGTACTCGCACCGACGAGCGTCAGCTCGGTCGCACCGACAAGGATCAGACTTGCACCGACAAAGATCGGACTAGCACCGAGAAGGCTCTATACTGGGATTTGAGCGGGCTCCCAGATGTCATCGGTTCCGCCGCCCCCACCGCGGTTACCGCAGTCCCTCGCTGGAATCAGGCGCGTCCACCGGACAGACTCGACAGTTCGCATCGCCGTAGTGATGAGCGGTGGCGGACTGCGCGGCGCAGGCCATATCGGGGTCCTTCAGCAGCTCGTCGCGAACTGCATTCCCATCGATGTCATCGTTGGCTCGAGCGCGGGCGCAGTGGTCGCTGCTTACTATGCCGCCGTCGGACTCACGCTCGATGAACTGATCAGCGATGCGCGGACATTTCGTGGCCGTCATCTGCTCGCCCACAGTCTGAACATTCGCTTCGGACGTCGGCTCGATCGGATTCTCGGCAGAGCAAGCGGAGTCATTCCCTCGCGTCTCGAGCAACTCGAAGGGGCGACGTTCGACCGGCTGCATCACGGCGTTCGAAGCATCGGCATCGTGTGCCACGACCTGACGAGCGGTCGACCACGCTGCTTCTCGACCGGATGCAGTGATGGTGTTCGCGTGAGCGACGTCGTCCGCGCAAGCGCATCGATTCCTGGTCTGTTTCCGGCGGTCCGGGTGGAGTCCGATCACGAACGGCTGCTGCTGACGGACGGAGGGATCAGCGATTGCCTGCCGATCGCATTTGCGCAGTCTGCACCGTTATCAGCCACGCATCTGATCGTGTCGGACTGTCGTTGGCTCGCGCCGACGGCCCCCGAGAGAAGCGATCGTGTGATCTATGTGAGGCCGCGGCTTTCGACGACCGGAACACTGTGGGCACCTTCTGCCACTTTGGTCGCGGCAGTCCGGCATGGCGCCGCCGCAGTCACCGAGGAAATCGTGGACCGCGCCCGAAGCTGGCGCAGCACTCTTGCCACGGGCGACTATCGCTCGTCGGTGCAATCGTACTGACGCTTGTTGGTGCGAGCCTGACGCTTGTTGGTGCAAGCCTGATGCTTGTCGGTGCGAGCCTGATGCTTGTCGGTGCGAGCCTGCTTCGCACCGGTACCCATCAGATCAGGCGCCAAGCACCGACAGGCGTCAATGGGTTAGCAGCGACAGCAAAGAATCCTTGCATCCACTGCACCGACCATCGTAGTCGGGGTCGCGCGACTCGTGTGCAAGCCACACTCCGTCACAGCGATCGAGTAGGCTAGCCGACGCGCAGATCCTGCGCTGGAGGACACGATGGCCAAGACGAAGAAGAAGGTGAAGCGGCCTTCGACGGCCCGGAAGATGAAACGGCCCGCGAAGAAGCCCGTCCTGGTCTCCTGGCTTGCGAAGGGCTACCCCGTGTTGTCGCCGGTCACCGTGCTCGACGATTGCGCGCGCGCGATCGATTGGTACAAGAAAGTGCTCGGCGCCAAGCAACGGCTCCGCTTTGACATGCCCGGCGGCACGGTCGCGCACTGCGAGCTCGGGTTCGGCGACGCGGTGATGATGATGGGCAGCCCGATGCCGCCCCAGTTCCCGCCCAAGAAGGCGAGCCTGTCGATCTACGTCAAGAACTGCGATGCGACCTACAAGGAGGCGTTGAGTGCCGGCGCGCGCTCGATGCAGGAACCGGCCGACCAGTTCTATGGCGATCGCAATGCGCGATTCGAGGATCCATTCGGCAACGAGTGGACCGTCATGACCCACGTCAAGGACGTCAGCGAGAAGGAAATGAAGAAGGCGATGGCGCAGATGACAAGCGGTGGCTCATAGCCACCGCAGCGCCTACTCGTATCTCAGCGCGTCGATCGGATCGATGCGGGCGGCTTTGAGCGCGGGATAGACGCCAAACAACACGCCCACCGTCACCGAGACGCCGAACGCCATGACCACCGACGTGGTTGTCACGATGGTGGTCCATGCCGCCGTCCACGCAATCATCCACGCCAGGAGAAACCCGAAGGCGATACCGAGCAATCCACCAC
>JBKPRH010000263.1:0-4778 GCA_046765795.1 Acidobacteriota bacterium | reverse complement strand
CGAAGCTCCGCGCCTGGCAGACCTGCGTCACGTACAAGAAGGCGGTCTACGCGATCTGTAAAGCGGCGCCGCTCGCAACGGACTTCAAGAAACGGAGACAGCTCGAGAAGTCTGTTGCCGGCCCGCCCGGCCATATCGCGGAGGGCTATGGTCGGTTCAACCCACCCGATTTCGCGAACTTCGTCGTGTTCGCCCGGTCTTCGTTGATGGAATCGCAGAATCATCTGATGGATCTGGTCGATGCCGAATACATCACTGAAACGAAACGACAGGAACTGAACGCCCTGGCCGAGGAGGCGCTGAAGGAGGTCACAGGGCTACTGGAGTATCTGCAATCACCGGAGGCACTGCGAAACGCCCGCCGTGCGAGAGAGCGACGAATCGCTTCTCGTCAACAGCGCCTCAGCAAACGCAAGGGCGGCGACCAAAAGCCAAACGCCCCGAACCGCGAACGACGAACATCGAACAGCGAACCCCGCGAACCTGAACCTGAACCCGAACCTGAACACGAACAGAGAACTCAGAACCCTGAAGAGTGAACCAGCGTGCTCCTCACGCCTTCGTTCCGACCTGACACGCCACGCCAGTGCCACCGATACCGCAATAGCCGTCAGGATTCTTGTGCAAGTACTGCTGGTGGTAGTCTTCGGCGTAGTAGAAGGGCGGCGCGTCGAGGATCTCGGTGGTAATCCGGCCGTAGCCCGCTGCCGTCAGCCGATCCTGATACGACGCGCGCGATGCTTCAGCCGCCTTCTTCTGCTCGGGCGTGGTGGTGTAGATGGCCGATCGATACTGCGTGCCAACGTCGTTGCCCTGACGCATCCCCTGAGTTGGATCGTGGTTCTCCCAAAAGAGGGTCAGCATCGCGTCGTAGCTCGTCACTTTCGGATCGAACACCACGAGCACGACCTCGGCATGCCCGGTCATACCCGAGCACACTTCCTTGTAGGTCGCATTCGGCGTGTAGCCGCCGGCATATCCAACCGCCGTCGAATAGACGCCCGCCGCCTGCCAGAACTTTCGTTCCGCGCCCCAGAAACAGCCCATGCCGAACACAGCCTGCTCGAGGCCGGCCGGGAATGGCGGCGTGATGCGATTGCCGTTGACGGCGTGATGCTCGGGCACCGGCAGCGCGGTCTGACGACCGGGCAGCGCCTGATCGGGCCGCGGCAGACGGAGATTCATCGGAGTGCTGAATATCGCCATGAAGTCCTCACGATCCAGAATCTAAGATGCCTGAAGTGAGCACGGAGTTTCAATCCACTGAACGGAGGCGACCTCTGCCAGAGGAAGGCCCCCTCTCCATCGTCTTCGAAGACGAGTGGATCATTGTGCTCGACAAGCCTCCGGGCATTGTCGTCCATCCCACCTACAAAAACTGGTCAGGCACGCTTCTCAACAGCGTGCTGTGGCGTATGCGCCAGCGGGCAGACGCTCAGCCGGGCATTCTCACACGACTCGACAAAGACACTTCTGGACTTGTTGTGATGGCCCTCACGCCCGAGGTGCACGCCGCGATGCAACGCGATCAGGCCGCTCGCCGCATCGACAAGGCGTATCTCGCCGTCGTGCAAGGAACACCCGAGCCCGCACGTGGAACGATTGCGCTTCCGCTCGGACGCGACCTCGCCGATCGTCGTCGAGTGGTCGTCACCGATACAGGCGCGCCGAGCGAGACGCGCTACGAGGTGATGGCGACGCTTGACGAAAACGCCTCGCTCGTCCGTTGCGAGCTCGTTACCGGACGCACGCATCAGATTCGTGTGCACCTGTCTTCTCGCGGCTGGCCCATTCTCGGCGACGCGTTGTACGGCGTGACCAGCGCAATGATCGCGCGCCAGGCGCTCCATGCCTGGCGTGTTCGGTTGCCGCATCCAATCACTCGAGCACCAATCGATCTCGAGGCACAGATCCCGCCGGACATGCGCCCGTTCGTTCACAACGTGACGTTCGCAGGGCCGACGCATGTGTCGCCCTGACAGCGTCAAAACGTCACGTTGTACAACAATTTGAAATTCCTCCCCATCTCAGGCGTCAGGTCTTTGATGAGCGAGAGGTGATTGCGATACAGCTCGTTCGTAGCGTTATCGAACCGCGCCGTGATCGTGCTCGTCGCCTTGCCGCTCATGAACGAATACGAGCTGAAGAAACGGAGCAGTTGATAGCCGTCAGTCGGCGTCTCGGTCGGGAAGAGCCTGTCCTGCGTCGCGGTCGCTGTCACTTCGCCGCCCGCCTGGAAGGCGTTGCGCTGATAGCGAAGCCCACCGCGGAATCGTAGCGGTGGAATTCTCGGCAGCGGCTCGGCGGTCGCCTTGAGCGTGCCGCGGATGTAATCCAACCCCAGTTCGACGGCGATGCCCGCACCGAGCTGGAAGTCGGCGTGCGACTCGACACCCTGAAGGATGCTGTCGGCGGCAATGTTCTCGACGATGGGGAATTCCTCGGGATCGATCGGTTCGCTACCGATGCCGCGTCCGGCGAACCGGGCCCCAAACTCCGGCAGCCGATTCTGGAAATCCGCCTCGCTGATCGGCGCCCTGAAGACGTAGTCGCTGATGTCGTTGCGGAAGTACGTGACCTCGCCAGAGGCGCGCGCCGAACGCCATCGCAACGCGATGTCGAATCCAAGGGCATGCTCCGGATTCAGATCAGGGTTGCCGACCTCGAATGCGAAGTTCCCAGGGTGCGGACCAAAGTAGAACAGCTCCTCGAGAGCGGGGTACCGCGCCGCACGCGCCAGGCTGAGCGCGACGGTCACACGATCGTTCGCCGCCGCCGGCCGCAGGAGTAATCCGAGCGATCCCGATCCAGTGGTGAAGCGACGATTGGGTTCGCCGTTCGGCTCGTACTGCGAGTGATCGACGCGTCCGCCAAACTGGAACGTGACGTGAGGCCACGTGACTTCCTCGTAGAGAAACGCCGCGAAGCCGCGTTGATCGACTGCTGGAGAGAGCGCCTCTTCTCCAACGGCATCGAACGCGCGATTGAGGAACCAGCCACCGGCGCTGCCCTTGAGTCGGCCGAACGCGCGGTGCGAGCCCATCACTTCGACTTCCTCGGTGTTGTTCGTAAACGCGGTACCGATCTCTTCGCCCTCGAGCTCGTCGTGCTTGTAGCGGCGAATCGCGAGCGTCGCGCGATAGGAATCGATCACTCCTGACAGTCCGTTTGCACCCGCACGAAGCGAGAAGGCGTGGCGTCTCGGCGTGAGCCGAACCTGACCCTCTTCGACGACGGGTATGCCGTACTTCGTATTGTCGTAGCCGTAGTTGCCACCGAAGTAGCCCTTGGCACCGGTCCACGAGAGACCGACGTTGCCAAAGCCGTTCCTCGATTGCGAGTTCTCGAGGTCGCCTACCGGCGTGGCGACGTCGCCCGATCGACGGCCGCCACCGCCGAAGTGCGCGACGAACCTGCCGTTGCCGACATGGACGTCGCCCGCTGCTCCGCCCTCCTTTGCCGCAGAGCCCAGGTCGAATGTGAAATTGCCGCTGGTGCCCATCATCGGCTTGGTGGGAATCTCGTCTGTGATCACGTTGACCAGGCCGCCGATGGCGTTGGCGCCATACAGCAACGTGGCTGGACCGCGCACGACCTCGATGCGCTGTGCTGAGGCTGGGTTGATTTGCACGCCGTGATCGCCCGACTGGCTCGACAGATCACCAAGACGCTGTCCGTCCTGCAGAATCAGCACGCGGTCGCCGTCGAGCCCGCGAACGACTGGACGGGCGGGCGCAGGACCGAAGCTGCGTGACGCCACGCCGGGCTGACTCTCGAGTGTTGCACCCAGCGACATCTCGAGCTGTTTCGACAGCTCTTGCCCGGCGAGAACCGATGTCGGCTGGAACGACTCGAACTGACTGCGCGCGTCGGGGCTGACCGAGAGCACTTCCTCGAAGTGCAGCTCGGGATCGACTGTAAGGGCCACCGGCTTGTCGCCCGCCGCCGCCACAACCTCGGTGCGCCGTGACGAATACCCTTGCGCTCGCACGGCCAGGTGATACGAACCGGGTGGCACGTTCTCGAACGTGAACGAGCCGTCAGGTCCTGACGTCGTTTCACGCTTCAACTCTTCGAGGCTGACGGTGGCGCCGGGAATCGGTGCACCGCTCAAGGAATTCACTAGTCGTCCGGACAGGTGCGTGTCGGCCTGCGCGGCGAGCTGCGGGGACATCGCCGCAACCATCGCCAGCACGACGCACGCGGACAGAAAGCCACGTACATGCATGAACGTATCTCCACTATCAACGGGTTGATATTCCGCGTTCCTCAACGGAACGCGTTACGCGTCGAGAGATGGAGAGGGCGGCGGCGCGCGAAGGGGAGGCTGCGCCGCGACGACGTACTGCGGCGCGCTGACGATGTCGACGAGGATGCGAACGTTGCGTTCGCGCGAGGGAGCCAGATGATACGCGGTATTGACCGGCGGCCGGACGATGCGCGTCCAGTGACAGAGGACGCAGTGTAACGGGCGATCTTCGTTCGAAGTGTCGGCTCGCCCGATGCTGTGTGCCGACGGATCGTGCGGCACGACAACGGCGCAGATCGCGTCGTGGCAATCGTCCGGGTGCGGCAGTGCCGACCCGACGATGAGCGTGACGAGCGAGAGCAGCGCGGTTGCGCCAACCGACTGTGCTCGCGCGCGGAACCACTGCAGCATCGGACGTCCAGACTGACATCCGGGCTCTGGCGTGTCAAGGCGACTTGGGCGCCGTAGCCTCGGCGAAGGCGGCTGCGGCACGCAGTTCGCTAATATCCCGGCGTGCATGTGCACGAAC
>JBKPRH010000262.1:0-10074 GCA_046765795.1 Acidobacteriota bacterium | reverse complement strand
TGACGGATCTCCTCGTCCGCGACGCCAAATTGGGAAAGGCACTGGTGACGTCTCTTGGGAACAAGTCTGCGGCGCTCATGCGACATCACGGCGCCGTGGTCGTTGCGACGTCGATCCCGAATGTCGTTGGCCGCAGCGTGTATCTGGACCTGAATGCCCGCGTGCAGATCCAGACCATGAGCCTTGGCGGCAAGTTCACGTCGGTCGATCCGGCGGAAGCCAAACTGCGCATGACCGACCCGAACGAGTACGCGCGTGCATGGGAATTGTGGAAGAGGAAGGTTGCGCGCTGAATTCCCCCTGTTCCTTTCTCCGCGCTCGTCGTCCACTAATCAATGGTGTCCGGCTTTAGCCGGACCTGAGACTATCGCCGCTTTCGCAGAAGCGCGGTCGTCTCGGCAATCGTGGTGAAGAGCGCGTCGCCCATGAAGCGCATGCTGGCCATCGCTCGCTCACCGGCTTCGGCATTGCCGGCGCCACAGGCATCCTCGATCAGGATCGGCAGGTAGCCCAGATCGGCGGCGTGCCGAACCGTTGGCTCGATCCCGATTTCAATCGCGACGCCGGCGATGAGAATGGTACGAACGCCGCAGTCGCGAAGCGCAGTATCGAGCGGGGTCCCTTCGAACGCCGACATCCCGATCTTGTCGAACACGGCTTCGCTCTCGAGTGGCGTCAGCTCGGGGACGATGGCATGACCGGGTGAGTCACGCAGAAACCACGGACGCACATCTTCTACAGAGTCCTTGCGCTGCCAGGCCAAGGCTTGCCGTAACTGAAATACGCCCATCAGGTTCTTTGGCAACGACGTGTGACGCAGAAAGAATGTACGCAGGCCGACCTCGCGTGCGACGGCGAGCACGGCCGCCACCTTGGTCAGCACCTCACCGCCGTCCTTCATCTGCCGGATGATGCCGACCTGCATGTCGTAGACGATGAGGGCGGTCGATTGGAGATCGATCGCGTCTTCGACGGTTTGCGGAATGCTCAAACCAAAGGCGTGCTTCACTGGCTGTTAGTTCGCTTTCGTGCGGCGATCGAGGATGCCCTTGATGAGCGGCACGCCGTCGGGTGACGGCGCGGCCTGCGGAATCGATCGGATATACGCGTAGACGTCGCGCAGTTGCTGTTCCGAGACCGCGGCAAACGACGGCATACCTTGCGTCGCCGGTTTGCGCACGTAGGCAAGGAAGATGTCTTCGCTGCGCGCCATGGGCACGAGCCGCGGCGAGCCGGTCTGGCCATCGTAGCCGTGACACGCGAAGCACCGCAGCGTGGTCTCGAACACCACCTTGCCGCGCTGTGCGTTACCGGTCGGCGCCGCGAGCGGTGCTGCAGGCGTCTGCGCCGCGGGCGGCGTGGCAGTTTGCGCTGAGGCGATGACAGCGATCGCGAGGAAGGCCCCGAGGGCGAGTAGCTTCATCGCGATCACCGGGGCTGAGAGACGACGTCAATCAGAGCCGGCTCACCAGCTCTGACCTTTGCGAGCGCCCGCTGATACGCGCCCGCCAGATCCTTTGGATGCTCGATCGGCCCTTCGCTGTACATCCCGTACGCCTTCGCCAGGGCCGCGTAGTTCGGATCCGGATCGGCGATGACGTTGCCGATGTGGGCGTTCTCGTTGCCGCGCCCGCGCACACCGCACATCCGCTGAATGATCATCACTTCGGCGTGATACGCACGGTTGTTGTGAACGATGAAGAGCAACGGGATCTTGTGATGCGCAGCGGTCCACAACACGCCCGGGCTGAAGTTGAGATCGCCGTCGCCGACGATGGCCACTGACAGTCGACCGTTCTTCTTGTGCGCGAGCGCGCCGCCGACCGACGCGGGCGTGTCGTAGCCGATGCCGAAGCCGCCGCAGTCGCCGTTGTAGCGATACGGCTTGTCGTGATTGAGCAGGCGGCGCTGCCAGTCGCCCGTGAACTGATGGCCGGAGACGATCGCCCAATCGTCCTTGGAGATCTGATCGCCGAGCTCGGCGATCAGACGCGGCACGCTCACCGGACTCGCGTCCCACCCATGCCTTGCGTCGCGAATGCCATCGAGCTGACCGGCCTTGTGCGCGGCAGCGACACGCTGGCCGCGCGCCTCGATCGCGCTCTTGCGCGCCGGCGTGATCTGGCGACGGACTTCTTCGATGAGGGAGGGCAGTGTCGCTTCGGCATCGGCGGCAATCGCGAGATCGACGTCGGCGTAGCGGCCATAGTCGTGGATGTTGCTGCCCTGGAACAGATGCTCGGCGGAGATGCTGATCGTCTTCTTGCCGGCTGCTCTCGCCGCGCGCGCCTGCGCCGACATGTCGGTGACCTCGAGACCGAGCGTGACGTCTGGCGTGTAGCCGCGACCGCCAGTCCCATAAAGCGGATGCCACGAGGGGAACTTCTGCCATGACGAGTAGCCCAAGGTGTCGACGGGAGCCTGCAGTGTCTCGGCGAGCTCGATCAGCAGGTCCCACGCCTTCGGTGTGCGTCCAAGCTTCGCGATCTGGATCAACGGGTTCTCGGACGCCACGAGCATCCGCGCGGCTTCGCGTACCGCACCGGTTTCACCTTGTGGTGGTGCGGGCAGCACCAGCTCGGGAATCCGCGGCTCGTTCGTGACGATCGATTCCTGCAACTCCGCGGAGACGGTGAGCACGACCGGTCCCATCGGTGGCGTCGTGGCGATCTTGTAGGCGCGCATGGCCGCTTCAGCGAAGCGTTCGAGGTTCGTCGCCTCATCGTCGAACTTGACGAAGCTGCGTACGAGCAGGCCCATGTCCTGCGCGCTGTGCGGACGATTGATCACGCCTGACGGGTTGCGATGATGTCCGACGATCAAGACGACGGGAACGCGATCGGCCCAGGCCTGGAACAGCGCCATCGACGAGTGGAGCAGTCCGACCGTGCCGTGTACGGCGACGAGCATCGGTTTGCCGGCGGCCTTGGCGTAGCCATGCGCCATCGCCACCGCGGCTTCCTCGTGCAGACACGTGATCAGCTCTGGCGCCGTGTTCTTGCCGTAATTGATCAGCGATTCGTGGAGACCCTGGAACGTCGAGCCCGGATTGATGGCGGCGTAGTCGAAGCCGATTTTCTTGAGCACATCCACCATGAAGTCGGACGCCGGCCGGCCTTGCGTGGTGACGCGCGGCGGCGTGGTGACGGTGCTCTGCGCCTGCGCGTAGGCGAGGTCGTGTGCATCGGCGATGGTCGGCAGCGTGACCGGTGACGGCGTCGGTATGGACGCGGCGTCGGCCGTCCTCTCGGTGGTGACGACCAGGCCTGCGGCACCAAGCGCTGCGCCTTTGAAGAAGTCACGCCGGTCGATGGAATCAGCCACGGAGCCCTCCTAGTGAGGGCTACATCATAGACGCCTCCGGCGGAGCGGAGCTAGTTCCGGAAGGTCAACGTGTAATCAGGTCCGGTCATGACCAGCTGATTGCCGGAGGCTCTCGCTGTGCGTGCGTTCTGCAACGCCGTGCTGAAGATCTGGTCCAGTCCCGGCATCGGACAGGCGATCAACGTGCAGGCAAGGTTTCCGATGGAGATCGAGGTTCCGTCGAGGGTGTAGCGCCCGCTGCATGTATTGCAATCAGCCCGAGCGCTCAGATTGCTGTTGTCTTCGAATCGCACGGTGAACTGGTCGGGGTTGGGAATCGTGATCGTTGCCGTGCCCGGGCGAGCGACGGTTTCAAGCTTCCACGTGACATTGACGATCGTCGGACCGGTGGGGCTCTCGTCGCAACCCACGGTACCCACAGCGAGTATCAGGACCAACAGGGGTACTGCTTTCATACACCACCTCTTCTGAATGAATCCCGATCGGAAGAGGAAAGCAATCCGCGCGCCACTGGCCGCTTGCCCTGAGCAAAGTCGAAGGGAACCGTGCTACCATCCGGCGACTTTTCCCGAGGAACACCCCATGACTCGCCTGAAGTCTCCTCGACTCATTCTTGCCATCGGACTCATTGCTGCCTTGAGCATCGCCGTCGTCGCGCAGCAGCGATCGACTGCGACGTCGATGACGACAGCCGCGACCAACTTCCTGGCGTCGCTCAATCCGGAGCAGCGTCAGCAGGCGACCTTCGCCTTTGATTCCGCCGAGCGCCTTCGCTGGCACTTCGTGCCGCAGTTCGAGCGCAACGGTCTGCAGATCAAGGCGATGACCGAACCGCAGCGCAAACTCGCGCACGAACTCCTCAAGACCGGCTTGAGCGTGCGTGGCTACGACACCTACACGAAGATCATGCAGCTCGAAAACATCCTTCGGGATGTCGAGAAGGGGAGCGGTCCAACGCGCGATCCCGAGGGCTATCGCTTCTCGGTGTTCGGGACGCCGTCCGCCAAGGGCGCGTGGGGCTGGCGCGTCGAATTCCACCACGTCTCGCTGCACTTCTCAGTCGTGAACGGCACCGCGATCTCGAGCACGCCATCGTTTGCCGGGGCGAACCCGGCGGAAGTGAAGGATGGACCGCAGAAGGGACAGCGGACGCTGGGCGCGCTTGAAGACACGGCGCGTGCGCTCGTGACGTCGCTCGACGCGGGTCAGCGTAAGACCGCGGTCTTCAACGACGTTGCGCTCAACGACATCGTCACGGGGAACGCGCTCGACATCAAGCCACTCTCGCCGCAGGGCATCATGGTGTCAGCCATGAATCCGACGCAGCGCGATCAGCTGATGAAGGTCCTCGATGCGTATGCCGGTTTGATGACGGCCGACATCGCTGCCGATCGCATGGCCAAGGTCAAGGCAGCCGGTATCGAGAAGATCGGATTTGCGTGGGCGGGATCGATCGAGCGTGGGCAGAAGCATTACTACCGCGTGCAGGGACCGACGTTCCTGATCGAATTCGACAACAGCCAGAACGACGGCAATCACGTGCACTCGATCTGGCGGGACTTCAACGGCGATTTCGGGCGCGACCTGTTGCGGGAGCATCTGAAGACGGCAACGAATTAGGCCGGTCCACAGGACCGGCCCTACGATCCGAATGACTATGAGACTGTTGATTCCCATCGCGCTCGCTGTCGCACTCACCACTGCCGTGAGCGGTGACGACAGTGGACAGCTGCTCACGATCGATCACTTCGTGCGGGTGAAATCGACTGTGCCGGCGATTGCCGGCCAGCAGGCGCAGCTCTATGTGCGCGAACGTGTCATGGCTGGCATGGTCGCGCGCGGCACGACGCCGTCGGATCGAGTCGTTCTGTTCGTGCACGGCGCCGGCACACCGGCCGAGGTCGCCTTCGACGTGTCGAGCGGTGACTACAGTTGGATGGCCTATCTCGCACGCGCCGGCTTCGACGTCTTCTCTGTGGACATGACCGGCTATGGTCGATCGACGCGACCCGCGCCGATGAACGACCCGTGCAACCTCGCGGAGAATCAGCGACCGCAGTTTCTCGGCGCACCGTGCACGCCGTCGTATCCCTACGCGCTGACGAACATCGGTTCGGACTGGAACGACGTCGGCGCGGCCGTTGACTACATCCGCTTGCTGCGCCGTGTGGATCGCGTCAGTCTCGTCGCGTGGTCGCTCGGTGGTCCGCGAGCGGGCGGCTACGCCGCACAGAATCCGTCGAAGGTGAATCGGCTCGTCGTGCTCGCACCGGCGTACAACGCGAAGAGCGCACCGGAAGCCCCGAAGCTTCCTGCTGAAGGGACGACGTTCAACACGCAGTCGCGCGCCGAGTTCGATGCCAACTGGGATCGGCAGGTGGGTTGTCCCGATCAATACGAGCGCGGGGTCAGCGACGTGGTCTGGTCCTCGATGGTCGAGTCCGACACCGTCGGCGCGACGTGGGGATCTGGCGTCCGCCGTGCGCCGCAGACGACCACGTGGGGCTGGAACCAGGCGACCGTGGCCAAGACGATGACGCCGACGTTGATGGTGGCGGGCATTCACGACAAGCAGGTGCCGCCCGATCGTGTCCGTCAGCTCTATACCGATCTCGGCGCACCGCAGAAAGTGTTCATCGATCTCGGCTGCTCATCGCACAACGCGATGTGGGAGAAGAACCATCTCGTGCTGTTCCGCGCCTCGCGCGAATGGCTCGAGAGCGGGACAGTGAACGGCGCCAAAGACGGCGTGCTGCGGCTCGGTTACTAATCTTCGTGGTTGTAAAAGGACGAGAGGTCCGCAGGGCGGACTACCCGATAGACCATCTCTTCGTCGATCGCTGGTCGCCGCGCGCGATGTCGGGCGAGCCGATCGACGAGGCTGAATTGTTCGTGCTGTTCGAGGCGGCGCGGTGGGCGCCTTCGGCAGGCAACACGCATCCCTGGCGCATCCTCTACGCGCATCGCGACACCGAACAGTGGCCACTGTTTTTCGATCTGCTCGTCGAGCGGAACAAGGTGTGGTGCGTGCGGGCGTCGGCGCTGCTGTTGTTCATTTCGCGGACGACCAACGAGCAGACCGGCAAGCCACTGATCACGCACACGTATGACACCGGGGCGGCGTGGGAGAACCTGGCGCTGCAGGGCACGATGCGCGGGCTGGTCGTTCACGGCATGGCGGGGTTCGACTACGCGCGGGCGCGTACCGTGCTGGGTATTCCCGAGGATTTCACCGTCGAGGCGATGGCGGCGGTCGGGAAGCCGGGACGCAAGGAAGATTTGCCCGAGGATTTTCAGGCGCGTGAGCTGCCCAATACGCGGAAGCCGCTCACCGAGTTGGTGTGTGAAGGACGGTATCGTGGGTAGAAGGGAGCGATCGATGCGTCGTCTGCTCGGTATTGCAGCAGTTTCCTTCGCGCTTACGGCCGTCGCGGTCGGTGAGCAGGCTCATCACGTCGTGCTGCGTTCGCCGGAGGTCACCGGGCCTGTCCCGAACACGACGCCGCTCCGGCATCCGGATCACGGGTATCCGTACAACGCCACGCCGGTGGACCTCGCGAAACAGGGCTATGTCGAAGAGGAGTTCTTCCTCTCTGGCATGGCCAATCGCTACAACACGCCGTCGGGCGAGCGCGGCAGCGTCATCGACGTCGATCATCCGTACACCACGCGCATCGTCGTTCGCCGGCCGCGGCAGGCGGCGCGCTTCAATGGCACGGCGATCGTCGAGTGGTTCAACGTGTCGCAGGGCCACGACGGCGAATACGAATGGTTCCAGTCCTATGCGCACCTGATTCGTTCGGGGTATGCGTGGGTTGGCGTGTCGGCTCAGGCAGTTGGTGTGAACGCGCTGAAGGAATGGAGCCCGATGCGCTACGGCACCCTCGACGTCGCGCGCGGTGGCGAAGTCATCGGCGATGCGCTGTCCTATGACATCTTCAGCGCCGCGGCGCTGGCGCTTCGCGGCAAAGGCAATCGCGACGTGATGGGCGGGCTGAAAGTCCAGCGTCTCATCGCGACCGGACACTCACAGTCGGCCGGTCGCCTCTACAACTACTTCCATTCGGTGCATCCTTTGACGTCGAAGCTGTTTGACGCGGTGCTGCTGCACGGCGGCGGCGGACGCGTCAGCCAGGATCTCAACGTCAAAGTGTTCAAGTTTCTCGACGAGAGTGACGTGATCGGTCAGGCCAACGCCCGCATTCCAGACTCGAATGGCTATCGCCAGTGGGAAGTGGCGGGGACGTCGCATCTCGATGCGCAGTTCTCACGATCGATGGCGGCGCTCGGCTTGCGCGTCTCGGGCATGCGCCCGGTTGAAGGATCGCCGGCGATCAGCGGGCCCTCGATCAGCGGCGGCGACAAAGGCAACGGCGCCGCAGGAAATGGATCGGGTATCGAGAACGAAGGCGTGAACGGTGGATGCTCGCAGCCGCCCTTCAGCCGTGTGCCGTCGTATCACGTGCTCGACGCCGCATTCGACGCGACGCATCGCTGGCTGGCGGACGGTGTCGCGCCGCCAACGGCGCCGCCGATCGAACTCAAGCAATTGCCGCCGTCCAATTTGCCGCCTGCGCCGGATGCCGGTCGCGGTCGCGGAGGGCCGGCAGGTCCGCGCTGGGAGATCGTTCGCGACGACATGGGCCTTGCACGCGGCGGGATTCGCCTCGCAGCAGTGGCGGTGCCGATCGCAAAGAACACGGGCGATAACGTCGGCAGCGTTGGTGCGGCTGCTGGCGGCGGCGCCACCGGAGGTGGCGGCGAGCGCAACTGTCGCTTGATGGGATCGTGGGAGCCGTTCGACTCGGCCCGGCTCATGTCGATGTATCCGACGAAGAACGACTACGTCGCACGCGTCAAAGAGGCGACGGAGAAGAACCTGAAGGCCGGCTACATCACGAAGTGGGATGCAGAGGCGACGATTCGCGACGCGGAATCTGTGAAGATAGGAAAGTAGAGCGCACGCTTCAGCGTGCGCGCGTGGCCGTCAATGCGTGAACGCGTAGAGCAGCGCGTTGATCCCGAACGCGTACCCCGGCACTGACATCTGGTAGAAGTACTGCGGGTCGTCGCCCTCACGCTCGAACGAATCACCGAGGTCGGTGTTGTGCGTCATCAACACCATGATGTTGCCGTGCTTGTCGAGCACCGCGCGGGCGTGGGCCTCACGGCTGTCCTCCCCACGTTCTGACGTGTCGCCGCCGCTGCCGGCCCAGTAGTTGATCGAGGCGATCTGCGGCACCTTCTTGATCACGAACTGCGACGAGAACAGTGGATGGTTGCTCGGCAGATCGATAATCGGGTACTCCGCCGGATTGAGCACCTTCGAGAACTGACCGACCCACCACTCCCACGCGTAGGTGCCCCAGAAATCATCGGCCCACAAGAAGCCGCCCTTGAGCAGATACTCGCGGAGTCGCCCCGCCTCCTTCTCATCGAAGAACGCCGAGCCGACTTCCGTCATCATGATGAACGGGCACCGGAACAACGCATCGTCGGTGAGACGGATCAGCAGCGGGTTGGGCTCGCCGTTCTTCATGCTGACGTCGGCGCGCGTCAACTCGCTCAGGCGAACTGAGAGGTTGATGTCGGCGCGCGGGTAATCCACGCTCCAGTTGCCGCCGTCGCCGCGGAAGTCCTGGCGGAACATGACACGGCAGAAGTGGAAGGCGCCGTCGAAGTCCTTGTCGGTGGCGATGTCGCCCGACATGAGATTGCCGAAACCGCGGAAGCCGCGCTGACGGAATTGCGCGTCCACGCGCACCGCCATCACGAGGGCCACGAGCCCCGCCAGGAGCAGGATAATGTGCCGCCGCCGTCTCACGAGGTCAGTCTACTCTCGAAGTTAGAAAAGCGGAAAAGTTGAAACATGGCCGTTTTCATCACGGGTGGCACCGGCTACGTGGGGCAGAGGTTGACGGCCACCCTCGTCGCGCGCGGGCATCGTGTGCGTGTGTTGACACGACCGCATTCCATCCCGCGTGTGGCTGCCGGTGCTGAGCCAGTCGTTGGCGATGCGCTCGATGCCTCGTCGTATGCATCCACGTTAACAAGAGACGACACGCTGGTGCATCTGGTCGGAACGCCGCATCCGTCGCCGGCCAAAGCGGCTGAGTTTCGACGCGTCGATCTGCCGTCGATTGAAGCCGCTGTTTCGGCAGCGACGTCGGCCGGTGTTGCGCACCTGGTGTACGTGAGCGTCGCACATCCTGCGCCGGTGATGCAGGCGTATATCGCGGTGAGGGAGATAGGCGAGGCAAGGATCACTCTCTCCGGTCTGACGGCAACCGTGCTGCAGCCATGGTACGTACTCGGCCCGGGGCATTGGTGGCCGGTGGTGCTCATTCCGATGTATGCGCTCTTAGAGCGAGTGCCTCCGACACGGGATACAACGTGAAGGCTTGGGCTCGTCACGATCGGCCAGATGGTCCGGACGCTGGTGAACGTTGTCGAACATCCGCCGAAGCCCGGCGAGATGCGTATCCTCGGAGTGCCGAAGATTCGAAGCGCCGCTGTCGATTCGGACGTCCTTGTGATCCGTTGATTCACGTAACGAGCGAGCTGATGTCGTGTCCGGCTTTAGCCGGACCGGGAGCATAATGAGCGCGTGTTCCGCATAGTAGCGGTCATGCTCGTCGTGCTGGCGGTGGCGCAATCCGCGGCCGCCCAGACCTCCGCTCGCGCCGAGCAATCAGCGCGCGAGCTACGGCCTGCGGGGCAAACCTACAAGGTGCCTCGCACACCGTGGGG
>JBKPRH010000261.1:0-9156 GCA_046765795.1 Acidobacteriota bacterium | reverse complement strand
GCAGCGTTAAAAGACGCCGGTGGCCGACGATCGTTCGAAAGGGCACGAAGATAACTTTATGTGCAGGGTGGGCGTGTGACAATGCCCGAGTCCATGCCAGAAGCAGGTCCGCGCATCGCCGCCTGGGTGATTGGCGCGCTGACAGCGGTCGCGCTTGCCGGAAGCGTGTACCAGGTGCCGATTCAGGTCTCCGATTCACTCGAAGTGATCGAGCGGGTCATTCCGATGCCATCAGCCACGGCCGCGTTCGTTGATGGGCTGCACAACTCACCGACCATGCTGCGGCCGCTCAAAGAAGTTCGCACTCGGCTGCTTGTGCAGGCCGGGGACGCACTCGGTGGCCGCTACCACCTCGTCTTTCGTGGCTACCACGCACTCGCCGGCGCCATGCTGATTGCACTGTTCGTGTGGGTGTGCCGGGCACGCTCGTGGACCGATGTGGCCGCGCTGGCCGTAGCGCTGGCCGTGCTTACCGGCATGCACACATTTGTTGGTCTCTTCCGTGAGTCATTCCCCGTCAATCACTACTTGATCGTCGCGGTGAGCGCGCTGGCGACCTTCGCGCTGGCGCAGTCCCGGCCAGTCGCAAACGACCGGCCCTACGCCTACCTTCGCGGATGGCTCACCGACCTCGCGGCGATTGTGCTGCTCGCGAACGCTGCGCTGTCCTTCGAGTCGGGCCTGCTCGTCTGGCCGGTTGCCGTCGCGGCATATGCGGCAGGTCTGCGTGGCATCTCCCGTCGCGGCGTTGTACTCATGACGGTTGTCGTCGTGCTCTATGCAGGCCTGCGGGTCGGATACCTGGGCAAACACGGCGCTGGCGTCGGCGAACGGGGCACAGGGTTCGGTGCGGGCGCACTCACGGAGGAAGAACAGATCGAGCGTTTCGGCAATCGTCCACTGGTGCTCTACGCCTACAACGTCACGACGACCGCCGCATCGGTGCTGCTCTCGCAACCACAAGTCGGCCGATTCACCGTTGTCACCGCCTGGAACAACGGCTCGCTGCCGCCCGTGTTCATCGTCCAGATTGCCTCGTCGCTCCTGACCACCGCGCTGATTGGCTGGTACATGTTCAGCAGGGGCCCTTCCGGATCGAGGCGCTGGCGAGAACCCGTTCCGTTGACGTTCTTCGCGGTGCTCGCCGTCAGTGCGCTCATGTCGTATGCGTATGCGAAGGACGAGATCGTCAGCACCGCGGGTGTGTTCTACGCGGTTGCGGCGTATGTCGCCGTGCGTGCGATGTTGTCTCTTCGTCCGCCCGTGTCGGCCGGTGCGTTGCTGATCGTCATCGCACTGGCCGTGAGCTCCGCGTGGGCACTTCGGTCGGCAGGTCTGCACCTGCGCCTGCGTCACGGGGCTTTCGAAGCGCGTACCGGTTGGGCGTACGTGCTCTGGCCGACGAAGCGCAATGAGTGGCCAAAGGACGCGCACACGCTGCGAGTCGTGTCGAAGATGCGCGAAGAGGCGCTGATGCATCCGACAGTCGCACCGGCGATGCTTCCGAAGTGGACCGAATTGTGGTGGGGCGAGGACTGATGCGACGCTGGATGTCGATGGCGATGTCGTCGGCGATCGCGTTACCGCCGATCGTCGTGTGTCTCGCATTTGCCGCTTCAGGTGTTGCGGCGTTGACGACCAGCCAGCCGCTTTTCTGGCCGGCGCAGACCGTGACGTTGACCGAGGCGATCGGCATGCACGACACGGCCGAGATCGTCAGGCAGATCGCCCTCGGCGCGAATCCCAACATCCGTTACGACACGTGGGACATCCTCAAGCGATATCAGCACGTATCGGTCACGCCGCTCGAAGCTGCTGTAGCAACGCGCGAACAGTACCTCTTCGAGACGATCGTCGCGCAGGGCGGGCTGCTGACGCCGGAGAATGCGCGTACGCTGCACTGCTTCGCTGTGCAAGAAAAGGCCGGCGACATCGCGGCGTATATCGCCGCACGCTTCCCGCCACCCACTTCCTGCGATGGCGTACAGCTGCCATGGTGAGGGGTTGGCCGGTGCCTAAACGGGCGTCACAGGGTTCGGGAGCGGCAGCTTCGATCGGATCCAGCTGAATCCACGAACCACAACACGCTTCTCGCGCGCGTCCTCGAAGAGTGAGTAGGCGACCGGCGTCACAAGCAGCGTCAGCACCAGCACCAGCGTCTGACCACCGATGACGACGTAGCCGATCGCGTGATTGGTGGCGGAACCGACGCCGCTCGTCAGGACGAGCGGAATCATGCCCGCCACAAACGCCAGCGTCGTCATCAAGATCGGCCGCAGACGATCGCGGCAGGCCTGGACGATCGCATGGCGCGTGTCGAGGCCAGCTTCCTTCAACTGATTGGCGTGGTCGATCTGCAAGATCGAGTTTTTCTTCACCACACCAAACAGCACCAGCATGCCGAGCGCCGAGAAGATGTTCAGCGACTGGCCGAAGATGACGATCGACAGCAACGCGAACGGCAGCGTGAGCGGCAGGGAGAGCAGAATCGTCACCGGGTGCAGCCACGACTCGAACTGCGCCGCGAGGACGAGATACATGAAGATGAGCGACAGCGCCAGCGCCTGCAGGAATGCGCTCGCCGTGCGATTCAGCTCGCGAGAGCGGCCGGCAAACCCGGTGCGATATTCCGAACCGAGTCCCAACTGAGTTGCCTGGTCCGCGATCTGCTGTTGCGCCGCCGACTGCGACGTGCCCGGCAACATGTTCGCACCGACCGTGACCTGACGCTGACGATTCAGACGACGGATGTCTGCTGGCGCGTCGCCGTGCGCGAAGGACGCGATGTTCTCGAGCGCGACCGTCCCGAGACGCGATGACGGCACCGTGAGACGGGCAATCGCCGCTTGCGATCCGCGGTCCTGCTCTTCGGCGCGCAGGTGCACCTCGTACTGCTCGCCTGCCTCGTTGAACGTCGTGACCTGGTCGCCACCCACCAGCAGGCGAAGGGCGTCGGCCGCATCGGAAATCTGCACGCCCAGGTCCGCCGCCTTCGGACGATCCAGCCGCACAGACATTTCGGGCTTGCCAACGCGCAACGAGGTGTCAACGTCGACGAGACCCGGAATCGCGCGCGCCTTCTCGGCGAGTGTGTTGCTCGCCCGCTCGAGCGTTCTCAGGTCCGGACCCTGCAGCACAAACGTCACGTCGCCCTGCCCGCCCTGGCCACCGCCGCCGCCACCGCCCGCGATGCCCGGCGCCTGCAGCGACGCCTTCACGCCTTCTGGCGCGGCCTTCGGCAGCACATCGTTGCGCACGACGTCCATGATCTCGAACTGATCACGGCTCCGTTCGTCGATCGGCTTCAGGCGTACGTAGATCGATGCAGTGTTGAGGGTCCCGGCCGAATCGCCGGCGACTGTGATCATCGTGTAGACCACCTCCGGCAGTTGGCGAATCGCCGACGCGACGCGATTCGCCGTCACCTCGGTTGCTTCGAGGCTCGTCCCTTCCGGCGCACGCAGACTGACATCGAACTCGGACTGATCGTCTTGCGGCGTGAAGTTGATGTTCACGATGCGGAACATCGGCACGCTCGAAAGGAGGACCATGACGGCGAGCGCGGCGACCATACCGCGATGCGCCATCGACCACTCGAGCATCCGCGTGTAGATGCGATCGATCGGTCCGAAAATTTTCGAGTGCTTGGAGTCGTGGACGTGATGATCGTCGTCCTCGCTCCGCTGCTTCACCTTCAGCCACCGCCCGCTCATCGTCGGTATCAGCGTAAAGGCGACCAGCAATGACACCATCACCGCGAACGCCATCGTCAGGCCGAAGCTGCGCATGAAGCGGCCGACCATCCCGCTCATGAAGCCGACCGGCGCAAAGATCGCGACGAGAGACATGGTCGTCGCCAGCACGGCGAGGCCGATCTCTCGCGTACCCTCGATGGCCGCTTGAATCGGTGGCATGCCTTTCTCCTCGATGAACCGGTAGACGTTCTCGAGGACGACGATGGCATCGTCGATGACAATGCCGACCGACAACGTCAGCGCGAGCATCGTCAGCATGTTGAGCGTGAAGTTCATGTACCAGAGCAGTGCGAAGGTCGCGATGATTGAGGTCGGAATCGAGATGGCGGCAATCACCGTCGAACGCAGGTTGCCGAGAAACAGCAGCACGACAAATGCCGCCAGCACGGAGCCGACGACCAGGTGCTCCTCGACGCTGCGGATTGACGCCTCGATGAACTCTGCGCCATCGCGCACGATCCTCAGCTCGTAGCCGGGCGGCAGCGCCAGTTGCACTTCGGCGAGACGCTCCTTCACGTTATTGACGACTTCCACTGTGTTCGTGCCGGACTGCTTCCGCACCTGCAGCAGCACAGTCGGATCGCCGTTGATGCTAGCGAGCGTCGTCGCCTCGGCGACGCCGTCGTCCACGCGTGCGACGTCCTTGACCTGGACCGGGTGGCCATCCACCTGGCGCAGCACGAGGTCGCCGAACTCCTCAGGACGTTCGACGCGACCGCGGGTGCGCATGGTGGTCGACTGCGCGCCTTCGTCAATGCGGCCGCCAGGGATGTCGGCATTCTGCGACTGGAGCGTGCGCGAGATGTCGTTCACGGTCAGGTTGTAGGCGCGCAACCGATCGGCATCGACCCAGACGTTGATCTGCCGCTTACGTCCACCGAGCACCAGCACCTGGCCGACGCCGTCGGCACTCTCGAGCCGGCGGCGGAGGACCTTGTCGGTGTATTCGGTGACATCGCGGATCGGCTTCTTCGCCGTCACCGCGATGGTGAGAATCGGTGCGGCATCGGGATCCTGCTTCTCGATGGTCGGCTGCAGGATCGTGCGAGGAAGCTGCGGCAGAATGCGGTTGATGCGGTCGCGAACCTCCTGCGCGGCGACATCCGCATTCTTCTCGAGCCTGAAGGTCACGATGACCTGCGAGATACCTTCAGCGGAATTTGAATTGAGCTGATCGATGCCGCTGATCGTGTTGACCGCTTCCTCGACCTTGTCGGTGACCTCGCTCTCGACTTGCTCCGGCGCAGCGCCGGGGAGACGTGTTGTGACCGTCACCGTTGGGAAGTCGACTTGCGGCAGCCGATCGATACCGAGCTGACCGAAGGCGAACGCGCCAACGACGACGAACGAGAGGATCAGAACCGATGCGAAGACCGGCCGACGGACACAGAGTTCAGCAAGCCACTGCATGACGCACCTACTTCGCGGCGACCGGGACGCCGTCGGCCAACTGGGTAACGTTACTCGTTGCGACCTTTTCGCCAGTCTTCAACCCACTGGTGATCTCGATGAGATCGCCCACCTGTTGACTGACCGTGACGATCCGTTCTTCGACTTTGCCGCCGGTGACCACGAACACCCGCGATGTGCCTGCGACGGTACGCACTGCGTTGACGGGCGCCAGAATCGCCGGGCTCTGGTTCGCCTGCTCGATCAGCGCGGTGGCAAACGCGCCGGGCTTGAGCGCTCCTGAATCGTTGGGCACCACAGCTTCGACGACGAGCGTGCGGGAGTTGGCTTCGAGCGCAGGCGAGACGTAGCGCACCTGGCCGGTGAACTTCTGGCCCGGCGAGGCATCGACTTCGAAGGACACCGAGCGGCCGACGGCGATTCCGGTGCTGTACTGCTCGGGCACGGTAAGTTGTACGCGCAGCGGATTGGTGCGCATCACCGAGGCCACCTTCGTGCCGCGCTGCACGTAATCGCCGACCGACACCAGCCGTTGGCCGACGACGCCGGCAAAGGGCGCTTTCACAACTGTGTCGGCCAGCGCCTTCTTCGCCAGGGCGACGCGGGCGCGGGCGGCGAGAAGACCCTGGTACTGCTGCATCGCGCCGTTTTTCGCGATGTCGAATTGCCGTCGCGCCACTTCCGCCTGCGCGCTCTTCTGATCGAAGTCGGACTTCGACAACAGCTGCTTCTCGAACAGCATCTTCGCCCGATCGAACTCACCGGTCGCGAGGGTGAGTTGCGCGCGAGCGTTGGCGACCTCTGGAACACGATCGCTCTCGAACTCCGTGCTGTCAGCCTCTCCCGAGATACCTTGACGGCGTTCCTCGGTACCATTGAGGCCGAGGCGGCGTTCGAGCTGCGCGGCGTTCGCCTCCGCTTCCGCTGCCTGCGCCTGCGCTTCGGCGGGCGAGATGCGAATCAGGTCGGCGCCCTCGCTCACGCGCGTGCCGCGCTCGACCGGCGTGCCGATGACGCGACCCTGAATCTCGGCGGCCACTTCCGCTTCTTCTTCAGCGGCGAGCGTGCCGGTAACTTTCAAGAACCGAGTGATCGGCTGCTCGGTCGCTGCGGCGACCGACACGCTGATCGCCGCTGGAGCGGCCGTCTTTTCCGATGACTCACCCTTCGCCGAACCGCACGCCACGGATGAGAGGCCGACGGCAAGTGCGAGCACGGCAACCGTGCGAGTGACCGTCCCCATCTTCGGCTCGTGCTCGGTGCGCACGGCTTCGGCACGACGCGTGTGTTTGGGGGCCCCGGCGCGAATGCCACTCAGCGTCGTTTCAATCGCGTCACGGACCAGGGCGTCCGCATCGACATCGGGTTGCATGCGATTGGATACGCGCAATGCGGCGATTCCGATCACTGGAGCGAACAGCAATCGCAGGGCGACCTCCGGATCGGTCGTCGGCGGGAAGATGCCGCACTCAACGCAACGCTCCACCTGCGCCAGCGCGCGACTGCGCATCTCGGAGATGAACGAAAAGCGCTCGTACTCCTTGCTCACGCGCGGGACGCGGCGATCGAGAAACACCAACGCGAAGTACTGCGGATGGTCCTTGCTGAATTCGTACAAACGCCACGCGACGGCGCGGACGTCGTCGAGGGGATCGTCGCTCGGCGAGCCAGCGAACTGACGCTCGCCTATCGCGCGAAAGCCTTCCTCGGCGAGCGCGAAAAAGATCTCGTCCTTCGACGGGAAGTAGCTGTAGATCGCGCCGGGACTGTATTCGACTTTCGCGGCGATGTTGCGGATGGAGACCTGGGCGTAACCATCGGCGATGAACAGTTCGAGGGCGGCATCAAGGATGGCGCGCCGCGTGGTCTCACGGGCGTGCTGCTGGCGTTCTTCTCGGCGCATGGATCCTGACCGGCCGGTCCGAAAGGACCGGCCCTACGTAATTGAACAGTGTTCAATAGCTTAAACGACGTTCAGAACGCTGCACAATAGCGCACTCGTCGATCGCGAAAACCTCCCCCATCGAGCGCGGACTTCTCCGCGCCCTGGGCCTTGCGTCGAAGAAATCCTTAGAAAAATCGCGCGTTGCGGCGGGCACCCGGGTTGCTCCCCTACCAGGTATGAGCGCCGATCATCACATCGTCTACTGGCATCGCGAGCTCCCGCCGCTCGACGGCACCGTGCTCGGCGAGCACGTCATCGAGGCGACGAGTCGCCATGTGCCGCACACGCTGGCGCATCGCGATGAACTGTGGGACGAGTGCTACCGAGACCTGTTGGAGCAGACGAATCGCCGGATCGAGCAGGAGGTGTCGCGTCTATCGGGACGCTACGCGCACGTGTTGAACGAGTCGATCGACACGCGCCACAACGATGTCAGCGGTGAGAGCTGGCTGCGGGGGCGGTTTACTTACAGCTTGCTTGGGTAATCACTCCCGCTTCTTCTTCTCGTCGTCCTTGTTGACGCCGAACACTCGCGACCAGAACCCGCGCTTCTTCGGCTCGGGCTTGGCTTCGACCTTCGGAGGGGGCGGGGCTTCAGTGACGGCAGCCTGCTGCGGCGGCGCAGGAGCCGGCGCATGCGCAGCGTTCTGGGCTGACTTCAGCCCGAAGAGCGCGGCCAGCGCGCGAAACGGCTTCGCGATCACCGGATTGTGAATCGGGCACGTCTCGGTCGGCTCTGTGCCCGCAACGAAGTTCTCGTAGTACGCGAGCGACTTCTCATCGTCGTGGCACGAGTCGGTGGCTAGCTTGCCACTGAGACGACAGATGCGAGCCGTTGTCACACCGCGCGGACGGGTGAACCAATCGGCCTTGTCGTTGCGCGTCGCTTCCTTCATGAAGCGCGCCCACAGCGGCACCGCCAGTTCAGCGGCGTAGCCACGGCCGATGATCGTGCGCGGCTGGTCGTATCCGACCCACACGCCGGTGGTGAGGTGCGGCGTGTAGCCGATGAACCACGCGTCGTGATAGTCGTTCGTCGTCCCGGTCTTGCCCGCGGCCGGTGCCATGAATCCTTCACGCCGCGCCGGCCAGGCGGTGCCGGAGTTCACGACGTCAGCCAGCATCTCGGACATCTGGAACGCAGTGGCCTCGGTGATCGCCCGCTGCTGCACCTGTTCGTTCAGATAGATGACCTCGCCGTCTCTGCCCTCGACGCGACGCACGAGGACGGGCACCGGCACAAGACCATCGTTAGCGAAAGTCGAGAATGCCGACGTCATCGAGAGCAGCGTGACCTCGCCCGATCCGAGCGCAAGCGACGGCACGCTTGGCACCGACCCGACGCCCATGCGCTCGGCGTACTGCACGGTGATGGGGATGCCGACCTGATCGAGCATCTGCACGGCGGCGCGATTGCTCGACGTCCGCAGCGCCATGCGCATCGTGATCGACGGGCTGTCGAGATGCTCGTCTTCCGGCACCCAGGCGCCCTGCAACGTCATGATCGGCGCGTCGAGGTTCTCGATGAGTGTCGCGGGTGAGAAGCCCTGCTCGAGCGCGGCCGCATAGACAAACGGCTTGAAGGCGGAGCCGGGCTGCCGCTTCGCCTGCGTCGCGCGATTGAACGAGCTCTGTTCGAAATCGCGGCCGCCAACCATCGCGCGCACTTCGCCGGTGTGCGGATCCATCGCGACAAGCGCGGCCTGCAACGCATCCGCGCCACTCGTCATCTTCGCGCCTTGCCGCTTCTCGATCTCGGCGATCGCACGCGTGACCTCGGCCTCAGCGGCGCGCTGCATATCGAGATTGACGGTCGTGTAGACCTTCAGCCCGCCCTGATAGACGCGCTCCCAGCCGAAGCGCTGCACGAGGAAGCGGCGGACTTCCTCCTTGAAGTATTGGCCGTACGCCTCGCCACGACGCAGCGCATCATCGAGCTTCACCGGCTCGCGCACGGCGGCGTCGTAAGTCGGGCCGTCGATCACCTTCACGTCGCGCATGGCCTGCAGCACGACGTTGCGACTGTCTCTTATACACATCTGACGC
>JBKPRH010000260.1:0-12884 GCA_046765795.1 Acidobacteriota bacterium | reverse complement strand
CTGTGGCGCCTGGAACAACACGACGTTTGGCACCGAGGTGTTCAGCACGACGTACGACCCAGACATGTTCCAGGGCTGGTATACGCGGCCGATGGACTGGGAACTCGGTGCGTCGCTTCAGCGGCAGATCGCTCCGCGTGTGTCGATCGAGGTGGGATGGCACCGTCGCTGGATCGACAAGTGGACGCTCATCAACAACGTCGCCAACTCGTACGCGGATTTCCAACCGTACTCGGTCACAGGGCCGGCGGATCCGCGACTGGGTGCGGCCAGTGCTCGGACGATCGACGACCTGTGGAATATCGTTCCAGCGAAGTTCGGACTGATGCAGAACGAGACGGTCCTCGAGAACAACATCGAGGGCGCCGATCGCAAGAACTGGTGGAACGGCACCGACATCAACGTGAACGCACGGCTGCTGAACGGGCTGGCGCTACGCGGCGGTGTCGTCCTCTCGACCAGCGGCGACGATTTCTGCACCTATAAAGACCTGGGCTACTACGGCACCGGTATCGTCGAAGGCCCGAGCCATCGAAACTGCCGGACGGTAACTCCGTGGCAGGCCGAGTACAGAGCGCTTGGCACCTACACCATTCCAAAGATCGACGTGCAGGTCGCAGGCACGATGACGAGCCGGCCTGGTCCGCAAAAGGTCGCGACGTATCAGTTCCTGGCCTCGGAGATTGCTCAGACGCTCGGCCGGCTTCCGTCCGGTGCCGCCGGACCGACGTCAACGACCGCGATCAACCTGTTCGAGGTCAACGAGGAGTTCTACCCGCAGATCACGATCGTCGATCTGCGCGTCGGCAAGATCCTGCGCGTCGGACGTATGCGCGCGAACGTGATGCTCGACGTGTTCAATTCGCTGAATGCGAGTACGGGCCAGACGTACAACGGCACCTACTCGCGAACGAACCCTGAGCTCTGGGGTACGCCGACGTTAATTCTCCCGGCGCGCTTCGCGAAGGTCGGTGTGCAAATGGATTTCTAGAGGACGACGATTCGCGAGTAGAGGCGGGTCTTCAGACCCGCCTCCGTCCGCTCCCGGGCACCAACCCGTCCCACTACCGGACAGAGGGAACCAAAAAAGGCGCGAAATATTCCACAATCGAGCGGCACAGCAATTGACATAGCTCGCGCGGTTCGACCGATTCGAGGAGGCGATCCATGCGACCCATGATGTTCCTGGGCCAGCTTCTGCAGGACCTACGCTATGCCACCCGCGTCGTGGCGCGGCAGCCGGGCACCACCTTCATCATCGTCCTCTCGCTCGCGCTCGGCATAGGTGCCAACACGCTGGTCTTCAGCCTCGTCAACGCCATCCTGCTTCGATCGCTTCCATATCCGCAGCCTGAGCGCCTGGTGCAAGTGTTTCCCACGCCGCCGAATCGACCGAACGATCGGAGCCGGTTCAACGCGACCGTGTGCCTGGACCTCCCGACGAAGGATTCGTTTTTCACCGCCGCCGGCTGCTACATCGCGGTAGCAGGGAACGTCGCCGATCCCGAGGAAGCGCTGACGACGGGACCTGAGTGGCTCGAGGGCGAGATGCTCACCTACCACGCCGTGCAGGCGCTGGGGGTGAAGCCAGCGCTGGGACGCTGGTTCACGCAGTCTGAAGATCACGGCGATGCCGAGAAGGTGATGCTGATTAGCTACGACCTCTGGCAGCGACGATTCAACGGGGTGCCAGACATCCTCGGCAAGCGGCTGCGCGTGGCTGACTTCGGGGGCAACGATACGCCGAGCACGATCATCGGCGTGATGCCGCCAGGCTTCACGTTTGCCAACTCGACATCCGACTACTTCGTGCCGCTGCGCGCGACGGGTCGCGGGCGCAACAGCCCGGCGCGCAATCGAGACGTCGTGGCGCGGTTGAAGGATGGCGTGACACTCGCTCAGGCACAGGCAGCGGCCGATCAACTGGCTCGCGAATTCGGAGAACAGTCGCCGCAGAACAAGGGCTGGGGCATTCGTGTCGTGCCGCTCGACGAGTCGATGCTTGGCGGAAATCTGCGGTCGGCGTTCCAGATCCTGCAGGGCACCGCCGGTCTCGTGCTGCTGATCGCCTGCGCAAACGTCGGCGGCCTGCTGTTGGCTCAGGGCGTCATGCGCCAACGCGAGCTAGCCGTGCGGACAGCGATCGGTTCTGGACGCTGGCGGATCGTTCGCCAACTCCTGACCGAAAGTCTCGTGCTTGCGTCGCTTGGTGCCGTGGTCTGTCTGGCCGTCGTCGCGTTTGGCATGAGCGCGCTCTTGAAGTGGCTGCCACAGTGGTTGCCTCGACTGAATGAAGTGTCGTTGAGTCCAACCGTGCTGGCGTTCACGGCACTGATTTCGCTGGCGACCGCGATCGTGTTTGGCATTCTGCCGGCCCTGCAGGCATCGCGTCTGGATCTGGCCACGGCGTTCAAGGCCGGCAGTCGTTCGGCGACCTCGTCACCCGGCAAGCTGCGACTCCGCAGCGCGTTCGTCGTCCTGCAGATCTCGACGGCACTCGTGTTGCTGACCGGCGCGGGGCTGTTGATCAACAGCCTGATCCGCCTGACGAACGTGAACACGGGTCTCGATCCGAGGAATCTCACGACGTTGCAGATGGCATTCACGGGCCGCGGCTTTTTCAGCGCCACGGGCAACATCACGGCGATCGGCTCGCTCGAATTCGAGCTGAGCCCGCGTATCACCACGACCGTGAATCAGATTCGCGATCGCATCGCGGCACTGCCCGGCGTCGAGGGCGTGACGACGATGCGTCTCAGCACACCGCTCGGCGGCACGACGGGGTTTCCATTCACGATTGCGGGACGCCCAGTGCCGGCCCCGCGCGACATGCCGTCGGCGCTATGGCTGCCGATCGGCGCTGATTACTTCAAAGTGCTGCAGGTGCGTGTCGTGCGCGGACGGGAGTTTACCGATTTCGACACGCTCACGACGACGCCGGTCGCGGTCATCAACGAGACGATGGCGAAGCAGTACTGGCCGAACGAGGATCCGATCGGTCAGACGGTTTCCGTTCAGTTCTACAACGACCGGCCGCGACAGATCATCGGCATCGTCCGCGATATCCGACCAAGTTTGCGCGCTCGCGACCCTCGACCGCAGATGTTCGTACCGCATACGCAACTGCCGACGATTCAGGCCGGAATCACCGCCTTTGGCCTCGAGAACGTGACGTACGTCGTCCGCTCGAGGACGCGCATCGATGACTGGCTGCCCGGCGCGAGGGCTGCAGCCAAGGAACTCGATCCGGCGCATGCGGTCAACAACGTTCGCTTGCTCACGGAATTTGCCGCGCAGCAGACGCAGGGCTACCGGCAGTACGTGATTCTGCTTGCCGTATTCAGCGGCATCGCGTTGCTCCTCGCCGTCGTCGGTGTCTACGGTGTGATGAGCCACTCGGTGATGCAGCGCACGAACGAGATCGGGATCCGCGTCGCCTTCGGCGCAACCGCGCGCAACGTTCTCACCAGTGTCCTTGGGCGTGGCCTGATCGTGATTGGCACCGGAATGGTGCTCGGACTCGTGGCGTCGTTGTCACTGACACGAATCATCGACAGCTCGCTCTGGGGTGTCACCTCTACCGACCCGGTCACGTATACCGTCGTGCTGCTTGCGCTCTTTGCGGTGGCGTGCCTGGCCTGCTACGTGCCAGTACGACGCGCACTCAAGGTCGATCCGCTTGTGGCCATGCGACAGGAGTAGCGTTCACAGAGCCCAACTGAGGGCTGTTCGTTTCTCTCCGGTCTGACGTTCTGAATGTACCGGGACAAACTGAGGCCGCACTGATGTCCTCATCAGAGGGGTTCGTCGAACGGCTTCAACCGGCTTACGGAGGAGCGGTATGGCCAAGCACCCTGTGGACGTACTCATCGAGGCGAAGGCAGTCGCGGCCAAGGACCTTCTCGCGCCGGCAGCGCCACTGCCGGAATTCGCGGCAATGGCTGCCACGACCAAACCTCGCCACAACGTCGTCGGTGTCGGTATTGGTTACAAGCAGAAGCACGGAAAGTTCACCAATACCCAGGCGATTTACGTGTATGTCGAGAAGAAGGTCCCGAAGGAGGCGGTGCCCAAGTCGGATTTGATTCCCCCCAAGATCGGCGACGTCGTCACCGACGTGATCGAGACCGGCCGCATCTTTCCGCAGCAGGCTCCACCGATTGCGCAGACGCGTCTGCGGCCCGCCAAGGGAGGAGCATCGGTTGGGTTCCAGGGAGTTGGGTTCGTGATGGCCGGCACGTTCGGCTGTCTCGTGACGGATGGGACGAAGCGGTTCATCCTCAGCAACAACCACGTCCTGGCCAATGAGAACGCGCTGCCGCTGAATAGCCCGATCTTTCAGCCCGGCCTGCTGGACGGCGGGGTTGTGCCCACTGACCGGATCGCCAAGCTGTCGAAGTTCATCAAGATCAAGAAACTTCCTTCGAACAACAAGGTGGACTGTGCGATCGCGGCGCTCGACAAGCCGTCGCTGGCCTCGTCGCTCATTCTGCCGAAGGTCGGCAAGCTGGGCTCGACAGCACCAGTCGCGGCCCTCGTGAACATGAAAGTGCACAAGCACGGCCGCACGACCGGGTACACACGAGGCCGCGTGATCGACGTCGCCGCCGATTTCAACATCTCGTACGACTTCGGCACGGCCCGCTTCGTGGATCAGATCGTCATCGTTGGAGACAGCGGATCGTTTTCGAACTCGGGCGACTCAGGGTCGTTGATCGTGGAGCGGTCGGGCAACCAGGCGACGGGCTTGCTGTTTGCCGGATCAGCTACTCACACGATCGCTAACCACATCAGCGATGTGCTGGCCGCGCTCGGAGTTACCCTTGTCATGTGATGGCTAAAGAAAAGACCCTGGCTGAGGTCAAGCGCGCCGCGTCGGAGACTCTTCTCAACCGCCCCGGGGTCAGCGGCCTCGGCCTGCGTGGAGACGGCGTCGTCGTGTATCTGGAATCCGATGATGCGAGCATTCGGCAGGAGGCCGAGCGCGTCGTCGAGCAGATTGCACCGGCGACGCCGGTCTATTTCGAGCTCACAGGACGGATCGGGAAGCAGTAGCTGACGGGTGCGCGTGCGATGATCGCTCGCATGAACGATCCGCGCACCGAGCAGTGGCTCTCACTTACGGCGGCTCTCAATCGGACGATGCGCGAGCACGCTCCCGATTGGACCGACCATAGCGGGTACGATCCGGGCTTGACGATCGTCGAGCTCATCGCTTATCTCGCCGAGGACCTGCTGCACAACGCGCGTGTGGTCGAAGGCGGTGTGCCGGCGGTGTCGCGAGCGATCCGTGCACTCGACGCTTCTGTCCTCAATCCAATCGCCACGTCCGGAACTGTGCGACCCAACTTCTTCGCGGGTCGTCTGCTCACCGCTGATGATCTCCGTGAGGAACAGGAGTACCACCGCGAGAAGCATCGCCGTCACCTGCAGATGCTGCACGGGTTCGGCGTCGTTGACGGACTGCAGGTGGATGTCGCCAGCGACGGCACGACGATCTCAGTTGAGCCAGGGATGGCGATCGATCCTTATGGCCGCGAGATCGTCCTGGACGATTCAGTGGTGCTGCCGATCCCGTTCAATGCATCGTCTCCAACCTGTGTCGTCGTTCGTTACGCCGAGCGGTTGGTGGACCCCGTCCCCGTCGCAGATGGTGGCACCGAACCAAGCCACATTGAAGAGGGCTGCGATGTGTCGCTCAGGCCTGGCTCCGGCGACGAGGGCATCACGGTCGCGCGCTTGATTCGAGAGAATGCGACGTGGCGCGTCGACCCCGCCTTCGTTCCACCGCGACTTCAGAATCCCAGGTCTTAACGAGGCACTGGATACGCGAACAACTCTACGTTCGAGAGATTCGCTGACCCTGCGATCCCATGGCCGCCGCCGGGTGAGAGCATCGCCAGGCCCACTTCGTCGACCTTGCTCAGATCGGGGTTCACGACTTCGGTGAGCACGACGACCTTGTTCGGATCGAGTCCGTACCACCGCATGCCAATGTAGGCGATCTCCAGCGAGAGGAACTCGCCGTGCGTGGTAATGGTGCGATCGCCGACGATGAGGCGTCCGTCCGCGAGCTTCACGACGGGGTTCAATGTGTGGATCGCGTTCGTTCGCACGATCCAACGCAAGCGGGCGGCATCTGTGAGGTTGACGAAGTTGCGCCGGTCGCGCAGGGTGACGGCGCTCGGCGATGTGGTCATGCCATTCCACAGATCGACACGCTCTTCGTGCACCGCCGCCCGGATCACTTTCGAGTCTGCCCCATACAGCTTCACTTCGAGATTGGCGTTGGTCAGCACGGCCGGAGTGACGCGCGTGTTCTCGTCGGTCTGCTCACCGCTGTACGGCGGCATCTTCCAGGTTTCGCTGAAGAGCAGCGGCGGCCGCGGCGCCATGCCTGGCTTCTGTGTGCCGGGAGCGGGCGTGGGTGCGGGTCGAGTTTGCGCAATCGCGGTCAGTGACGCGATGACGAGGCAAGCGAGGGTGAGCATTGCGCGCACGTGGATCTCCTCCAGATGCGTGATGGTATCGCACGTCAACGAGAACTATCATGGGCGCCAATGTCTCAGATGCTAGTCTCGATAGGCGGACGCACCGCATTCGTGGCGTTGTTCGTGACGTTGTTGATGTCCTGTTCGGGTCCCCAGACGCCGCCCGCGGTCGTCACAAGCGCCGGCCGAGGCGCGCCGGTGAATCCGGCGATTCCGTGGGAGATGTGGCGCAACGCCGAGGACATCGAGGCTATTCCCCCGCGAGAGATCAAAGGCTATCCCCCGCAGTACTGGCTGGTGGGACCGCTCGATGACCGCGCGACGGGAGACCGGCTCAAGGGGTTCCTCGGCGCAGCCCGCGACGGCGCCGCACCCGAGGGAATCGAGCCGTTGAAGGTCGACGTGTTCACGTCGAAGGACTTCTACGCCGACCGCGCGCTGTGGACCGACAAACGCTACTTCCGCTGCAACAGTCCCTACGGTCTCGAGCAGCAGTGGCGAGGAGGGATGATCGGCGACAAGCCGCCGGCCTCCGCGGCATGGGGCTACTGCGATCGGGATTACCCGCGTGAGGGCATGATCAGTCCCTACAAGTTCAAGACCGCGCAGGAGCACTACGAGGCACTCCTTGCGGAGGCGAAGAGCCGCGGCGGTCCGACGCAGCATACCTACGCCACGGTGCCCGGCGACTGGAGCGGGCGCTACGTGTGGCATCGCGGTCAGAACTGGTACGCCGAGCTGCTCTGGAGTCAGTATCCGACGCTGCTCTCGCTGCTCACTGACGAATACAAGATGCGCATGGTGCAGGAGGCGTATCACGACGCGCACAGCAACGCGCCGCAGTGGCCGGCGCAGTACTGCTGGCCCGAAGGGTTCATGCGCCGCTGGCATTATCACGCCGTGACGAATCAGCCCCACTCGGTCATCGTCACACCGTCGCTGGTGCAGTTTCTGGCCGGCGATGCCGACAACTTCATCACCAATATTCACATCGGCCGCTCGTTCAACATGAGCGGCAAGATCCCGAATCTCGCCGGTGAGGTCCCGCGCTGGTACGGCGACACGATCGGATTCTGGGATGGTGATGCGTTGATCACCTGGACGTCGAACGTTCAGCCGTGGAAGGTGCACGGCAACCCTGAGTTCTCAGGGAAGATGCAGAGCATTGAGATCTACACGCCGAACCGCGACAGCACGGGCAAGTTCATCGGCCTCAATCACGAGGGCATCTTCTACGATCCCGAGGCGCTGGTGGAACCGATTCGCATGACCCGCATGCTGGAGCGGATCAGCGGCTTCGAGGAAGGCGCGCCGTACGAGTTCATTGAGTGCGTGCAGACGATCTTCCCGATCAACGGCCGTGCTACGCCGGTCGTGGCGGGAAAGGTGATTGAATACAAGGTGCCGAATCTCTTCGACCGCCCCTGGGCCAGGCTCTGGGAGGAGTACCACGAGAAGGGCATGAAGCGGCCGGAGGAAAAAGAGCTCATCAAGTTCGACTGAACACCCGTGCACGTGTCCCGACTTCCGATCGTCTGTGTCCTCATGCTCGCTGGTGCGGTGCTGGTGAGCACGCAGAACGCGCCCGCGCCTGCGCCGACGTCGACCCCTGCGCCTCAGGGTGGTGCGCCGCCGGTCTTCCGCACCGGCGTCAACCTCGTGCGCGTGGATGTGATCGTCTCGGACAACGATGGAAAGCCGATCACCGATCTCACGAAAGAGGAGTTCGAGATCGTCGAAGACGGCCGGCCGCAGACGATCGATCTGTTCCGCCACATTCACATCAATGGAACGGCCGCCGTGCCACATTCGCGGCAGGTGTTGAACCGCGACACTGAAGAGCGTGAGGCCGCGCGAGACGATGTGCGGGTATTCGGCATCCTGCTCGCCGATTACCAGGTGTGCGGCCAGCGCTCGCGCGCCGTCCGCGAGGCCATGGCGACCTTTATCCGCAAACTCGGTCCCAACGATCTGATCGCCGTCATGGAACCGCTCAATTCGGTGAGAGATCTCGTCTTCACCTACGACCACGACGCGGTGGTACAGACCATTCAGCGCTTCGAGGGACGACGAGGCAACTACACACCACGAAATGCGATCGAAGAGCAGCACAATCTGCAGCTTGGCGGCGCAGAGCGGCTCCGAATGGCCGTCGTCAGAGATGCACTGCAAGCGCTCGCCGTCCGGCTCGGATCCATGCGTGAAGGACGCAAGTCGCTCATCTTCGTCGGCGAAGGCTTCCCGGCCAGTTGGCTCACCGATGCACGTCTGCTTCGTGAGGTTGCGCAGGAGGCCAACCGCAACAACACGTCGATCTACGCGATTGACCCGCGGGGGCTCGTGGCCGGCGGCGACGCCTCTCCGACGGTCTACCCGGGATGCGGCCCCGTGATGATGAGCCCGCGGGTGCGCATGACACAGGACACGTTGCGTGAACTCTCGGAGGAGACCGAGGGCCGCGCCATTGTCGATCGCAACGCGCTCGAAGAGGGCCTCAACCAGATCATTCGTGACTCGAGCTTCTATTACCTGCTTGGCTACAGTTCGACCGCCACGCAAGCGGACGGGAAGTTTCATCAGATTCGCGTGCGCGTGAAGCGCCCGAAGGTCGATGTTCGCGCGCGCAAGGGATACTGGGCGTCAACGGCCGAAGACGTCAGCCGCGCAACGACGCCGGCTCCGGTCACGCCGCAACCGGTGCTCGACGCGCTGTCCACGATCGCTGTACCCAACCAGGACGGGCGGGTCGTGCGCACCTGGGTGGGAACTTCTCGCGGCGCTGATGGCAAGGGCCGCGTGACAGTTGTCTCTGAGGCCCTCATTGCTGCTGGCACCACCCCACGTGGGGACGAGGCCGCGAACCTCACGGTGACCGCAACGCGTCCGCAAGCCGGGAACGTGTTCGAGAGTCCGTCTGTGGAACTTCGGCGGGGTATGCCGCCTCAGCGCGTGTCGTTCGATGCCGATGCCGGAGCGCTGGACGTCAAGATCGTGCTGGCTGACCGCGAGGGGAAGACTATCGATCGTGAGACGCGCGTGATCGACGTGCCGGATTATTCAGGGCGCGCAGCTGCGCTCGGGACGCCGAGATTTCATCGACCGCGGACGTTACGCGAGTTCCAGACGCTGGCAGCCGATGCTGAGGCCATGCCCGTCACGACGCGAGACTTCGCACGCACGGACCGGTTGTTGATTCGCTTCGATGCGCTGGGGGCGGGCGGTGAACCGATTGCGCCGACCGCCGCGATCCTCAGTCGTGCGGGCCGCAAGATGTTCGATGTACAAGTGGCCCCGTCGGCGACAGCGGGGGCATCACATCAAATCGATCTCTCCCTTGGTCCGCTGCCGACCGGAGAGTATCTGCTCGAGATTGCCGCCACGCCGGACGGGCCGCGACAGCTGGCCGCGTTCCGCATCCGTTAGTGCTGCCGGCGCGATCGCTTCATCAAGCCGATCGCCAGCGCAGTGATCGCGGTGCCGATCAGTGCCGTCATCCCTGGATTGCTGCGCGCCTTGTCGAGTACCGCGGACACGTGCGTCGAACCGTTGCCGGATTGCACCGCTTCAGTGACGCGATGCGCGAGTCGCTTCGCGCGGCCCAACGTCGCATCGCTGATTGTGTCTTTCGCCTCGTTCATGAAGCGGCGCGGGCTCAAGCGGTCGTGAATGGCGTCGATGGTGTGACCCAGCTCGGCGCGCGTCCGCTCGATCTCGGATCGCATCGCGGTGGTTATCTGGTTTGAGTCCTGAGCCATCGCGCGTCCTCCTTCAGCGTTTCAATCGTTTGCCGAGGCTTCAGATCGTGTGGCCGGAACGAGGCCATGCCGGCGCGAACGAGCGCATAGCCGATGCCGGCGATGACCAGGCCGCCAATCAGCGCCGCCACCCACGCGACCAGGCCAATCGCGACCAGGCCGAGCACGATGCCTGCAACAATCGCGAGGATCCCGCCATACGCAATCAGTCCCCCAGCGACGATCATCGTCAGGCTGGGGACCAGGCGCGACGCGTTGTGCGAGAGTTCGGTCTTCGCGAGCTCGATCTCCTGGTGGATGAGCGACCGTGTCTCGCGCGTGAGATCCGCGAACATTTCGCCGAGTGAACGAGGGTCATTGCTCATAACGAGTTGACGTGGTGCAAGCAGATTGCCAGTGTTTCGGTGGCCGAGCTTACTCGGACCGGCTCCTGGTGCTCGGCCATTGACTCCGGACCCGTTCAGGGCGTATTAACGTCTCCTCGTTCGGCGGACGACCCTCATACTCGCGGCGATCGGCACCTCTTCGACCCACTTTCACGAAGGGAGCTGTTCATGAAGCGACTGCCGGGTGCTCTGTCCCTCGTAGCTTGTTGTGCCCTTCTCCTGCCGCTGGTAGCCGTCGCGTGTCGCGGCGGTGCGGCTGACGATCCGAACGCTCCGCTCGGTGTCACTGTCTCGCAGACCTATCTGACAATCGCGAATCGTTCCGGCTCGGCGATTGCTGAAGGACAGATCGAACTCGTGCCTGCAGGCGTGTTAGCGCCGTACAGAATGCAGATGCCGCGCATCGAGTCGGGCGCGACGCGTGACGTACAGCTCGATCAATTCTCCGGCGCAGGCGGCGCGCGATTCCGCCGCGGCATTACGCGCATGAAGGTGGTGCGAATCACGGCGAAAGATATGACGGGGAAGACCTACAAGCAGGAGGTCCCGTTTAAGTAGGAGATCTACTCGGTGCGGTTCGAAACGCTGACCGTCGGGATCCGCTCGGCCCGGACGATGAACCGCTCCGGCGCGTGGCCGATGTAGTTGAACGGCCAACAACTGATCAGTGTCAGAGTCGTCACTGGTGTGGGATCGAGCACCCACACTTCCTCAGGCTTGACGATCAGCGTCTCGGTGACGCGATAGTCGAAGTCGCCGTGTGGCGTCTTGAGTCGCAGCACGTCACCGAGGCGAACACCTTTGAGCGGCCGAAAGATCGTGTCGCGATGTGCGGCGAGGGCGCTGTTGCCCTCCTTCCACGGCAGCGGTGTGTCCGGCAGATGGCCGATCGCGCGATCGAGCACCTCAGTAGAATCGCCTTCGACGACGACTCCCGTCAGGCCGACGCGCGTGATCTCGAGGGTGCCGATCGGCTCGCCGACGCTCATCGTGTCGGGTGTCGGCGCGGACTCGGGTCGAGGCGCTTCGCGAATGTTGGCCAGCGCTTCTCTCGCCTCACGATCGAACCACGCAGCTGAGATGTAGTGGAAAGCCACCCAGCTCAGGGCGATGGCGCCCATGAGAATCAGAACGAAGGCCAGTGCGTATCGCACGAAGGCAACTGCCCATTTCACCATGACGATCACCGTGTGGATGTGCCGGCGCGATATCCGGTACGGCTGCGCACGACGAGCGGCCGGTTCGGCGGCGCCGTGACGACCACACGCACGGTGCGGTATGCACCGTCACGCACCGTGTTCGTCGGCGTGTAGCCAATCGTGTAGGTGTGGCGGATGTCGTTCGCGATCTTGTCGAGCACGTTGGCAATTCCTTTCGAATCCTTGGGACGGTAGAACTCGCCGCCGCTCGCCATCGACAATTCCTTCAAGAGATCCGGGTTAGCATCGCGCGCGTCCGGCTCGATGAGGCCGATCGTGTAGATCACGGCATTCGATGCCTGCGACTTGTGAACCGCCTCGTCCCTGCTCGTGCGACTGGCGTTGTCGCCGCCATCGCTGAGCAGGACGAGGACCTTGCGTTCGCGCGTGCCGCGAGACAGATACTCGACTCCGCCGGCAATTGCGTCGTACAACGCCGTCCGGCCACGGCTGGAGACATTACGCTCGAGCGCAACACGCAGGAGGCCGCCGTCAGTCGTGAACGGTGAGGCCGTCGGCAGCACGGGTGTCACGTACTCGTTGAACGCGATCGCGAAGATCTCGTCCTCCGGGTGACTCGCGGTTGCAAACGCGGTCGCGCCCGCGATGGTGACCGGCCGGTGCTGCCACATGCTGCCGCTGCTGTCGATCAGCAACCCGATCGTCGCCGGAGTATCGGTGTCAGTGAACAGACTCACGGTCTGCGCCTGGCCGTCCTCGATGACGTTGAACGCATCTTTCGTCAGGCCGGTGACGTATGCGCCCTTCTTGTCCCTGACGGTCACATGAAGCACGACGAGCTCGGAGTTGGCCGAGAACGTCGGGCCGTCCTGACCCTCAACGTGGGCGCGCGGCAGTAGCGACAGTATCGCAATCGCCAGTGCGAGATAGAGAGTGCGCATGATCAGAAGCGAAGGGTGTGTCTATGGACGCACCCCTCGACCGAGCGGCGTCGCTCCCTCTGAGTTTACGCGCGGGCGCGTGATGCGCGCGAGAGACCCAGACCAATCGCCAGGGCAAGCGCACCAAACATCAGCACGCCCGGCGTTGAGC
>JBKPRH010000259.1:0-18109 GCA_046765795.1 Acidobacteriota bacterium | reverse complement strand
CTAGTGGACCCGCCGGTTGATGTCATCGCGGCGGCCACCCGAATACACATCGAACTTGCGACGTGTCCGGTTGATGCGCCACGTGAGATAGCGGTACTGAATCTCGGAGAACAGATTGAGGCGAGGCCGCTTGAGATAGAGGTAGCCGGTGACCAGCCCGCCGAGGTGCGCGGTGTGCGCCACGCCGCCGCCACCGCCCGCCGCAAAGAGCAGGGCCAATGCGCCGAGAATCATGACGAAGTACTTCGCGGGCACCGGGAACAGGAAGAACATCAGGATCGGTCGCGTCGGGAAGTAGAACGCGTACGCCAACAGCACGCCGAAGATCGCACCAGATGCACCGATCGTCGAGGTGTAAAAGAACTGGTCGCCGATGGATCCGGGGAGCAGGCCGAGCAGCAACTGCGTCACGCCAGCGCCGATGCCGCACGCGAAATAGAACTTGGTGAAGTACCTCGTGCCCCACATGCGCTCCAACTCGACACCCATGAGGTAGAGCGTCAGCATGTTGAACAGCAGATGGCCGGGGCCACCGTGCACGAACATGTAGGTGACGAGCTCCCATACGGCGTAGTCCTCGAAGACACGCTTCGGGCTCACACCAAACTGCTGGATGAGGATGGGCTGGAAAAACGTGACGATAAAGACCAGACCGTTGGCGATCATGATGGCCTTGATCGCCGACGTCAGTGGACCTGGACCGAACGAATAGGAAATCCCCGAGGGTCCGGGGTAGCGCCCTCGCATCCCACCAGTCTGTGCCAACTAGTGCCTAGTCGGCAATATGCGCGTTGGCCCCGTTCGATCGTTGTGATCGGATCCTTCAGTCACCCACGGCTGCAAGCAGCAGCAACATGATCCCGAAGAACGTGCCGACGCCCGTCGCCACGCCAATTGCAACTGCTTTGCCGGTACCGTGGCCAGTTTTTCGCGGCTCCATACGGACGATGTCGTCATAGCGAACCGCCTGGACTGGTACAGCGATACGAGTTTTTGGTTGCAGTAGAACCGCGTCTTCCTCGACACCGACCAGCGTCGCTCGAACGCGATGGCCATCGCTCAGCTGTACGGTGAGCTCAGTACCGAGATCCACGCGCCTGGCAAAATTTCGCCACACGTCGCGCGAGTTCGTGGGCGATGGCATTTGCGCGGTGGCGCTCTGCACCGATATCAGCACCGTGAGCAAGGCCATCGTCATGACGTGAATCGTGAAGCGCATCGTTGACCCTCCTTTTAGAAGTCCACGCCGACGCCGCTGCGCCATCCCAGTGCGGCGAGGCCCTGACTCGACCACGACGTGCGAATGTCGCTGCGGATGAATGCGTGCTCCGAGAGGTACACCTTGAACCCGGTGGCGAGATACGGTCGCCCGCCGTAACGCACTCGTATGACGTCTTCTGGCGCAAGGCTCACGCTTGTCCCGCGCGGCGGAACGGGCGGCGGCACGGTCTCGATGTGTTCGCGTTCCCGCACGAGTTCGAGTCCCATGCTCGCGAACGGATGAAACCAGGCGTTCTCGAAGAACTGGCTGGTAAGACCGGCTGACAGCGTCGTGAAGCGGACCTCGTGGTCGTGCTCGATGAACAGTGGACTGGTCAGGCCGGGGACCGAGATGAACTCGACCGAGTAGGTCTCACCCTCGCTGGACGTGAAGACATCGACCTCCGTTTTGAGATGTGTCGTCCAGTAGTAGCCGATGCTTCCGCCCCCGGATGCGACGCCGAACCAGCGATCCCATTCAAACGATTCGGCCGGTCGTCGCTCCCCGAGCCAGGTGATATGCGCCGCCACATCCCAGCGTGTGGATGTCGATGGTTCGAGCGTCACCGTCGGCGTGCGTTCCTGAGCGCCGGCCACCGAGGCTGTCAGACAGACAGCGACCGCCAGAGCTACGTGAGCTCGCGTCATGTATTTCCCCCATCACGGAAGGTGCAGACGAGGGGGAAAACGGCTCAGGGTGTGACTGGCACGTACGGGGCCCGATGTGCAGAGGGAAGCGGCAGGGCCAACGCCGCCGCGACGAGCGGAACGAAGGACATCACCATCAAGGTGTGGGAGATGCCGATGTGATCGGCGAGCATGCCGACAAAGGGCACCACCAGCCCGCCGACCCCCCACGCGAACCCCATCATCAACGACGACACCGTTGCCGCACTGATAGGGGCAATGGTCTGGCCGAACGTGACGTTCACCGGCAGGGTCGACTGCAGCAGGAATCCGCCGATCGCCAGTGTGATGACGAACGGCAGGCCGGACAGCAGCGATGCGACGGCGAGAAATGGCACCGCGGCAATCAACGACAGGATGATCACGCGGCGCGGGCCGAATCGATCCGCGGCCGGGCCGCCGAAGAACCCGCCCAGTCCCGTCGCGAAAAGATAAACGGACACTGCAGTGCCTGCCTGGGCCAGCGACAGGCCGCGCTGCGTGAGCATGACCGGCACGAACGTGGAAAAGCTGCTCGTGGTCAGCGTTCGCAGCACGATGATGAAGTAGAGCAGCGTCAGTGGCCGAGCGTAGGGACGAAGCGCTCGAAAGCCGCTGGCACCCTCTGCTTCCTGTAACCGCGCGATGGGTGGCATACGGCGGAGCAGCACAAAGCCGAGGATTACCAACGCCGGGACCATGAGCAGCGGTGTTGCCGAGAGACCAAAGTGCTGCACATACGGAGCGAACGCCAGGGGAGCGATCGCCTGGCCCAGCGTGCCGCTGGTGATGTGAAACGACATCGCAAGCCCGCGCTGCTCACCGGAGCGCTGATGCACGAGCGCCGCGGCCGGCGGATGAAATGCCGCGCCGCCAAGCCCGCCCAGGATCAATACGAGGGCGAGTATCACGGGATTCGGAGCGAGCCCGATCAGCGGCAGGACGATGACGCAGAGGATCGGTCCGGCGAGCAGCAGGACTCGCGGACGCCAGCGATCGGCGAGATGGCCGAATGCGAGCTGGCTGACTGAGTTCGCCAACTGAAAACTCATCTGCAGCGTGCCTGCGGCGAAGAGCGACAGGCCGAGATTCGTGATGAGCAGCGGGAGCAGCGGCGCGAGGATGTTGCCGTAGCCGTCAACGATGAAGTGCGTGGCTGCCAACAGCAGGACGGTGCGGTGGAGGCCGAATGGGCCTCGTGAACCGTCAGGTTCGGCCGAACCCCAAGGTTCGGCGGTCATCGCGAGGTTCGTCGAAGCCGCCGGGTGACGAGAGCGACGCCCTGGTTGAACTCGCGGATACGGAGCAGCCACGCGCTGCCAGCGAGCACGATCAGCGAGAAGCCGATCGCCAGCGCGAGTCGCAGCACTTCCGCGAGGAAAGTCCCCGTCCCCGTCCAGGTACCGAGCATGTTGTGCGACCACACGGCCGCGATTCCCATAACAGCTGATGCCACGGCGATTCTCGCGACCGACCCGAGCAGGCGTCCTTCATTGATTCCCTGCAAATGGCCGCGCAAGAGCACGAGCAGCGATCCGGCGTTGATCAATGCGGCGATCGACGTCCCCAGTGCCAGGCCGCGGTAGCTAAGCGTGGTGTGGACGAGGAGATAATTCAGCAACGCGTTGATCAGAACCACTACCGTGCTGACGGCGACTGGCGTGCGATTGCGGCCGATCGCAAAGAAGATCGGCGAGACGATTCGAACCACCGAGTAGCCAACCAGGCCCACGGCATAGAACTGCAAAGCCGCGGCCGTGGCGGCGGTATCGGCTGGCGTGAACCGGCCGCGTTCGAGCACCACGCGCACGATGGGCTCGGCCAACACGATGAGACCGACCGTGGCGGGAATGTTCAGCATGAGCATCAGCGACAGACTGCTGCTGACGGTCTCGCGTACCGAGCTCATATCCTGAAGCGTGGTCTGACGAGAAACAGTCGGCAATGCCGCCGTGGCGATCGAGACGCCGAACAACCCGATGGGCAGGTACATCAATCGAAAGGCGTAATTGAGCCAGGAAACAGCGCCTTCGACAGTGCTGGTCGCGAGCACGGTGTTGACGAAGACGTTGACCTGTGTGGCCGCCATCCCGATCGTACCCGGGCCCATTAAGGTCAGCATGCGGCGCAGGCCCTCATCGCGCCAGTCGAGGTCAAGCTGATACGTGAACCCCTCCTTGCGCAGTGTTGGCCACTGGAGCGCCAGCTGCGCGACGCCGCCCAGCAGCGTGCCGATGGCAATGGCCACGATCGGATGCAGGCCGAACGCTGGCATCAGGGGAACCAACGCGAACGCGCAGACGATCGTCAGCACGTTGAACATCGCCGGCGAAAGCGCCGGAATGAAGTAGTGGTGCAGCGAGTTCAACATGCCCATGAACGCCGCAGCGACGGCGATCAGCGTCAGCGACGGCAGCATGATGCGGGCGAGTTGAACAGTCAGCGCGAGCTTCTCGGGTGATGACGTGTACTGTTCGGCGGCAAACGCGCGAATCAGCGGCTCCGCGAAGATGATGCCGAGCAGGACCAGTACGCCGGTGACCACAATCAACGCGTTGATGACGTGATTACCAAGCCGCCACGCCGGCTCTTTCCCCGAGGTCGTCAGATAACGTGTGAATGTCGGAACGAACGCGGCGCTCATCGCGCCTTCGGCAAACAGGTCGCGCAGCAGGTTGGGGATTCGGAAGGCGACCTGGTAGGCGTCGGTCGCGAAGCCGGCGCCGAAATACGCCGCGATCACCTGCTCACGGACGACACCGAGAATTCGGCTGCTGATCGTCGCAGCGCCTGCAGACGCGGCCGACCGCGCGAGCGACGGTGCCGATCGCTCAGGCGCCAAGCTTCCGGCGGACAGCCTCGTTCACCACTTTCCCGTCGGCGTTCTTACCGGCGAGTTTCGGCATGACGGCCTTCATGACCTTGCCCATGTCCTTCGGCGAACTGGCCCCCGTCTCAGCGATCGCCGCGGCCACGGCCTCATCAATCTCCGCCGCACTTGCAGCTGGAGGCAGGTAGGCTTCGAGCACCGCGATCTCGCCGGTTTCCTTCTCGACGAGATCCGTGCGGCCGGCTTTGCTGAACTGCTCGATCGAATCGCGACGTTGCTTGACGAGCGACGACACGACCTGCAGGATCTCGGCGTCTTCGAGGTCGCGACCCTTCTCGACGCCCTTGTTCATGATCGCCGCCTTCAGCATCCGCAGCGCGGAGAGCCGGGCGGCATCTTTCGATTTCATGGCCGCGGTGATCTCTGCCGCGACTTTGTCATTGAGACTCATCGTGTGTCCGTCTAATGATCCTGATCCGAATCACCGCCCGTGATGTGCCAGCCATCGGTGTCATCGTAGAACCCCTTCGGCACTTGCACCGCGTTCACTTTCACGCAGACGTCGAGCGTGGATTTGACGTTGAAATATCCGGCCCGGCGCAACACGCGTCGAAACGCGCCGTGCATCACCGAGCAGCGCACTTTATCCGAGTCTTCGGCGACCGCCGCCCGGTCCACCCAGCGTAGCAGCGTCTTCAGCCCTGACACATCGTCGGGATCGACGAGGAAGTCCACGAGCATCGTCACACGGCCGAGTGGTTCGTGCCGGTGGCGATAGACCGCGTAGCCATGCAACTCGCCCTGGCGTTTAAGCGCGACGACCGAGTAGCGCACGTGCGGCGGCTCGATATATCGCCAGTTCAAGTATGGCGAATCGCGCCGAACCGAGAGGTCGAACTTCGGCGCCAGCCGCTCCCACAGCGCGGTAAACGCATGATCGAATCGCCGAATCGGCTCGCACTCCGCGCGCAGCGGACGCGAGCGCGCGACGATCTGCACGAGCGGATGCGTGACTGCGGAAATCAGTCGATTGAAGGCGACAGGCAGATGCGGCGTGCGCATCGCGCGGCGCGTCAGCGGCTTCACGAGCGCCGGTACGACGTGCGATTCCGGCCAGTGCAAGCGGTCGAGGACCTGACGCGATTCCTTCGAGAGCCGGATAGCGAGCACTGCGCCGCTGTTGCGATCCCACGCACGCAGCAGGGCTTCGTCGAGTCCCTGGCGATCGCGCTCGGGCGCAATCATCGCGTCGGTGCCCCACGCACCATCCACCTCGAGTCCCTTCAGCGACAGACGGACAGGTAGCGTCTGATAGTGCCCGACGACCGTCGGACCTTCGCGCGCCACCCAGATGCCGGGTTGACCCGTGGCGTTGTGCGGATTCCGCCGATGCTGCCAATCCCAGCGAAAGCGCGTGGCTTCAGCCGCGTCGGCGCCTTGCATGCGACGGTGCAGCGGGTCCACACCGCGCCGGTCTTCGGGACGGAATCGATCGATGTCAGACATGAAGACGCAGAATCCCGGCGCGCGAAGCGCGCCGGAAGAAATGCTGCGTCTATTTTACGGCTCTATTGATTCGGCCGGTTCGGGGTGGGCGCGGGTGTGATCACGCCGGGACGCGCGCTGCCGGGGGCGACGCCGAACGGATTGGTCGGTGCAGGTGCCGGCCGATTCTCGGGCTCACCACGATCGTCGTCGACAGTCACCGGCGGTCTCACTGTATTCGTCGGCTGATTGACTTCTCGCGGCAGACGACCACCAGGAGGCGTGTTCGGTCCGCGAGGATTGGGCACGTCGTCGTCATCCCCATCGTCCTGCACCTGAATGGCCGGCTGCGGCGACGGCCCGACTGCCGCCGCTGTCGTGGGACGGGAGCTGGTCGGGAGAATGTAGATGCGATCGTACGTCGAGGCGCCGCTGACCGGTGCCTCACGCGCCGCGACGAGATAGCCGCTCACGTTTCGCAGCACGATGTCGAGCGCTTCCTGTTCCGTCACGTTCTGCAACTCGAGCGTGACCGGCGCGCCCGCCACTCGCTCGCCATTGACGATGGTGGTGCGTCCGCGACGAGCCCATTCAGCAAGGATCTGACTCACCGAGACGTTCTGTGCCGTCAGGCGGACCTTGCCACCGTCCTGAAATTCGAGGGTGACGCCTTGGGCCGCGGCTGATGGAGCCCAGGCAGCGAGCAGCGCGACAACGGCGAGCACGTGGAATTTCTTCATGTGAGCCTCTCGCGGTGAGTCCCTAGTATATCGGCCATCCACGAACCACCAACCACCAACCGTCATTTCTGCCGGATGTGCTCGATCACCGTCTTGATGATGTCATTCAGCTCGAGCTGCGGCTGATACCCCACCAAATCGCGAATTTTGGAGATATCGGGCACGCGCCGCGGCATGTCCTCGAAGCCGGCCTCATAGGCCTCGTCGTATGGGACGTACTGAATTGATGACTGGCTTCCGCTGAGCGTCTTCACCCGCTCAGCCAGCTCGCGGATGGAAACCTCGTCGACGTTGCCGACGTTGAACACGCCGCCGACGGCACGCGGCTCGTTCGTCAGCTTCATCAACGCCTCGACGACGTCGCCAACATAGGTGAAGCTGCGCGTCTGCTTGCCGTCACCGAAGACCGTGATCGGCTGGCCGGCGAGCGCCTGCCTGACGAACGTGGGCAGCACCATGCCGTACTGACCGGTCTGTCGCGGGCCGACGGTGTTGAACAGCCGCACGATGATCACCGGCAGCTTGCGCTCTTTCCAGTAGGCCAGCGCCAGGAACTCGTCAATGAGCTTGCTGCAGGCGTACGCCCAGCGATGCTTCACGGTCGCGCCGAGCACGAGCTCGGCGCCTTCGCGGAACGGAACGTCGGTGCTCTTGCCGTAGACCTCGGACGTGGACGCGATGAAGACCAGCTTCTTCTTCTTGTTCGCGTGCTTCAACACGACCTCGGTGCCGTGCACGTTGGTTTCAATCGTGTGCACCGGTTGTTCGACGATCAACTTCACGCCGACCGCAGCGGCGAGATGAAAGACGACATCGCTGCGATCGATCATCTCGGCCAGCAGTGATTCGTTGGTCACCGAGTCGATCGCGTACGAGAAGCCTGGTGTCTGTTTGAGATGACTGATGTTGTCGATGGATCCGGTGGACAGGTTGTCGAGCACTGCCACCTCGTGTCCGTCGCGTAGCAGTCGTTCAGCGAGGTGGGAGCCGATGAACCCGGCGCCTCCGGTGATCAGAGCTTTCACGCGAGACGATGTCCTTTCACAAAAAAGGCCGCCACGCTGTCGGCGACACGAACGACGTCTTCGTCGGTGAGTCGCGGAGACAGCGGCAGCGATAACAGTTGGCCGGCAGCGGCGACGGCAACGGGACATTCGTCAGGGGCGAATGCCGCGAATGCCGGCTGCTCCGTCAGTGCGGCCGGGTAGTGCACCATGGTTTCGATGCCGTGCGCGGACAGATACGCCTGCAGCGACGCACGTTCGGACGTGACCACTGGAAACAGATGGTACACGTGGCCGGGGTCGCGCTCACGAATCGTGTGCAGGGCCGCTGGCAGCAGCTGACGGTATCGGGCGGCCAGGGCACGGCGCATGATCGTCCACTCGGACAACAGCGGCAGCCGCGCGCGTAGCACCGCGGCCTGCAGATCGTCGAGACGGCTGTTCACACCCGCCTCCTCATGATGCGCCCGCGCGCGCTGTCCGCCGTTGCGGAGTTGGCGAATACGTGACGCGATGGCGTCATCGCCAGTGATGACCGCTCCGCCGTCGCCAAGTCCACCGAGATTCTTGGTTGGATAGAAGCTGAACGCCGCGGCTTCCGACCGCGTGCCGATTGCGACTCCGTTCTCGGTGGCCAGGTGTGCCTGACAGCAATCTTCAACGATGGCGAGCGAGTGACGTTCGGCAACGCTGCGAATGGCGTCCATGTCAGCCGGCTGCCCATAAAGGTGCACTGGCACAATCGCGCGCGTCTGCGTTGTTACCGCGGCGGCGCACGCATTCGGATTCATGGTCAGCGTGTCGGGCTCGACATCAACGATGACCGGTGTCGCGCCCGCGGCGATCACAGCGAGTGCCGTGTAGCCAGCCGTCATGGCTGGCACGATCACTTCGTCGCCGGGGCCGATGTCGAGTGCGCGCAGCGCCAGGGCGATCGCGTCGGTGCCGTTGCCGACGCCGATCGCAAACGCAGCCCCTGATGCGGCCGCAAATTCGTGTTCGAAGGCGTCGACTTCCGGGCCGAGGACGAACCAGCCGCGGGCCAGGACGCGATGGATGGCGGCGCGGACCGCGACGTCGTCTTCGCCCGGTCTCAGATCGATGAAGGGGATCGGCGCGGGCGCGCTCACGGTACGACGACGTGCGACGCGTCCGTCACGTACTTGTCGAGGTGCGCGCGGTAGAACTCGATGGTTCGCGTGAGACCCTCGCGCAACGGCGTGACCGGCTGCCATCCGAGCGTTCGACGGATGAGCGAGGAGTCGGCGTGGAAGTCGCCGATGTCGATGGCCTTCTTCTCAGGCGGCCATTCGACCAGCCGGAATCGTCCGGTGCCGGCGATGTCGATCAACAGCTCGACCAGATCGCGCAGCGAGATCGGCTCGGCGCCGCCGACGTTGTACGCCTGGCCGTTGCAGTCGTCGGACGCACCGGCACGAAGGAACGCGCCCGCGGCATCGTCCACGAAGACGAAGTCGCGCAACTGACCGCCGTCGCCGTACAGCTGAATCTCGCGGTCCTCGACCACCTGTCGGATGAACCACGCGATGAAGCCCTGACGATTGTGTTTGATCAGCTGACGCGGACCGTAGACGTTCGTCAGGCGCAGCGAGCAGGCGCGGACGCCAAACACGTTGTTGTAGACCACGTGGTAATACTCGCCGGCGGCCTTGTTGATGCCGTTCACGTCCGTCGGCCGGACCAGGTGCGATTCTGTCACCGGCAGCGAATCGGGACGGCCGTAGACCTGTCGCGTGCCAGCAAACACGACCTTCACACGCGGATTGTGGACGCGGCACGCTTCGAGCAGGGTCAACTGCGCGCGGCAGTTGATCTCCAGATCGGTGTGCGGGTCCTGCATGCTGTCGATGTGGCTGACCTGGCCGGCGAGATTGAAGATGACATCCTGCTCACGCACCAGGTAGTTCATGGTGCTCTGTTGCCGGATGTCGGCGATGTTCACCGTCACGCGGTCTTCGATGCCGCGAATGTTGAACAGGTTGCCGCCGTATTCGGAGATGAGCGAATCGATGATCAGCACGCGGGCGCCGAGGCCGGCGAGCTGACGTGCGAGATTGCTGCCGATGAATCCGAGCCCGCCGGTGATCATCACCCGGCGGTCGCGATAGAACGCGCGGAACGCGTCTGCGCCGCTCACGCGGCCGATTCTATCAGAGCTCGCAGACCCTTCAGCTTGGCCACGATCATGAGCTCCACCCACATCACCGCCAGATCCGCATAGGTGTGGAGGATGCGCTTCGGCGTGAAGAACTCCGAGACACCCGAGCGCCGTGCATAGTGGTGGACCGACACTTCCCGGAATTGCGCACCGGCGCGTTGTGCCTGCTTCACGAGCTCGACGCAGATCGAGCCGCTGCTGCTTGACAGTCTGATCTTGTCGAGGATCGAGCGGCGGATCAGACGGAAGTCGCAATCAACGTCGTTGATCGGCAGCCAGAATGACCAGCGTGTCACGAAACGGTGGAGGTTTCCGATGAAGACGCGGTGCGGCGGATCCTGGCGCGTCATCTTCATGCCGTTGACGAAGTGCGTGTCATCGGTCAACAGCATCAACAGGATCGCGATCTCGTTGACGTCGTATTGCCCGTCGCCGTCGGTGTAGAAGACGAGATCCTTCGTCGCGTGCTCGAAGCCACTGCGCAGCGCGGCGCCATAGCCACGATTGATCAGGTGGTGGACGAGGCGCAGCCTCGGCACCTGCTTCGTCAACGCCGCCAACACTGAAGCGCTCTCATCCCTCGAGCCGTCGTTGACGACGATGATCTCGTAGTCGTCGGTGAGCTCGCCAAGCACGCGATCGGCCTGTATGACCAGGTCACCGATCGTGTTCGCGTCGTTGTAGCAGGGAAAGAACGCCGAAATGGATGGTTTCGGCACGGCAAAGATATATCACTATTTGACTACCGGCTGTGCGGCCGAGCGATCAAGCGCCACGGCAGCACGACCGACTCCGCGATCACGCGGCCCGACATCTTCGATTGACCTTCACGCCGCTCAACGAAGGTGATTGGCACTTCGACGATGCGACCGCCAGCGGCGTGGGCTTCCCAGGCCATTTCCACCTGAAAGGCGTAGCCGTCCGACACAATTCGATCGAGCGGCAGACGCGCGAGCAGCCCGCGCGTCCAGCAGCGAAATCCGCTCGTGCAGTCGTGCACCGGCAGACGAGTGATCGCGCGGACGTACCAGTTGGCGAATCGGCTCAACACCAGCCGATGTGCGGGCCAATTACTGAGTCTTCCGCCGGGAATATACCGGGATCCGATAACGAGATCGGCGGCAGCGGCGGCCGTGAGGAGTTGTGGCAGCGCCGCGGGGTCGTGCGAAAAATCCGCGTCCATCTGACAGACGTGCGTCGCGTCGGTGCGCAGCGCCGCGGCGATACCGTCGATATACGAGCGGCCGAGACCGCGTGCTCCTGGGCGGCGCATCACCGAGACGCGACCGTGGCTCGCTGCGCCAATCGACTCAGCTTCGTCGGCAGTGCCGTCCGGCGAGTTGTCATCGACGATGAGTACCTGCAATCCGTCGATAGCCATCAGTGCCGCGATGAGCGGTTGCAGATTGTCGCGCTCGTTGTAGGTCGGCACCAGCACGAGAGGGCGCATCACGGACGACAGGCTAGGCTCCTAGGACCGCGACGGTCCGTCGAAGCGGAGCGAGGAGATCTGCTCCGAGATCAGGCCGACGAGGAACACGATCACTGCGAACAGAATCAGGATCACGGCGCCGTTCGGTATTCGTCCGTAGAGCGCGAAGTTCAGCAGGCCGTATACGACACCGAAGAGCAGCGACGCGGCGCTGATCGGAACGAATATCCGTAACGGACTGAAGATGGTGATGACCTTGAGGAGGATGAGAAAGAACCGCGTGCCGTCTCTCGCGAACTTGATCTTCGACTGACCGGAGCGCGCACGCGCATCGACCGGCTCGAAGGTGACGTTGTAGCCCGCCTTGATGAAGGCCAGCGTTGTCGTGGTCGGCGTTGAGAAACCGTTCGGTAGCAGATGCAGGAACTCGCGCAGGTGCTCACGCCGTGCGGCGCGAAAGCCTGACGTCAGATCGGGAACATGCCGCCCGGTGAGATAGCTCGCCAGGCGATTGAGCAGTTCATTGCCGATGCGCCGACCGACGGTTGCCTGTGTCTGGGCCGAGCGTGCGCCAACGACGAGATCGTACTCACCAAGACGTTCGACGAGACGGCGCGCATCCGACGGTGCATGCTGCCCGTCAGCGTCGAGGATCAGGATGAACTGACCCTCCGCGCGGCGAATGCCGGTCTTTACTGCGGCGCCATTGCCCTTGGTATAGGGGTGCCGTACGACGAGCGCGCCGGCTCGTGCCGCTCGTTCACCCGTCGCGTCACGCGAGCCATCGTCCACGACGAGGATCTCTCGCCACATCGCTTCGGCGCGCAGGCTCGAGACGACGTCGCCGATCGCGTCCTCTTCGTTCAACGCCGGGATCACGATCGAGACGCTCGAGGGATCAGCCAAGCAGGCGCTCCACCACGCCATCCCAGGTGATCTGCCGCGCGCGCGCCAATCCGGCCTGGCCAAGCTGCGCGGCGCGGGCGCGATCGGCGGCGAGACTGGCGATTGCCGCGCCGACGGCCGCGGGCTCCGGCGCACACACGAACCCATTCCGATCGTTGACGACGAACTCCAACGTTCCACCAGAGTCGGTCGCCGTGATCACGGGCTTGGCGCAGAGGAAGGCTTCGAGTGTCACGTAGCCGTAGTCTTCGTCGAATGGAGCATAGACGACGGCAAGCGCTTCGGCGTAGAGATTGATCAGATCGTCGCCGCGGATTGCACCGGCGAACACCACGCGGTGCTGCAAGCCATGCTCCGCGACCGATCGCTCTGCAGCTGCCCGCTGCGAGCCGTCACCGGCGATGATCAATTTCAGTGGCGGCGGCACGTGCACCATCGCGCCGATCGCGAGATCCACGCGCTTCACGTTCTCGATCCGTCCAACCACCAGCACGTAATCGCCGTACGGTCCCTGCCGCAGACGCTCGGCGAGTGGCGGCGGATGATACAGCCCTTCAGCCGGTACGCCATTGAACGTCTGCAATCGCCGCGCGGTGTTGTTCGAGTTGGCGAACACGTGCCGGCATTCACCGAGCATGCGCGCATCGAGCTCGAACAGCCTGCGTCGAAGTCCGACATCTCCTTCGGTGTGCTCGAAGTCGCTGTACGGTGTGCCGCATAACTCGTATGCGGCACGATGCTGATGGATCACCCACGCGACCTTGCGAGGATGCCTGGCGAAGTAGGTGGGGAACCGAGTCGCGATCAGCAGATCGACCGGCTGGGCGTTGCTGGATGACAGATCGAGCAGACGCCACGCGGCTGCCTGCGCGAGCAGGTCCTCCTTGGGCTGCGATCGGAAGGGAAGCGCGACAAGGTCGACGTCGTGACCGCGTTGTCGCAGCACGTCGATGAGCGATCGGACGTGCAGCTCGGCACCGCCGGTGACAAACGGCACGTGAGCGTCGGCGACGAGAATCCTGCGGATCTGGGTCAATGCAAAATTCAAAGGTCAAAATGCAAAGAAGCAACTCTCAGAATTGCATTCGCATTTTGCATCTTGCATTACGTCGCGAACCTGAAATTGATGATATCTCCGTCCTGAACGACGTATTCCTTGCCTTCGAGGCGCACTTCGCCGTGCTCGCGACATGCGGCCATGGAGCCGCGGCCGGTCAGCGCGTCGTAGGCGACGACTTCCGCCCGGATGAATCCGCGCTGAATGTCGCTGTGAATTTCGCCCGCCGCCGCCTGCGCCGCCGTGCCTCGCGCGATCGACCACGCGCGGCATTCGTCTTCGCCGACCGTAAAGAACGACATGTAGCCGAGCAGGTCGTACGTCGTTCTGATCACGCGATCGAGTCCCGACTCGCTCAGACCGAGATCGGCGAGAAACGCTTTGGCGTCGTCGCCCTCGAGCTGCGAGATCTCGAGCTCGATCTTGGCGCAGAGGGCGACGGCCTTCGTCTCGGCATGAGCGAGGAACGATGTCAGGCCGGCTTTCGCCGCGGCGGTTTCGATGCCCGCCGCGATGTCGCCGATGTCGGACTCGTCGAGATTGATCACGAGCAGCAGTGGCTTCGCCGAGAGGAATTGAAAGCCGCTCAGACGCTTGAGATCATCACCAGTCAGTCGCAGCGAACGCAGTGGCTTGCCGTCTTCGAGTGCCGCCTTGCAGCGCTGCACCAACTCGCGTTCTTTGTCGAGCTCGGTGGAGCGACCCTTCTTCAAATCTTTTTCGAGTCGCTCGAGTCGCCGTTCAACGATCACGAGGTCGGCGAGGATCAACTCGTCTTCCATCGTCTGTGCGTCGCGCGCGGGATCGATCGAGCCTGCCGCATGCGGGACGGCCGCATCGCGGAAGGCGCGCACGACGTGCACGAGCGCGTCGGCGTTCTTGTATCCGGCAACATCGATGAGTGCCTGCGCGCCGGATTTTGCCGGCGCGATGATGTCGGTGAACTCGACCGTTGCCGGCACGCGCTTCTTGGGGTTGTACATCCCGGTCAGGATGTCGAGCCTGGCGTCGGGAACCTTGGAGATGCCGATGTTGACGTCGCCTTTTCCGCGCGGCGCCTCTTTGGCACTGGTCATCAACTGGAACAGGGTCGTCTTGCCGCTGGAGGGGAGACCGATTAGAGCCGCACGAAGCATGAGTTTTTCAGCCTAGCACGTGGGGTCAGGCCCAGGCCTGGCTCGGGCCTGACCCAGACGACGCCCCGTGGGCGTGAGTGGATAGGGTTAGAGCCCAATCTATACGAAGTCGAAAACAAGGCGAAAGTTTGGCGTAACTTACTGGTGATCAGCAGCTTGCGGTTGACATCGCCCCACGCCAGTTCTACTATCCCTGTGGATTTTTGTGGAGTTCAGTGGAGCAAAAAGGGTTACGAGGGAGCGCTCCGGCCCGGATCGACGACAAGGGTCGGCTTAAATTGCCCACGATCTTTCGCACGGTCATCCATGACCAGCAGGGGCCGGACGTCTTCGTCACGAGTCTGACGGGGGAGTGTGTCCGCATTTACCCGATCACCGTGTGGACCGAGATCGAGCGTAAGGCACTCAGCACGTCCAGCAATCATCCTGCTCTGCTGAAGTTTCTCGATCGCGTCAATTACTACGGCCAGGCCGGCGAGCTCGACGATCAAGGCCGCATCGTCATCCCTGCGCACCTGCGCAGCAGCGCCTCGATTGTAGGCGACGTTCGGGTGTTCGGACGCATTTCCTATTTGGAGGTGTGGAACGACGAACGCTTCGCGCAGAAGTTGCAGCGCGAGCCATGGACGGATGAGGACGGTCGCAACCTCGCGGAGCTCGGGATGTGATGGGAGTGGATCGTGCACACACCGGTGATGGAGGACGAGGTGGCCGCGCATCTCGAACCCTCGCGCGGCGGCGTGTATGTCGATTGCACGGTCGGGATGGGAGGACACGCGCGCCGCATGCTCGACGGTGGCGCGACGCGGCTGATCGGGATCGATCGCGATCCTGACGCGCTCGAACAGGCACGCGACGCGTTGCGCGCGTATGGCGATCGCGTCTCGCTCGTGCACAGCGACTACCGCAACCTCGTCGCGGTGCTCGACGCGTTGGGGATCGAAGTGGTGGACGGGGTGCTAGCCGATCTGGGCGTGTCGTCGATGCAGCTCGACTCGCCGGACCGCGGCTTCAGCTTCCGGAGAGACGAGCCGCTCGATATGCGGATGGATCGATCGAGTGGTGCGACCGCGGCCGACATGCTTGCCGCGGTCGATGAACGGACGTTGGCGGACGTGATTTACGAGTTCGGGGAAGAACGCCACGCGCGGCGCGTGGCACGGGCGATCGTCGAGGCCAATCGCACTCGCCGAATCGAAACGACGGGACGGCTGGCGGAGATCGTGCGGAAAGCGGTGCCGCGCAAAGGCTATTCGCGGATTGATCCGGCGACGCGGACGTTTCAGGCGATTCGCATCTGGGTCAATCGCGAGCTCGAGGATCTTGATGGGTTTCTGACGCGTGCCGCCCGGCGGCTCGCGCCGGCCGGGCGTCTGGTGGTGATTACGTTTCATTCGCTGGAGGACCGCGTGGTGAAACACACGCTGCGGGCACTGCAGGCGAACGGCACGCTCACCATCCGCACGAAGCGGCCGCAGGTGCCGACGGAAGCCGAGATCGAACGGAACCCCCGCGCGCGAAGCGCGAAGCTGCGGGCAGCCACACGGTAGGACAGGCGGTGCGGACATGACGGCCGAGACCTTCGAATACGCAATCAAGAAAGACGTCCGCAACAACCCGATCGTCCGCGAGGTCGATCGCGAGCGTCATCGCGAGATGTGGCGCTCGACGTTGATCGGTGTCTTCCTCGTGGCGGTGTTGCTCTTCTCGGCCTGGCAGCACTTCGAGCTGCTCCGCCACGGGTATCGCCTCGAGGAAATGCAGCGCGAGCGCGCCAGCGAAGAGGCCGTCAACCGGCATCTGCGTCTCGAGATCGAAACGCTGCGCTCGCCGGAACGAATCGAGCGGATGGCCACGGGACGGTTGCGGATGGTGGCGCCCTCTGCTGACGATGCGATCGTGATTGAGCGAATCATCCAGACCCCGGCCCCGCCGCGGTCCGTCGTCGCTCGACGTTAGGCCCTCAGGACGGAACGGAGTTTCGCGGTGGCCGACCAGCCCGCCAACGTATTGCGCGCAACGCTGAAGCGCCGGGTCGCCCTGGCGTTCGGCTTCCTCCTGCTCTGGGCCGTCGGCATCGAGGCGCGCCTCGTGTATCTGCAGGTCTTCCGGTACGACGAGCTGGCGACGCGCGCCGAGCGACAACAGTCGCGCACGATCGAAGCGCCCGCCAAGCGCGGCGACATCCTCGATCGTCATGGCCACATCCTCGCCTACAGCGTCGATGCCGACACGATCTACGCCGTGCCGAGTGAGCTCGGCGACGCCGAGGCGGGCGTCGCCGCGGTGTGCCGTGCACTGGCCGACTGCGACGCGAAGGAACGCCAGGCGATGGTCGAGCGCATTCGCAAGGGCAAGTACTTCGCGTACGTCCGTCGTCAGGTGTGGCCGGATCAGGCGAAGCGCGTTGCGGCGCTCGACCTGCCGGGCATTGGCTTCATCAAGGAGAGCAAGCGCACCTATCCGAACTCCGATCTGGCCTCGCACGTGCTCGGCTACGTTGGCATCGACAACGTCGGCCTGGCCGGCATCGAGGCGGCGTACGACCGGCTGATCCTCGGCCGCGCCGGCACGGTGCTCGTCGAGCGCGATGCGCGCGGCAGCGCATTCAGCCGCGTCGAGCGGCCACCGACCGCGGGCGCGTCGCTCGAGTTGACGATCGACGAGTATCTGCAGCACGTCGCCGAGCGTGAGCTGCGCGACGGCATCAAGTGGGCTGGTGCGTCGGGCGGGTCGGCGATCATCATGGATCCCTACACCGGCGAGATTCTCGCGCTCGCCAACGCGCCCGACTTCAATCCGAACGCGTATCGTGACGCGCGCGAGGAGCTGCGCCGTAATCGCGCAATCCAGGACATCTACGAGCCGGGATCGACGTTCAAGATCGTCACCGCAAGTGCGGCATTCGAAGAGCGGGCAGCAACGCCGGACACGATCATCGATGCCCGCGCCGGCAACATTCGCTTCGGCAGCCGAGTGATTCGCGACGATCACAACTACGGCGTGCTGTCATTCGCGCAGGCCATCATCAAGTCGAGCAACGTCGGCGCGATCAAGGTTGCGCTCAAGGTCGGGCCGGAGAAGATGAGCGAATTCGTGCGACGGTTTGGCTTCGGCCAGCCGACGTCACCGGACTTTCGCGGCGAGAGCCCGGGCATCGTGTGGGATCCATCGAAGCTCACCGACAGCGCGCTCGCCTCAGTGGCCATGGGCTATCAGGTCGGCGTGACGCCGCTGCAGATGGCGCAAGCGGTCAGCGTTGTCGCCAACGGTGGCGAGCTCGTGCAGCCACGCGTCGTGCGTGCAGTGATCCGCGACGGCCGGCGCCTGCCCGTCCCACGCAAGGTGATTACGCGTCCCATCACCACAGAAACGGCGACGACGCTCAGCCGAATCATGGAAGGTGTCGTGACG
>JBKPRH010000258.1:0-20355 GCA_046765795.1 Acidobacteriota bacterium | reverse complement strand
CGCTCAGCTGCAGGCTTCCGCCGAGGTCGAACCACTCGATGATCTGCCGGCTATCAAGATGCGACAGGTACCCATCAGCGACGTTCGCGACCGAGGCGCGAATCAGATCGCGCGCGACCGCTTCGGCGCCCTTCAGCTCGCCCTCGTATTCCATCTCGAACTTGCCGGTGATCGATGGCAGAGCCGCGTAGACGTCGGTCACTCTGGCGACGGCCTCGGGCTCACCCGACGCGATCGCGCGGCGCTCCGCATTCGAGACGACGTTCTCGACCGCCGAGATCGGCAGACGCTGGCTGACACCGGAACGCTTGTCAACGCGGCGATCCTGGCGTGCCTGGAAGGCGATCTCTTCGACGATCTCGGCAACAAACGTCGGCACCGATGCGCGCGGAGCGGCGCCGTTTCGTCCGGTCATCCACGCTTCCTGCGCCGTGATCGCCATCGCGTCCGCACGCCCGCTCGGATAGTGCGTGCGGATCTCGGAGCCGATGCGGTCCTTCAGCGGCGTGATGATCTTGCCGCGTGCCGTGTAGTCCTCGGGGTTGGCCGTGAAGGCCATCATCACGTCGAGGGGCAGGCGAACGGGGTAGCCCTTAATCTGAACGTCGCCTTCCTGCAGGATGTTGAACAGACCAACCTGAATCTTGCCGGCGAGATCGGGCAGCTCGTTGATCGCGAAGATGCCGCGGTTGGCGCGCGGGAGCAGACCGTAGTGCATGGTCAGCTCGCTCGACAGCTGCAGTCCGGACTTCGCGGCTTTGATCGGATCGATGTCGCCGACCATGTCGGCAATCGTCACATCCGGCGTGGCCAGCTTCTCGACGTATCGCAGATCGCGGTGAAGCCATTCGACCGGCGTCGAATCGCCTTCAGACGCGATGCGCGCCCGGCACGACGCACAGATCGGCGCCAGCGGATCATCGTTGATCTCACAGCCCGCCATGACCGGGATCTCTTCATCGAGCAGCGTGACCAACGCCCGCAGCAGACGCGTCTTTGCCTGGCCGCGAAGGCCAAGCAGGATGAAGTTGTGTTGAGAGAGAAGTGCATTGACGAGCTGCGGCACGACCGTGTCGTCGTAGCCGATGATGCCTGGGAACAACGGACCCCCGCCGCGCAACGCCTGGATCAGGTTCTCGCGAACCTCCTGCTGCACTGTCCGGTGCGCCACCTCGCCTCGCTCGACGGCCTGACGCAAAACACCCAGCGTGGAGATGGACCTCTTGGACATATTTCGATCCTATCAAGGCTGCGGGCTCTTGGCTCTAGACTGAAAGCCGAAATCCCAAATTCAAGCCTAAAGCCCAGAGCCCAAAGCCCAACGCTCACGTCCAGCTCTTGCCTTTAGGGGCATTGAGCATCGAGCATTGGGCATTGTGCCTTTCTTTTCGGGGCAAGGTCGCCCGCGGGTGTTCGCGCATCGGGGCGGCTGCGCCCTTGGTCCTGAAAACACGATAGCGGCGTTCGACCGCGGTTTGGCCGCCGGTGCGGATGGCCTGGAACTCGATATCCAGCTGTCCGCCGACGGAATTGCCGTCGTGTGTCACGACCAAACCCTCGATCGCACGACGAATACGACGGGCCCCGTGTCGGCACGTACTGCCGCCGAGTTGTCCCGCGTGGACGCCGGCCATCGCTTTACAGACGACGCGGGCCAGCATCCCTTCCGAGGGAAGGGTGTCTATGTTCCCACGCTCGGTGAGGTCCTCGAACGGTATCCGGATGTGCCGATCATCGTCGAGATGAAGCCCGACTCCGAGGAAATGGGTCTCGCGCTTGCGGCAGAGGTTCTGAGGGCCAACGCCGTCGATCGCGTCTGCGCGGCGGGGTATGGATTGCGGAGTCTCACCGCCGCTCGCGACGCGTTGCCCGCCATGGCCAGCAGTGCGGGCCAGATGGAAGTGCGGTTGGCACTCTATCGGTCATGGGCGGGATGGCCGCCGATGCACCCGAGGTACGGTGGATATCAAGTGCCCGAGCACGCCGGATCGCTGCGCGTGGTCTCACGGCGGTTCATCCGCCATGCCCATCGCGCCGGACTCGAAGTGCAACTGTGGACGATCGACGAGGCCGCCGACATGCAGCGTCTGCTGCTCTGGGGCGTTGACGGCCTGATCAGCAATCGGCCCGACCTCGCCGTGACCGTGCGCGATCGGGTCGTGTCCTCCGGACAATTCGATCGGGCCGCGCGCTCATAATCGGGCATGAACGGCCCCACGTACGAAGACGTCCTTGCCGCACAGCCGCACGTGTATGCCCACATGCGCCGGTCACCGCTGCTCAAGCACCCGCTGCTCGACGAGTGGATGGGTCGCGCGGCATGGGTCAAGCACGAGAACCACAATCCCACGGGCTCGTTCAAGATTCGCGGCGGGCTGAATCTTGCCGCGCGGATGAGCGACGAGGAGAAACGTCGCGGCGCTATGTGCGCGAGCACCGGCAATCACGGCCAGTCAGTGGCGACAGCGTGTCGTCTTCTCGGGATTCGATGTCGGATTGTCGTGCCGGTCGGCAACAACCCCGACAAGACCGCGGCGATGCGTGCACTCGGCGCCGAGGTGCAGGAGTACGGACGCGATTTCGACGAGGCGCGTGAATTCGTCGAAGCCGTGAGCGCCCGTGAGGGCTGGCGCTACGTGCACAACGCCAACGAGCCGCTTCTCATTGCGGGCGTCGCAACCTACGCCCTCGAAGTTTTCGAAGAGTGCCCGGACGTGGACTACGTCTTCGTGCCGATTGGCGGTGGCAGTGGCGCTGCGGGCTGCGCCCTCGTTCGCACGGCGCTCGGCTCGCAGGCAAAGGTCATCGGCGTGCAGGCGGCGCGTGCCGATGCATTCGCCCAATCATGGCGAGGCCCGATGCGGGTGGAGAGAACCGCCGAGACGTTCGCTGAGGGCATCGCCACGCGAACCACATTCGATCTGACGTTCAACATGCTCAGATCTTCACTCGACGACGTGGTGACGCTCGAGGAATCAGAACTCCAGGAGGGCGTGTCGGCCGCGATTAGGTGCACCCACAATCTCGCCGAAGGGGCGGGCGCTGCGGCCCTCGCCGCTGCGCGCAAGGCGAACCTGCCCGCCGATGCCAGGGTCGTGTGCGTCATGAGCGGTGGGAATGCCGACGAGCGGACGTTACGCCGCGCGCTTGCGTGACAGCCTCCGAATCGGGGAGCATGAGGTAAGAAGAGGGATCGACCCCCGAGGAGGACCGTTTGATGCGTCGGCTTATTTCATACACTTTTGCTGTAACCGCTCTCGCCACCGCTGTTGTTGCCGCCCAGAAGGTGACCACCCCGGAGGATCTCGATAAGGCGATGAAGAAGATCGCGCCTGCTCAGGCCGCGACCAACAAGGCGATTCAGTCCATGGCGTGGGCCGATGCGAAGGCCCAGGTTGCGATCGTCAAGCAGACCCTGATGGATACCGAGAGCTTCTGGACCTCAAACAAGAAAGACGACGCGGTGGCCATGCTGAAGGACTCGATTGCGAAGGTGACCGCGGTCGAACAGGCGCTCAACGCGCCGATGCCGGATCAGCAGGCCGTTCTTGCCGCGTTCAAGCAGGTCGGCGCGACCTGTGGAGCCTGCCACAAGCAGTATCGCGAGCAGGACGCCAATCAGCAGTATCAGCTCAAGGCTGGCTCTATTTAACTCCCAGCGCCCAACACCCGACTCCCAACCACTCCCAACGCCCAACTCCCCAGAACCCCAACTTTTTTGTTGGGTTTGGGCGTTGGGAATTGGGAGTTGATTGGGATTTGGGCATTGGCCGTTGGGAGTTGACGTCCTTCGACTATAATCCCCAGCCGCACCCCGTCGGCGCGCACCCGGGTCCGGGCAGTCGCGAATGCACCGGTCGTGAGGAGGGATTCAATATGCGAAGTCTCTGTGGAGTTCTCATTCTGGGGTTGGTGGTCAGCGCAAGCTACAGCCTGCACGCGCAGGGTGGGCTCACCGTCGCGACTTACCCGGCAAAGATGAAGGAAGCGGCCCAGGCCAACGGTGAGTTGCAGAAAGCGCTCAAGGGTGGCAACGCGGCTGATGCCGTCGCGCCAGCGAAGACCGCGTCAGCGGCGTTCGCCGACATCGAGAAGTTCTGGGCGGCCCAGAAAAAGGACGATGCCGTGAAGCTTGCGGCGTCGGCGCGTATGGGCTTCGCCGATGCGGCGGCTGCTGCAGCAAAGGGCGACGTGATGGCCGCGCAGATGGCTGCCGGCAACGCCACCGCTAACTGCAAGCAGTGTCACGGGCTGTATCGCGAAGGCGATCCGCAGGCCGGCTTCAAATTCAAGGCTGGCGCTGTTAACTGACGTTCGTAGGGGCGAGGCATGCCTCGCCCCTCCGTTACACTCCGCGACGCACGCGTCGCCCTACAGTAACTTTCTCGCTCTTCTGAAAATCCTCTCCATCATTACCGGCGTCAGCTTTCCTGTATTCGTGTTCTGCCGGCTCGGGTGATAACAGCCGAGCAGCGTGTGTGGTCCCGATGGACCATCAGACACACGCACCGCACTGCCGTGCGCAAACTGTGGGCGCGGACTCATCCGCACACCACGCCGGCGCAGCAGCTGCAGCCACGCATCGAACGCAATCTTTCCGAGTGCGATGACGACTCGCGCGTTCGTGATCGCGTTGACCTCTGCATCGAGATGATCGAGGCAGCGCGAGATCTCCTCAGGCAGTGGTTTGTTGTCCGGTGGAGCACAGCGCACCGCCATCACGATGTACGCGTCTTTAAGAGTGAGCCCGTCATCAATCTGTCGTGAGGTGGAGATGTTGGCGAAGCCTGTGCGGTGGAGCGCTGACATGAGGAAGTCGCCCGAGCCGCCGATGCCATCACCTGTGAACACGCGTCCTGTGCGGTTCGCGCCATGTGCCGCTGGTGCCAGACCGACGAGCAACAGGCGCGCCTCGGGATCGCCGAAGCCGGGAACGGGACGTCCCCAATACGTCTCGCCGCGATACGCGCGCTTCTTCTCCTGTGCTACGGCGCGGCAGTACGAGCGGAGGCGCGTGCAACGTTCGCATGACACGATTGCATGATGAGCATCAGCCAGACGCGCGCTGAGCGAGCCCGCGATGATTCGTGGGGCAACGTTGGCCGATACAGGTTTCATTGGGGCCGCGACGAAGACTAGAATAAGTTGTTTAGAGGATTCATGCGTAACACAGCACCGAAGGACGCCGCGGAAATCGAGGCGCTTGAGACGCGCGAGTGGCTCGAGTCGCTCGACTATGTGCTTCAGTCCGGCGGCCCCGCTCGAGTTAGTCGCCTGCTACGCGAGCTGAGCGATCATGCTCGCCGACACGGCGTCTCGCAGCCCTTCACCGCCAACACTCCTTACATCAACACCATCCCCACACAAGAGCAGCCGCCGTTTCCTGGCAGCCGCGAGATCGAGCGCCGCATCAAGAGCCTCGTCCGCTGGAACGCGCTGGCGATGGTGGTGAAGGCCAACAAGGCCGAAGATGGCATCGGTGGGCACATTTCGACGTTTGCGTCCGCCGCCACCCTGTACGAAGTGGGGTTCAACCACTTCTTCAAGGGCAAGGGCGAGGACCACGACGGCGACATCATCTACTTCCAGGGACATGCCGCGCCTGGTATCTACTCGCGCGCGTTCCTCGAAGGACGACTCTCGGCGGAGAAGCTCGAGAACTTCCGGCGCGAGTTGAAAGCGGGCGGCGGCCTCTCGTCGTATCCGCATCCGTGGCTCATGCCCGACTTCTGGGAGTTCCCCACGGTGTCGATGGGCCTCGGTCCGATCATGTCGATCTATCAGGCGCGCTTCATGCGCTACCTGGAGGATCGCGGTCTCAAGAAGCGCTCGAACTCCAAGGTGTGGGCGTTCCTCGGTGACGGTGAGACCGACGAGCCCGAGACGCTCGGCGCGATCACGCTGGCCTCGCGCGAGAAGCTCGACAACCTGATCTTCGTCATCAACTGCAACCTGCAGCGGCTCGATGGTCCGGTGCGTGGCAACGGCCAGATCATTCAAGAGCTGGAAGCCGCGTTCCGCGGCGCTGGATGGAACGTGATCAAAGTGATCTGGGGCAGCGAGTGGGACGCGCTGCTCGAAAAAGATCACGACGGCCTGCTCGTCACACGCATGGGCGAGGTCGTGGACGGCGAGTATCAGAAGTACGCCGTCGAATCGGGCGAGTATGTCCGCAAACACTTCTGGGGCGCCGACCCGCGTCTGCTCGACATGGTCAAGCACCTGTCGGATGAGCAGCTGAAAAAGCTCACGCTCGGCGGCCACGATCCGATCAAGGTCTACTCGGCCTACAACGCCGCTGTTCAGCACACGGGTCAGCCGACGGTTATCCTGGCGCGCACCATCAAGGGCTACGGGATCGGCGAGGCGGGTGAAGGCAAGAACATCACTCACCAACAGAAGAAGCTGAACGAAGACGAGTTGAAGGCGTTCCGCACCCGATTCGGCATCCCGATTGGCGACGAGGACGTGGCCAAGGCGCCGTTCTACAGGCCGCCCGACAACAGTCCCGAAGTCAGCTACATGCTCGAGCGGCGCAAGCAACTCGGTGGCTTCGTCCCCGCCAGGAAAGTCCAGGTCGAACCGCTCAAGACCGATTCCCTCCCAGAACTCTTCGCCGAATTCCATTCAGGCAGCGAAGGCCGCAAGGCGTCGACGACGATGGCGTTCGTGCGGATGCTGGCGAAGATGCTGCGCGATAAGGAAATTGGCGAGCTCGTGGTGCCAATCGTTCCAGACGAAGCGCGCACGTTCGGTATGGAGGCGCTCTTCCGGCAGGTCGGTATCTACTCGCACGTCGGTCAGCTCTACGAGCCGGTCGACATGGACACGCTGCTGTACTACAAGGAAGCGAAAGAAGGGCAGATCCTCGAAGAGGGCATCACCGAAGCCGGATCGATCTCGTCGTTCATCGCCGCAGGCAGCGCCTACGCGACGCACGGTATCAACACGATTCCGTTCTTCATCTACTACTCGATGTTCGGCATGCAGCGCGTCGGCGATCTGGTGTGGGCCGCAGCCGACACGCGCACGCGCGGATTCCTGCTCGGCGGCACCGCGGGCCGGACGACGCTGTCGGGTGAAGGGCTGCAGCATCAGGACGGCCACAGCCATCTGCTCGCGCTCGCCGTTCCGAATCTGATTTCCTACGATCCGGCGTTTGCGTTCGAGATCGCGGTGATTGTCGAAGACGGCATCCGCCGGATGTACAAAGACGGCGAGAGCATCTTCTACTACATCACCGTGATGAACGAGCAGTACGAGATGCTGCCGATGCCGAACGGGGCGCGCGAGGGAATCCTGAAGGGGCTGTATCTCCTGCGTCCGTCGCCGCAGAAGAAAGCGAAGGCGCGCGCGCAGTTGCTCGGGAGCGGTGCGATTCTCAACGAGGCGTTGAAGGCGCAGCAGATTCTCGAAGAGAAGTACAGCGTGAGCGCCGACGTCTGGAGCGTGACGAGTTATCAGGAGCTGTACCGCGAAGGTCATGCGACTGAGCGCTGGAATCGCCTGCATCCTGGCGAGAAGCCGCGTGTGCCGTATGTGACGCAGTGCCTGACCGGCACCGACGGTGTGATCATCGCTGCGTCCGACTACGTGAAGGCATTGCCCGACGCGATCGATCGCTGGGCCGGACGACGCATCACGTCACTCGGCACCGATGGTTTCGGCCGCAGTGAAGGCCGTTCGTCGCTGCGCGACTTCTTCGAGGTCGATGCCAAGCACATCGTGCTGGCGACGCTCGTTGATCTGGCGCGCGACGGCAAGGTGGAGGCCGGCGTTCCGCAGAAGGCGGTCAAGGATCTGGGGATTAACCCCGACAAGCCGAACCCTGCGATTTCATGACAGAGTTCAAGGTTCCAGAACTTGGTGAGAACGTCGCCACGGGCGACGTGACCAAGGTGCTCGTGAACGTCGGCGACACGATCACGCGTGAGCAGCCGGTGCTCGAGCTCGAGACCGACAAGGCGACGATCGAGGTGCCGTCCTCGGTGGCCGGTGTCGTCAAAGAGATCCGCGTCAAGAAAGGCGACAAAGTCAAGGTCGGCGCGGTGGTGTTGACCGTTGACGCGCCTGCATCGGGCAATGGCGATCGCGCAGCGGCCGCGAAGACGCCACCGCCAGACGCGGCGCGCTCGCTCGATGCGCCTCCGGCGGCCACGCCGCAGCCTGCCCCCGCTCCCGCTCAAGCCTCAGCGTCGTCGAGGGTCGTCCCGATGCCCGTGCGGCCCTTCGACTCTGCTCAGGGCAGGCAGACGCAGGAGCCAGCGCCGGCGCCTGCAGCCGCGCCACCTCCGCCAGCCAGACCAGACGGTCGTGCGGCACCCGCATCCCCTGCGGTGCGACGGCTCGCGCGCGAAATCGGCGTCAATATCAACGATGTCGAAGGTACCGGTCCTAACGGGCGTATCACGCAGGAAGACGTCAAGGAACAGGCGCGGCGGATCCTGAGCAGCGTCGGATCTGCGGGCGTCGGCGCCGGCACGATGGCGCGACCAGCGCGACAGCTTCCGGACTTCTCGAAGTTCGGCGAGGTCGATCGTCAGGCGTGGACCAATATCCGGCGCGTCACATCCGAGCATCTCAGCTACGCGTGGAACACGATTCCCCACGTCACGCAGTTCGACAAGGCGGATGTCACGGAGCTGGAGGTCCTGCGCAAGCGTCATAAGGAGCAGGTGTCGAAGGCGGGAGGGAACCTGACGGTGACCGCCATGCTCGTCCGCATTCTCGCGACGGCCGTGCGCAAGTTCCCGCAGTTCAACGCGTCCATCGATACCGAGCGCGGCGAGATCGTCTACAAGAAGTACGTCAACATCGGCGTCGCGGTCGACACCGATCGCGGATTGCTCGTGCCGGTCATCCGAAACGCCGACGAGAAGAACATCACGCAGATCGCTGTCGAGCTCAATCAGCTCGCGGAGAAAGCGCGCGACCGCAAGCTCTCCGCGGACGACATGAGCGGCGGTTCGATCACGATCTCGAATCTCGGCGGCATCGGCGGCACGTACTTCACTCCGATCGTCAACTGGCCTGAGGTCGCGATTCTCGGCGTCTCGCGCGGAGCCATCGAGCCGGTGTGGAAAGACGGTAAGTTCGAGCCCATGCAGCGGCTGCCGCTCTCGCTCTCGTACGATCACCGCGTGATCGACGGCGCCGACGCGATGCGGTTCCTGCGTTGGGTCGTCGAGGCGATCGAGCAACCCTTCCTTCTTTCATTGGTCGGCTGATGGCGGAATCTGTTCAGGTAGCGGTACTGGGCGCGGGCCCGGGTGGATATGCGGCGGCCTTTTATGCGGCTGACCTTGGGATGCAGGTCGCGCTCATCGACGAGGAAAAGAATCCCGGCGGCGTCTGTCTCTATCGTGGATGCATCCCGTCGAAGGCACTGTTGCATGTCGCCAAGGTCGTCGACGAAGCGCGCCACGCCGGCAATTGGGGCGTGACATTTACCGAGCCGAGCATCGACGTCAACAAGCTGCGCACCTACAAGCAAGGCGTCGTCGATAAACTCACCGCCGGCGTTGGCAGCGTTGCCAGGTTGCGGAAGGTGAAGTTCGTTCAGGGACGCGCGACGCTGGCTGGCCCCAAGTCGCTCAAGGTCGCTGGCGCGTCGGGCGAGACGGAAGTCCAGTTTGAACATCTGATTCTCGCCACTGGTTCGCACCCGACGAAAATTCCATCGCTCTCGCTCGACAGTCCTCGCATGATGGACTCGACCTCGGGTCTCGAGTTGCCCGACGTCCCGAAGTCGCTGCTCGTGATCGGCGGCGGCTACATCGGCCTCGAGCTCGGCTCCGTCTACGCCACCCTCGGCAGCAAAGTCTCCGTCGTCGAGATGACGCCGGGACTGTTGCCTGGTGCAGATCGCGATCTGGTGCAGGTGCTCGAGAAGAAGCTGAAGAAGCTCTTCGCCAACATCATGGTCAACACCAAGGTGGTGAAGGTCGCTGAAGAGGGTCAAGGGATTCGCGTGACGTTCGAAGGGGAGGTGGCGGAGAAAGAGCAGGTGTTCGATCGCGTGCTCGTCGCCATCGGCCGTCGGCCGAACTCGAAGATCCCCGGTCTCGAGACAACGCGTGTGAAGGTCGATGCGAAGGGATTCATCGAGACCGATGCGCAGAGGCGCACAGCGGAACCCAACATCTTTGCCATCGGCGATGTCGCCGGCGAGCCGATGCTCGCGCACAAGGCGTCGCATGAAGCGCGCGTAGCGGTCGAAGCCATTGCCGGTCACAAGGCCGTCTTCGAGCCTCAGGCGATTCCCGCGGTCGTGTTCACCGATCCGGAGATTGCCTGGTGCGGCCTGACCGAGGCGCAGGCCCAGGCCGAAGGGATCGAATTCGAGGTCGCGAAGTTTCCGTGGGGCGCATTGAGCCGCGCGATCACTGTCGATCGGCCCGAGGGGCTGACGAAGCTGATTCTCGAGAAGTCCACTGGCCGTGTCCTCGGTGTCGGCATCGCGGGCTCAGGGGCGGGCGAGCTGATTGCGGAAGGTGCGCTGGCTATCGAAATGGGTGCGTCCGCGGAGGACATGAAGCTGGTGATTCATCCGCATCCGACGCTATCGGAGTCGCTGATGGAGAGCGCGGAAGTCTTCTTCGGGCAGAGCACTCACGTCTACAAACCGAAACGAAAGTAGGTTGCCGTGAAGCCTCTTCTCGTCGGTGGGATTGCAGCGTGCGTGTGTGCGGGGCTCTTCGGGAGCAGCGTGGTCGCCGGCGCGCAGGCCGTGTCTCCTGAGGCGCAGAAGCACATCGATGCCGCGCGCGCCGCAGCGGGCAGCGATCACATGGGACTCTTCCAGCCGCTGTGTGACGGCGCACTCGCGCTGGCGAAGCCCCCGGCGCCACGTGGTGGTGGACCTGGCCGTGGACAAGGACGCCAGGGCGGACCACCGCCGCCCCCCGCACGCGAGACGTGGCACGCTGAGCCGGTGAAGGTGTTCGACAACATGTACTACGTCGGCATGACGGAGTACTCGTCGTGGGCGATCACGACCTCGCAGGGCATCATCATCCTCGACGCGATCTACGACTACTCGATCGAAGACGAAGTCGTCGAGGGACTGAAGACGCTCGGGCTCAATCCTGCAGACATCAAGTATGTGATCGTCGCGCACGGGCATCTCGATCACGCTGGCGGTGCGAAGTATCTGCAGGAAAAATACGGCGCGCGGCTCATCATGTCTGCGGCCGACTACGATCTCCTCGACCAGCAGAACCCGCCGAGGAAGCCGAAGCGTGACATGGTGGCGACCGACGGCATGAAGGTGACGCTCGGCGACACGACGCTGACGCTGTATCTCACGCCCGGCCACACGGACGGCACGATCTCGACCATCATTCCGCTGCGCGATGGCAAAGAGAAACATGTGGCCGCGGCCTGGGGCGGTACGCTCTTCAACTTCGGCGCGAATCGGCCAAGGCTCGAGGCATACACGCAGTCGGCCGCGCGTTTCCGGGACATCGCCACGAAGGCTGGCGCCGATGTGATCCTGTCGAATCACACGGCCTATGACGGCAGCAAGACGAAACTGCCGGCCGTGCTCGCGCGCAAGCCTGGCGAGAAACATCCGTATGTGGTCGGCGCCGACGTCGTACGACGGTATCTCACCGTTGCGAACGAATGCGGCCAGGCTGCGTTGGCGATCGTGCCGCAGTGAGGTTGGGCTTTAGTCTTTGGGCTTTGGAGCCTGAAGCCGAGAGCCCAAAACCAACAGGGAGGAGATGAATGGAGGCAGTGCCCGTCAAACTCGTTCCGCGTGGTTTCGGAGAAACCGAGCGGCGCGATTGGTGGTGGGTCGAGCCGATGATCGTGTTCACGGTCTTCGGCAGTTTTATCGTGTATGCGACGTGGGCCGCGTTCCAGAACGCGCATTACACCTACGGGCCGTATCTGTCTCCGTTCTACTCGCCCGAGCTGTTTGGTGATTCACACCACGCGTGGTTTGGACCGAAGCCCGCATGGTGGCCGGCGCTCGCACCGTTCTCGCCGGCGCTGCTGATTCTGCCGTTCCCGGGTCTCTTCCGCTTCACCTGTTACTACTACCGTGGCGCCTACTACAAGGCGTTCTGGGCGGATCCGATCTCATGCACGGTCGGTGAACCACGCAAATCCTATTGGGGCGAGAAGACGTTCCCGCTGATCCTGCAGAACATCCATCGCTACTTTGCCTATATCGCGTGCCTCTTCCTGCTGGTGCTCGCCTACGACGTGTGGCTGGCGCTGTGGTTCCCGAATCCAACGACAGGTCAGACCGAATTCGGCATCGGCATCGGCACGCTGATCCTCGCCGTGAACGTCGTGCTGCTCTCCAGCTATACGCTGGGCTGCCACTCCATTCGCCACGTCGTCGGCGGCGTGAAGGACGAAGTCTCGAAGTCGTCGATGCGGTCCACGTGCTACAACTGCTCGAGCGCCCTCAACGGGCGGCACATGCTCTTTGCCTGGATGAGTCTGTTTTCAGTCGCGCTCTCAGACGTGTACATCCGTTTGTGCTCGATGGGCATCCTGACTGACGTGAGGCTCTTCTGATGGCGAGCTATAACACCTTTACATACGATGTCCTGGTCATCGGTGCCGGTGGCGCCGGGCTGCGTGCCGCGATCGAGGCTGCCGATGCTGGTGTGTCCGTCGGTCTGATCTGCAAATCGCTGCTCGGCAAAGCGCACACCGTGATGGCCGAAGGCGGCATGGCCGCGGCGATGGCGCACAACGATGACCGCGACAGCTGGAAGGTGCACTTCGCGGACACGATGCGCGGCGGCCAGTACATCAACAACTGGCGCATGGCGGAACTCCACGCGAAGGAAGCGCCGGATCGTGTGCGCGAACTGGAAGGCTGGGGGGCGGTGTTCGATCGCACACCAGACGGCCGCATCAACCAGCGCAACTTCGGCGGCCATCGCTATCCCCGTCTCGCGCACGTTGGCGACCGCACCGGCCTCGAGCTGATTCGCACGCTGCAGGATCACGCCGTCTACAAGGGCATGACCGTGCACATGGAGCACACGGTCATCGAGTTGATCCTCGATAACGGACGCGCGGCCGGTGTGCTCGCCTACGACCGCGAACGCGGTCGCTTCCACGTCTTTCACGCGAAGGCCATTGTCCTGGCGACGGGAGGACTTGGCCGTGCGTTCCGCGTGACCAGCAACAGCTGGGAGGGGACTGGCGACGGCCATGCGCTGGCCTATCGCGCGGGGGCCGAGTTGATCGACATGGAGTTCATCCAGTTCCATCCCACCGGGATGGTCTGGCCGCCCAGCGTGAAGGGCATCCTCGTGACCGAGGGCGTGCGCGGTGAAGGCGGCGTGCTGAAGAACAACGAAGGCCGCCGCTTCATGTTCGACGACATTCCAGACAACTACAAACCGCAGACGGCATCCGATCCGGAAGAGGGCTGGCGCTATACGCAGGGCGACAAGAGCGCGCGGCGTCCACCGGAGCTTTTGACACGCGACCACGTCGCACGCTGCATCAATCGCGAGGTCAAAGCCGGCCGTGGTTCTCCACACGGTGGTGTCTATCTCGACATCGCCTGGATCAAAGAGAAACTCAAAGACTCAGAAGCGCACATCAAGCGGAAGCTCCCGAGCATGTATCACCAGTTCAAGGAGCTCGCCGATCTCGACATCACGAAGGAACCGATGGAAGTCGGTCCGACCACGCACTATGTGATGGGCGGGATTCGGGTGGATGCCGATACGCAGATGTCGACGATTCCCGGTCTGTTCGCGGCAGGTGAGTGCGCATCGGGTATTAACGGCGCCAACCGCCTCGGTGGCAACTCGCTCTCGGACCTAATCGTGTTCGGCAAGCGTGCGGGTGAGTACGCGGCGAAGTACGCCCGGGAGAACGGTCAGGCACGCGTGGATGAAGCCGTGGTCCAGAAAGGCATCACGGATTCACTGGCGCCATTCGAACGCGGCGACTCGGGCGAGAACCCGTACAAGGTGCAGTCGGATCTGCAGGACACGATGCAGGCACTTGTCGGCATCGTTCGCACCGAAAGCGAGATGCAGGAGGCGTTGCGTCGCATCCAGCAGTTCAAGGAGCGCGCCACGCGCGTCGGCGTGAGCGGACATCGTGAGTATCACGCCGGCTGGCACACGGCGCTCGATCTCCGCAACCTGCTGACGGTCTCGGAGGCGATCGCGCGATCGGCGATCGAGCGGAAGGAAAGTCGCGGCGGTCACTTCCGCGAGGACTATCCGGACAAGATCGCCGAGTTCGGTACCGTCAATATCATGGTGAAAGAAGGCAAGAACGGCGATCTGCAGTTGTCGCGCGTGCCGCTTCCCCCCATGCCCGACTACCTGAAGCAAGTCATCGAGGAGCAGAAGTCCTAATGGCGACCACTGCGACGTTCAAGATCTGGCGCACGCATCCGGAAGGTGACGGCACGTTCCAGACGTTCCACACCGAGGTGACCGACGGCATGGTCGTCCTCGATGTCGTGCACAAGATTCAGGCCGAACAGGCGCCGGACCTCGCCGTGCGCTGGAACTGCAAGGCCGGCAAATGTGGCTCGTGCTCGGCAGAGATCAACGGCAAGCCGCGTCTGATGTGCATGACGCGTCTGAGCCAGGTGAACCTGCACGAACCGGTGACCGTCGAGCCGATGCGCACGTTTCCGCCGATCAAAGATCTGGTGACCGACGTCTCGTGGAACTTCCGCGTCAAGAAAGGCATCAAGAAGTTCATGCCGCGTAAACCGGATGCGGCGGATGGCACGTGGCGCATGCAGCAGCGCGACGTCGATCGCGTTCAAGAGTTCCGGAAGTGCATCGAGTGCTTCCTGTGTCAGGACGTCTGTCACGTGCTGCGCGACCACCACAAGCACGAGGAGTTCATCGGCCCGCGGTTCTTCGTCTACGCGGCCAATCTCGAGATGAACCCAATCGACGCCGAGGATCGCGTGGCGGAGCTGAAGGACAAAGACGGTATCGGCTACTGCAACATCACGAAGTGCTGCACGAAGGTGTGCCCGGAGCACATTCACATCACCGACAACGCGATCATCCCGCTCAAGGAACGCGTGGTCGATCGCTACTTCGATCCGGTCACGAAACTGCTGCGAATCTTCAAATAACGACCGTCGTACACGGCTTACAACCTTGCCGTGCAGATCTGATCACGGCTGGCGCTACAGGCGCCAGCCGTTCCGTCTAACCAGCAGCCATCACACGACTTAGCCGGCAAGCCCGGGGGAATCCCCCGCGGCATGTGCCTTGCCCCTCATGCGGCGTCCGCCTTCGCGGCGGAGCCGTGTGTTCACCCGTGAAGGAGGCTCGACATGATGATGTTCGCGTTTGTCGCCGTGATTGCGGTGATGGGATTCGCCCTGGTGAAGGTTCGCCGTCAGCGTAAGAATCGCGAGCGCGGTTCGCACGCCGCGGCCGCGTAGGTCAGCCGGGCCTTACGCCTTCGAGGCGTCGTCCACCAGGCCTGGGATTGCACTGGTGAACGCGAGGCCCGCGCGGTAGTGAGGCGTGGATCCGATCTCGAAGGTCGACCACGCCACCACCGCCGCCGCCCTCACCGATCCACGTTCAGGAGGCAGCACGACGCGCACGCGCTGCTGCGGCCGAAGCACGATCGTCGATCGGACCTGCAGCCCACTCGCAGAGACATCCAGCAAGGTCACCGGCGCACCGTCGATGAACGCCTGCTCGTCGTCGCGGGCGCGGACGCGCGTGGCGCGACGCTGCGGTCGGGCCGGCAGCGGCTCGGCCAGGACTGACAACCAGACCTGCGGATGCACGTCTCCTGGCTCCGACGACATCAGGTCGGCGGCCCGCTCGGCTGGAAGCAGACGAATCTCGATGCCGCGCTCGTAGCGCTCGTTGTGCAATCTGGCCATAAGGGCTGAACCGGAACCACTCGCCGCGACCGCTTGCTCAATCACCACGACTTGAGGGCGTCTCGTTCCAATCATCTCGAGCGCGCGTGAGAGGTCGGTGTGCGCGACCGGGATCACTGTCTCCACTGACTTGGCGCGGGCATTCCACGCCTCGAGCAGCGGCTGCGATCCAATGAACAACGTGCAGGGATGTGAGCTGGTAGTGGTCGCGACACTCATGATCGTAATCGGGTCCAAAAAATAGCAAGAAGGCCGCCACTGCGGTGTCTTCTGCGTAACCCACGGTCAGTGAAGCGGTTGGCGACGATTGTCAGTCTTGTATGCGCACAGCGGCGAGGGATTTCCCAGAGAAGATCTGGTGGGACCAGAAAGACTGAAGACTGTGCAGAACTAGTAACGCGTCTTCGTGGCTTCGAACGCGTCGGCCTGTTCGTGCGCGTGATAGGACGACCGGACCAGCGGCCCCGACTCGACGTGCACGAATCCCTTCTCGAGCGCGACTCGTTTCAAATCCGCGAACTCGTCGGGATGGTAGTAGCGCGTCATCTTCGCGTGGGCGGGTGATGGTCTGAGGTATTGACCGATCGTCAGGATCGATACGCCGACCCGACGCAGGTCGTCGAAGACGGTGAGGATTTCCTCGCGCTCCTCGCCAAGGCCGACCATGATGCCGGTCTTGGTGGCGATGTCTGGACGATAGTGCCGCGACCGATCGAGCAGTTCCAGCGAGCGTGGATAGCGGCCGCCCGAACGCGCCATGCGATAGAGCCTCGGCACAGTCTCGATGTTGTGATTGAGCACGTCGGGGCCGGCATCGAGGACCGTCCGAAGCGACGACTCGATGCCCTGGAAATCCGGAATCAGCACCTCGATGCGGCACGACGGTACTCGCTCGTGGGTCAGCCGAATCGTCTCGGCGAAGATGAATGCACCACCGTCAGCGAGGTCGTCGCGATCGACGGAGGTGATCACCGCGAACTGCAGTCCCATGCGCGCAACCGCTTCCGCGACGCGCGCCGGTTCCGCGGTATCGAGCTCGGTCGGCCGGCCGTGCGCGACGGCGCAATACGAGCATGCGCGCGTGCAGACGTCGCCGAGGATCATGAAGGTCGCGGTGCCATGGTGCCAGCACTCGCCGATGTTGGGACACCGCGCGTCCTCGCACACGGTGTTCAGCTTGAGGTCCTTCATGATCCCCTTGAGCCGCAGGTAGTTGTCCGACCCTGGGGCGCGGACCTTGAGCCAGGCCGGCTTGGGCTCGCGGGGAGGCACGAACTGCAAAGGGGCTTCGATCATGGACCTACGTACAGTGTAATTGACGATTGACGATTTACGAATTGACGGATTTATCGAGGATTGGATGACGCTTTCGCGCGGTTGCATACGCGCCTGCATTGGCTCTGGCGGTGAGCTGAGACTGGCTCCATGCCGCGTGTTTTTCCGATGAATCAACGACTGCGCATTTGAAATAGGGCAGAATTCTCGACGTCGCTCGAGACCGCATTCGGCAAATCTTTCAATCGACAATCAATTCGTCAATCGTCAATTTCATGATGCAGAAGCTGGCAATCACGTGGTTCGGACATTCGACGTTTCTTGTCCGAACTCCGGGTGGGAAGCGTCTTCTGTTTGACCCGTGGCTGCGGGAGAACCCGGCGTGTCCTGAGGCGCTGAAGAAGCCGCCCCAGGTTGATGTCATCCTCGTCTCGCATGGTCACGGCGACCATATGGATGATCTCGTCCTCTGCGCACGCGAGAGCGGGGCGACGGTCGTCGCTATCTACGAACTGTGCGACTGGCTCGGGCGGAAGGGCCTGCAGAACGTGGCGCCGATGAACAGAGGCGGTTCGCTGCAGGTCGCGGGTCTGACGATCACGATGACCGACGCGCGCCACAGCAGTGGGTTCATTGATGATGGAAAGATGGTCTACATGGGCGAGGCTGCCGGCTTCGTGATTCGGCTGGAGGATCAGCGAGCCATTTTTTTCGCCGGCGACACCGCGTTGTTCGGCGACATGCGATTGATCGGCGAGCGCTACAAACCCGAGATCGCATTCCTGCCCATCGGTGACCGCTTCACGATGGATCCGATCGATGCGGCGCGCGCGTGTCAGATGCTCGGCGTGCGCCAGGTGGTGCCGATGCACTGGGGCACGTTTCCGATCTTGACCGGTACGCCGGACGAGCTCAAACGGCTCGTCGAGTCCAGAGGCATTCAGGTGTTGGAGTTGAAGCCGGGAGAGACTGCTGAATAACGCCCAACTACCAACGCCCAATTCCCAACCACGCCCAACTGCCAATTCCCAATTGAATTTCTTGGGAGTTGGGAATTAGAGGTGGTTGGTAGTCGGGATATGGTCGTTAGGAGTTGTTATTGAATGCGAATCGTGCCCTTCAGCGACTGAACATCGGGCTGGTTGTGATCGTGGAAGCCGCAGGTGCGCACGCGGTTCAGATTTTGCGTGGTTCCACTCTGTCCTGCCGAGAGGAACCCGACGTTGATCTCGGGACAGTCCGTGTGCTCGGGATGTGGATCCGAATTCATATCGTGAGGCCGGCTGTCGTTGTTGACGAACGTGACTCGCGAGCCTGCTGACACCGTCACGCTCGATGGCGAGACGCCGGCCGCCGTGATGGTGATCGTCGCAGCGGATGTCCCGCCACCACCGCCGCCCCCGCCTCCACCACCTGAAGGTGCCGTTGGATTGTCGCTGCCGCCGCACGCTGACGCGAGCAACGCGAGCGCGACGATCGAAAACGCCGCTGCGAATCGCTGTGTGGTCATTAGAAGAACTTCCTCGAGATGTTGAAGCCGAGATACCAGTCCTCGCTGCCGGTGCCGCCGCGCGCGAGCTGGCCCATCGTGGTGCCGAAGCCGTTCGAGAAATTCAGCTGGAACACGTGCCCGCCGGCGCGCTTCTCGATGCCGAACGTGCCGTGGTTGACGCCCGGCTCGTAGCCGACCCGCGGGATGAACTCACCCACGAGATACACCGTTGGCCGGATGCGAAGTCGAGCGCCGAGGCCGAGGATGAACGTGTCGTTGTCGTCGGTCAGTTCGCTGGGCAGCGGGTTGGAGTTGTTCACCCACATCGGTTCGGCGTAGATCGCCCCCCATCCGCCAAGCTCACGTGAGACGACAACGCCGAGCGCCGGCGTGTAGCTGTCTTTGAAATTGTTCGTCCCATCGATGCTGAAATACGCGTCGAGGCCGACGACGCCGTTGTTTTTCTCCTGCAGCACGCTGTACTGCCCGAAGAACTCGATCGTCTTGTTGCTCGTCCGGTGAATGCCGATCTGCCCGCCGCGAATGATCCCGAAGCGATACTCGAGGCCGATCTGCGCGCCCGAATCCAGCCCGAAGAAATCACTCGCCAGGTCGCCGAAGTCGCCGGCACCGAGCGGCCGTCCAAACCGGTGCGTGACGCGGAACGCACTCTTGAACCGCGGTACGCGCAGTGTCGTCGGCAGGTTGACGATGGTGAAGTCCGGCTGATTGCGATTGGGATCGCGATCCGGATCGTCCTCGGGGGCCGCTGCCGGCGCGGGTTTGGTCTGCGCTCCGGCGTTGTGCGGCCACATCACGGCAATCAGGGTGATAGCGAGAAACAGTCTCGACCACTTCATCTCAGTACGCTCCTAGTCGTTGCGCGCGCCAAGTTCGATCCAGCGCTTGATCACCAGTATCTGTCCATCGGTCAGGTACGGGGGACCGACTTGAGGCATCCGCACGCCAACGATACCCGGACGGCCTTCGAGTTTGTGAATTAGATAGCTGTTCTCGGGATCGCCGGCAATGACGCGGACCGCGCCGATCTTGCCGCGGCTCTGGGCGCCCACCAGGTTCGCATACGAAACCGCCGGCGAGAGATCGAGGCCGTTGAATCGGCCACCGATGGCGTTGTGGCAGTTCGTGCAGGCCACCCTGCCCGACGAATCGCTGTTGCTGAAAATCTCGTTCTGAATGCTCGAGAACGTCGGGACCAGGTTGGGTGTAGGACCGGTGACGGTATCTAACGATTCGTCACACGCAGCACTGCCGACGCTGAGCGCAAGCAGCGCCGCGCCCATCATGTATCGAAACACGTGCATCTCACCTCCTAGGGTTGAGTCTCGCGTGCTTTCACGACCAGGGCGCCCTTCATGTCGTCGTGACCGTCACCGCAGTACTCCGAGCAGACGATGGGGAAGCGTCCGGCCTCGGTAGGGGTGAACTCGATGATGACGGGCGCCGTGCCGCGGGGGATCTCCTTCTTGACCTTGAACTTCTTGATCTCGATGCCGTGGACACCGTCCGCCGAGCGCACGGCAAGCGTGAGTTTCTCCCCCACCGTCGCTTCGATTTCAGCGGGCTCGAAGGCAAAGCGGCGGACGGTGATCTCGACGACCCGCGGCTCCGGCCGCTGTGCGGCGCTCGGCGATGGCCCGGCGGTGGTGGCAGCAATCAGCACGACGCAGACGAGCGTGAGGGTTCGCGTGGTGTCCATGGG
>JBKPRH010000257.1:0-9179 GCA_046765795.1 Acidobacteriota bacterium | reverse complement strand
GCCTGGAACACGCGATACACGCTCCTGCAGTTCAACCTGACCGCCGCGATTCTCGGCCCGTTATTCGCAGCGGCAGCCGTCGCTGGTCCGAGCCGCTGGCTGGCGATTGCCACGGCATCGATGGCCGGTGCGCAAGCGACCGTGTTCGCGTTGCGCTTCTTCCGATCGGTGGCCTCAGACAGTCTCGAGTTGAAAGGCACGGCGCGCCTCTTATCGACCGTGCTCGCCGGCCGCCTCGTGCTGCGCGGAATTCTGCTCGCCATCGGCGCCATCGCGCTGCCGCTCCTGGCGACAGGTCTCGCCGATGCGCCGGGACGTGTGCTCATGCTCGGCGCGCTCCTCGTCACGCTCGCCGCGGAGCTGATCGAACGGTATCTGTTCTTCGTCAGCGTTGTCCCAAAACACCTGGCCGCGCCCTATATCGCGTCGGCAAGCGAGGCCGCATGACGCTCAAGGAGATGCTCGGACTCGACACGCGTGCCGATCGCTACACCTACGGTGTTGACCCGGTCGCGGGCTACATCTCGTCGCAAAAGATTCCCGATCGCTGGGTGTCAACGACGTGCGGCTACTGCTCGGTCGGCTGCGGCATGTTCATCGGTGTCAAGGACGGCCGTGCCGTTTCTGTTCGCGGCAACCCGGATCACCCCGTGAATCGCGGGATGTTGTGCCCGAAGGGGCTTTCCGAACACCACACGATCTCTGCGGACAATCGCGCGCGATATCCACTGCTGCGACGTGGTGGATCGATGCAGCGCGTGAGCTGGGACGACGCGCTGACAACGATGGCGGCGCGGTTCCGCGATGTGCAGGAACGCTATGGTCCCGGCGCCGTCGGTGTGATCAGCACCGGCCAGCTCGTGACCGAAGAGTTCTACGCGATGGGCAAGCTGATGCAGCTTGGCCTTGGCACCTCGAACTACGACGGCAACACGACGCTGTGCATGTCCACGGCGGTGCAGGGCTACAAGCGCTCCTTCGGCAGCGATGGACCTCCCGGTGCGTACGAGGATCTCGAACGCGCCGACGTGATCGTACTGATCGGCGCGAACGTCGCCGAGAACCATCCCATTCTCTGCTGGCGGCTGCGCTCAAATCCGAACGCCACGATCATCGTCATCGATCCGCGCGTCACCAAGACGGCGATGATGGCCGATCTGCACCTGCCGCTTCGACCGCGATCCGATCTCGCCCTCATCAACGGTCTGATTCACATCGTCATCGAGCACAATCTGATCGATCGCGAGTACATCGACCGCCATACGACCGGGTTCGATGAGCTGCGGGCCTCGGTGAGTGACTACACGCCAGAACGGGTTGCGGAGATCACCGGATTGTCGCCCGAACTGATCGTCCGCACCGCCTGGACCTACGCGCGCGCCGAGGCGGCGTTCATCGGCTGGACGATGGGCGTGAATCACAGCACGAAGGGGACCGAGACCGTCAACGCGATCAACAACCTCGCGCTCATCACCGGCAACATCGGACGCGCGGGTGCGGCGCCGTTTTCAATTACCGGACAGTGCAATGCGATGGGCACACGCGAGGCGGGCTTCGCGTCGATCATGCCCGGCTATCGGAAGTTCGAAAGCGAAGAAGACCGCGCGGAGCTCGCCAGCCTTTGGAACGTGCCGGTGGACCGCATCCCTTCACGGCGTGGCCTCGCGTATCCCGACATCATCGAAGCGGCCCTCGAGAAGAAGATTCGGGCGCTCTGGATCATCGCGACGAATCCGATCGTCTCGTTCCCCAATCTGAAGGCGCTGCAACAAGCCCTTGAAGGACTCGAGTTCCTCGTTGTCCAGGACTGCTATCACCCGACGCCGACGACCGAGTACGCGCACCTCATGCTGCCTGCCGCGGGCTGGGGCGAGAAGGAAGGGACCTACACAAACTCCGAGCGTCGCGTGAACAAGGTCAATCGCGCAGTCTCGCCTCCTGGCGAAGCGCGTTCCGACTTCGACATCTTCTTGTCTTTCGCCACTGTCCTCGGCGTGCGTGACGAAATCTTCCCGGGATGGACCAAGCCGGCTGACGCATTCGAGGAATGGAAGCGCGTATCGGCGGGGCGGCTCTGCGACTACTCCGGCATCACCTACAAGGCGCTCGAACAGCATGGCGGCGTGCAGTGGCCGTTTCCCGCAGGGGCCACGAACGCGGGTGAGACGCGACGTCTCTATTCCGAAGGCGGCTTCCGCACTGACGATGGCCGAGCGCGGTTGATATCGGTGCAATGGGAACCGTTCCCGGAACAGCCGTCCGACGAGTTCCCATTCGTGCTGAACACCGGGCGAACCGTCGAGCACTGGCACACGCGAACCAAGACCGGGAAGGTGCCGATTCTCGAGCGACTGTCACCGAACGCGTGGGTCGAGATGAATCCCCGCGACGCGCGTGGCCTGCGTCTCAAACCACAGGATCGCGTCGATGTGATTTCGCGCCGCGGCCGCGTGCGCGGTATCGAGCTGCGCATCACCGAAACTGTCGCACCCGGACAACTGTTCGTTCCGTTCCACTACGCCGAGGCCAATGCCAACGAGGTCACGCAGAGCGCGTTCGACCCGTTCTCACGTGAGCCCAACTACAAACAATCGGCGGCACGCGTGGAGAAGGCACCGCGGGAAGGGCTTGCACGATGAAGCGGCTGGTCGTCGTCGGCAACGGCATGGCGGGCATGGCCTGCGTCGAGCAGATCCTGAAGTATCAACCGCAGTTCCACATCACTGTTTTTGGTGACGAGACACACGTCAACTACAACCGCGTGATGCTTTCGTCGGTTCTCGCCGGCGAGAAAGCGGCCGACGAGATCGTCATCAACACTGAGGAATGGTATCGGCGCAACGAAATCGATCTCCGCGTCGGCGTTCGCGTCATCGACGTCGATCCGCGTGCGAAGACGGTCACGGGTGACGACGGCAGCGTGACGCCGTACGACACGCTGCTGCTGGCCACAGGCAGCTCGGCGTGGATGCCGCCAATCGAGGGACTCGACAAGGACGGCGTGTTCGCGTTCCGCACGCTCGACGATACACGCGAGCTGATTCGGCGTTCAGGGCCTGAGACTGAAGCGGTCGTGATCGGCGGCGGTCTGCTCGGGCTCGAAGCGGCGCGTGGTCTGCAGGTGCAGGGCTGCAGGGTCACCGTCGTCCATCTGATGGCGACGCTGATGGAGCGGCAGCTCGATAAAGACGGCGGTCAGCATCTGGTGAAGACGATGGAGGGCATGGGCATTCGGGTCCTCCTCGGTCGCAGTACGAAGGCGATCCGCGGCAAGAAGCGCGTGGAGCGCGTCGAGTTTGCCGACGGCGAAGGCGTGGACGCGAATCTTGTCGTCGTCGCTGCCGGCATTCGTCCGAACGTCGAGCTCGGCAAGAAAGCCGGACTCACGGTGAAGCGCGGCATCGTCGTCAACGACCACATGGAGACGTCCGATCCCGACATCTTTGCCGTCGGCGAGTGCGTCGAGCATCGCGGGATCTGCTATGGCCTCGTCGCGCCGCTGTACGAGCAGGGCAAAGTGCTGGCGGCGACGATCACCGGCAATCGCGGGGCGGAGTACACGGGCACGGTGCAGGCGGCGAAGCTCAAGATCATGGGCGTCGATGTGTTCTCCGCCGGCAACTGGGATGTGAGCGGCGCCGATCAGATCAAGTACGAGGACTCGGGCCGCGGGGTCTACAAGAAGGTTGCGGTCAAGGACGGCAAGCTCGCCGGCGTGATCCTTGTCGGCGATACATCCGACAGTCATCGCTACATGGACTGGTTGCGCACGGACGCCGACATTGGCGACAAGCGCGGACAGTTGCTCTTTCCGCCGCCGTCGGCCGACGCCGGGCTGGACGTCGCTGAGATGTCTGACAGCGCGACTGTCTGCGGATGCGTCGGCGTGACGAAGGGCACCATCATCGCCGCCATTCACGAGCGCGGCGTGAACACGATCTCGCAATTGAAGGAGTCCACCCGCGCGTGCACGGGGTGCGGCAGTTGCACGAGCCTCTGTCAGGACCTGCTTCGCGCGGTCGCGCCTGATTTCGAGGACGAGAAGAAGAAGGTCATCTGCGCGTGCGTGCCGTTTGCCGAGGATCGGCTCCGCGAGATCCTGCGCAGTCAGAAGCTCAAGTCGGTGCAGGAGGTGCTCGAGATCTACGGCAACGGCATCGGCTGCGAGATCTGCAAGCCGGCGCTGAGCTACATGCTCGACATGCTGTGGTGCGGCGACCACGACGAGGATCGCTCGGCGCGTTTCATCAACGATCGCGTGCACGCCAACATCCAGAAGGACGGCACGTTCTCGGTGGTGCCGCGTATCCGCGGTGGCGTGACCAGCCCAGACGAACTGCGCCGCATTGCCGACGTCGCTGACAAGTACCACGTGCCGATGGTGAAGATCACCGGTAGCCAGCGCATCGATCTCCTCGGCATCAAGAAGGCGGATCTGCCGAAGGTGTGGGCCGATCTCGGCATGCCCTCAGGTCAGGCGTACACGAAGGGCGTGCGCATGGTGAAGACGTGCGTCGGCACCGAGTTCTGCCGCTTCGGCACGCAGGACTCGACCGGCGCGGGCATCGAGATGGAGCGGAAGTTCGAGCAGCTCTACACCCCGCACAAAGTGAAGATGGCGACGGTCGGATGTCCGCGGAATTGCGCCGAGGCGACGGTCAAGGACATCGGCCTGATCGGCATCGAAGGGGGCTGGCAGGTGGTCGTCGGCGGCGCAGCGGGGAAGTCGGTGCGCAAGGCCGATCTGCTGACGACGGTCGAGACCACCGAGCAGGCGCTCGAAGCCTCGGAGCTGTTCTTTCAGTACTACCGGGAGAACGCCAACTACCTCGAGCGGACGTACGACTTCGTCGAACGTCTCGGCATCGAGAAAGTCCGCAAGGACACGATCTACGCACCCGACGCCGTCAGAGCGGGTCTGCGGGATCGCTTCGCGAAGTCGAAGTCTCGCGCACACGACGCGTGGCTGGAGGGTCAGGCGCCCACGGATCCCACGCAGTTCGCTCCACTTCAAGTCCTCGACCACAAGGTACTCGCATGAGCGAAGGCACTCGTAGTGTCCGGCAGCCGGACCATCACTGGATTCGGGTAGGCACCTGCGATCAGATTCCACCGCGGCAGGGCCGAGCGGTCGCGATCGGCGATCGTGAGCTCGCGATCTTCAATCTCGGAGATCGCTTTTTCGCCACCGATAACCGCTGTCCGCACAAGGGCGGGCCGCTGTGCGACGGCATCGTCACCGGCGTTTCGGCGGTGTGTCCGCTTCACGCCTGGAAGATCAATCTCGCCGATGGTCGCGTCGAGCGTCCGCAGAGCGCGGAGCACTGCGTGGCGACATACGCCGTGCGTGTCGACGATGGTGTGATCGCGGTGAGCGTACCCCAATGAAAAACTTCCTTAAGGCTGGGCACTTTCCCACGCTGCTCGCCGCGCTCCTCTACTTCGATGTCAGCTTCATGGCGTGGATTCTGCTCGGCCCGCTCGCGCCGTTCATACGCGAGGAACTCGGGCTCAGCGCGACGGCTCAAGGGCTGATCACCGCGATCCCGTTGCTCGGTGGATCGCTGTTCAGGCCCATCTTGGGTGCGGTGGGCGAGCGCATTGGCGGCAGACGCACGGGCCTTATCGGCCTCGTGATCACGATCGCCACGTTGGCCGCGGCGTGGCTGGTCGCGGAGACGCCGACGCACTTCGTGTTTGTCGGACTCATGCTCGGCATCGCCGGTGCGAGTTTCGCCGTGGCGCTGCCGCTCGCGAGCCGCTGGTATCCGCCCGAGTATCAAGGCATGGCACTGGGCATCGCCGGCGCGGGCAACTCGGGGACACTGCTGGCCACGCTCTTCGCGCCGCGTATCGCCGAACAATTCGGCTGGCAGGCGACGTTCGGCATCGCCATCCTGCCGCTCGCCGTGGTGTTCGTGGTGTTTGCGCTCATCGCGCGTGACAGCCCACGACAGATCGCTCCTGCGACACTGGGCGACTATCAATCAGTACTCAGCGAAGGAGACACGCTGTCGCTGGCGTGGCTGTACTCGTTGACGTTCGGCGGCTTTGTCGGCTTCGCCAGCTTTCTCACGACGTTCTTTCACGACGCGTATCAGGTGTCGCGTGTGGATGCCGGCGACTTGACGACGGTCGTCGTGGTGGCGGGAAGTCTGCTTCGTCCGATCGGTGGGTGGCTCTCGGACCGCGTTGGCGGCTACCGCATTCTGGTCGTGTTGCTTGCTAGCGTCTCGGTCTGCCTTGCTGTCGTGGCATTCATGCCGCGACTGCAGATCGCGGTCGCGGTCTTGTTTGTCGCCATTGGGCTGCTGGGCATGGGCAACGGCGCGGTGTTTCAACTGGTGCCCCAGCGTTTCCCCGATCGCATCGGCATTGTCACGGGTGTGGTCGGCGCCGCGGGCGGTCTGGGCGGCTTCTTCCTGCCCTTCGTGCTCGGAGCGGTGCGCGATGTGACCGGCTCGTACGCCGGGGGCTTGTTTGGCTGCGCGGTGACGTTCGTTAGCGGGACGCTGGTGCTGCTCGAGCTCGGCGCCCGGTGGTCGCAGCGCTGGGACAGCGCTGCGGTCCAGCGGACCGGTCTGTACTCGTATCGCGGCATGCTCGTTGAAGCAGATGACGAACGTGTTGCGTGAAGTTGGGAATAAACGCCAAAAATGTATGACTATGAGGTCGTATCGACACAGATGTATGGGCAGACCCCCTTGTCCCTAACGCGGTCCGTGTGTATCTTCGAGATCAGCCGCTGCACCGTGAACCCATGAAAAGCACTGCATCCCTCGTTGATGTGAGCGACAAGTCCGACATCGATTTAATCCACGAGATTGGCAGCCGCATCGCGGCCGCCGATCCCCTGCACGACGTGCTCGGTCGCGTCGTGGATCTCGTCTCGACCCTGGTCCATTGCGATAGCTGCTTCATCTACGTGCTCGAGGAAGACGCCCTCGTGCTGCGCGCGTCGAAGACGCCGCATCCCGACGTGGTGGATCGCCTCAAGTTGCGGGTGGGTGAAGGCATCACCGGTTGGGTGGCGGAGCATCGCCAGCCAGTCGCGGTGGCGACACGCGCGTTCCAGGATCCGCGATTCCAGACGTTCAACGAACTGCCCGAGGATCGCTACGAGGCGTTTCTGTCAGTGCCCGTGCTGTCGCGCGGCAAGCTGGTCGGCGTCATCAATCTCCAGCACCGGCAGCCGCACAATCACAACCGGCGCGAGATGCAGTTGATCTCGACGATCGGATTCCTGGTTGGCGCCGAGATCGAAACCGCGCGTCTTGAAGTCGAGAACACGCAGCTGTCGGAGCGGCTCGAGACACGGAAGATTCTCGATCGCGCCAAGGGCATCCTGCAGCGCGACCTCGGGCTGACGGAGGAAGAGGCGTATCTGACGATCCAGCGTCAGAGCCGTCAGCGGCGGAAGTCGAAGAAGGAGATCGCCGAAGCGATCATCCTCGGCGACGATCTGCGCCGGGGTAAAACTCCCTCGTAGCGTCGGTGTAGTGTCCGGCTTTAGCCGGACCCATCGGTGAAGGTCCGCCTTTAGGTGGACCAGGACGCGAGTTGGTCTGCGGGCCTACCGGCTCGCCGCGCCGACTCCGCACGCCGGGAAAGCTCGCGCCGCTCTTTCTCTGCCGTTCCCGTCGCGAGTAGGGGTCACTCCATCGACAACCATCGCGGCATGCACCGCCGTTGCTGTTTCGGTAGGCCACGGATCGCGCAGAACGAACTCGCGCCGATGAATCGCTCCGCTCGCTTTCCGGATCCGTACATCGTCGTGCTCCGACGGCGCCGCGATCCGGCAGGCCCACAGACACACGTGAGACCACGTGTGACCCTCTGTGCCCTCAGTGCCTCTGTGGGTCGTCATTCAAGTGAAGTCAGCGCTTGCCTACCGCAGATCGAACGTGCGCTTGGCGACGGTGATCGACTCGGCGCGGAATTCTCCTGACCGCGCCTTGCTGCGATAGGCCGTGATGCCGACCGTCATACCGGGTTTCAGCATGTCCTCGGTCAGATCGCGGAACTCCATGCGCGGCGCCGGCGCGAGGATGACGAGGGCCGGTTTGCCATCCACGTCGAGCGTCATCGTCGGCATCGTGGCGTTGAAGTTGATCTGCTTGAGCACTCCCGACAGCTTCTGCGCGGCACCTAGCTCGTAGGCGCTCCACTGGTGCTGTGCGTCGTAGACCTGGTTGTCGTCCGAATCCTTCGATCCGAGCCACGGCGTGATCGCGCCGTCGATGAGGGCCTGCAGGTTGCCCTCCATGCACGAATACTCCATCAGCTCGACGTCCGGCGTGAGCACGAAGACGCGCTCGTTGCCGATCGGCCGCGTATAGGTCTTCGGATCGTCCAGCACCCACTTGAACTGCATGTGTCCCATGTCGGGCCGCCGGAACGTCATCGTCAACCTGGCTTGATCGCTCATCGGGTGACCGATGGTGCCGAGCTTCGTCCACCCGTTGAAGTTCACCGCTTCGATGACGAGCGCATCACCGTCCCAGCGACCGCGTGAGTCGCCGAACCAGGTCGGCGGCCAGTCCTTCCGATGTGGCAGTCCTTCGGTGTTGACCACCTGGAACATCGTGCTCTGCTCGAAGAGGAAGGCGATGTTCTCGTTGTTCTGCAGGATCTGCATCGGGTGCGGCGTGAACGATCGGATCCATCCGAACGGCATGCAGCTGCCTGCGTAGTCGCCGTTCTTGGTCGCGTTGTAGTTGTCCCATTGCGCCTGCCCCCATGGGGTGAAGGGCAGCGGGTTCGGCTCGCCGACGTTGCTCGTGCCGTTGGCGTTCTTGGCGGTACGCGTCATGTCCTGCACGCCAGGACGCGCCCAGACGCCGCTGAAGTCGGGTTTGCCGTTGGCCAGCCGTGGTGCCGGCGCGTTCATGTCCACTTTGGCGCGCGTCGATTGCGCAGCCACCGTTGTGCTCAGCGCGACGAGAAGACCGATCGCCCAGACTGACGTCCTCATGACCGAGCTCCTTTCTGTGGACTAAGGAGCGGATTATGGGCTGGGTCGGGGTGTGGTTCAACTCTTGTCGTACGGTCTGTCCTTGGTCCTTCGTCCTTAGTTCTTAGTCCGTTCTTGGTCCACTGGTCCTTTGTCCATCCTGCCCACCTTCCCACGCAGTCTCAGGACGATGGGTTATGGACCATGGACCAAGGACGGACCAAGG
>JBKPRH010000256.1:0-5303 GCA_046765795.1 Acidobacteriota bacterium | reverse complement strand
ATCCGGATGTTCGACAAGAAGATCCCCATCAAGCTCTCGCTCAGCCTCTCTGCCCGATTCACCGACAACGTCGAGGGCTTCAACGTCGTCGCCGAGATCCCGGGCAGCGATCCGCAGCTGCGCAACCAGATCGTCATGCTCGGCGGCCAGCTCGATTCGTGGCATACCGGAACAGGTGCTACGGACAACGGCGCGGGCTGCGCCGCCGCGATGGAGGCAGTGCGCATTCTCGAAAGCAGCGGCGTCAAGCCACGTCGGACGATCCGTGTCGCGCTGTGGACCGGCGAAGAGCAGGACTACTTCGGTTCGCGTGGGTATGTCGCGAAGCACTTTGGCAATCCGGCGACCGCCGAGCGCAAACCGGAGCACGCGACGCTGGCGGCCTACTTCAACCTGGACAATGGTGCCGGCCGCATCCGTGGCATCAACCTGCAGGGGAACGAAGCGGCGCGGCCGATCTTCGACGAATGGCTTCGGCCTTTCGCGTACCTTGGCGCGACGACCGTGACGACGCTGAACTCCGGAGGAACGGATCACGTGTTGTTCAATGCCGTCGGCCTCCCCGGCTTTCAATTCATTCAAGATCCCCTCAATTACCAATCCCGGACTCACCACTCGAGCCTCGACGTTTACGAAGAGGCGCCGCCTGATGATCTGAAGCAGGCGTCGGTGATTCTTGCCAGCTTCGTGTACCACGCCGCGATGCGGGACGAAATGCTGCCCCGGCCGAAGCTCGCGGTCCCCCACAAGTGACCGCACCGCGGAGCGGTGAACGCGGAGATAGCGCTGCCTTTCTCGGATCGAACCTCAGAACATCGAGGATACGTATCGTCCAACGCACTGGGCTACAACGGAATGTCGTCGTAGAAACCGAACTTCACACGAAGCGCGATTGGACATGTCACATCCCGCTCCATCGCGTCGTGCGAGTTTCTGAAGCGCCGGCGGTACGTCATGTTCATCAGATGCAGTGTGTGGCCGGCACTGGGCGGATAGTAACTGCCATCCTTCGTCTTCGAAGGGTCTATCCTGCCATCTACGATCACGTGCTGGTTCTCCGCTTTACAGCACTTCTGGAACCACAAGATCCACTCGATCAGGGCTGGCGTCGCCACCCCGTCCAGGATGATTGGCGTCGTTGGCGGAGGGAGGGGGTGCGGAGGCACTCCGCCGATTCCCGCCAACATGAACTCAATCAGCAGGACGTCCTCCGGGTGATTCGCTCCGTTCTTTCCCACCGAGGCATCGACGTTGTAGTAGGGGAGTAATTTCTTGGCCATCGGCTACCTCCGTGCTCTGAACTGCTCGCCGACGTGGCCGTCCCCGAGCGCCCTACAGTATCCTCGGCAACGGCAGCGGAGATACGCGCTTGAAACTGTCGGAGGGTCACCCGATCATCATTCCCCTGATCACAATCAAAGTCAGGAATACCGCGCCGGACGCGGCGGCGATGAGAAAGCCTATCTGGATGTTGGTTTTCCGCGCGGCGACGCCGATCATCATCGGAACCACCGTCCAGCCGACGGACGCGAAGAAGAAGAAAAATCCCACGGCGCGGCCCATGGTGTCGGGCTGCACGCTCAGCAGGACGACGGCCATCATCGTGGGGAATACGGGTCCGCAGGCCAGCCCGGCGAGGAGGATCGTCGCGGAGGTCGCCGCACGGCCCCTCACAAGTGCCAGCGCGAGCATCAGCACCACGCAGGCGACACCTAACGTCACAAGCAGCGCCTGTTCGTTGGTCGCGCCAAGAACCCGCGTCAGGGCGCCAGTGGCTCCGAGGATGGACACAATCAAGCGGCTGCCAGTGAACCCAAGCCAGAAGCCGGAGAGCGTCAGTGCGGCAAATTGCTTTGCGAGTCCGTCCGGAACATCCGATGGAGTTTGTCGAAGGACGAGCGTGGTAGCCCAGCCGGCCGTGGACGTTTCCAGTGGCACGAAGAACAGGAAGGCGAATCCAAGTGCCCAGAAGACGGGGCTCGAGAGGAGAGCCGCGGAGCCGCTTGTTGGCGCCGTCTGCTCGATCGCGGCGGCCGCGGCGACTACCTGCGGCGCCACCGGGGGAGGATGCATCTCGGCGAAGACGCCTAACACCACAGGCGTCGTGGCCAGCATCGCCAGTAGCAGAAGGCCTTTCGCGTACCCGAGCCGTCGCAGGATCAGCGTCAGCACCATCGGCGTAACGAACGCGCCAAATCCGAAGGCGAAGTCGAAGAAATTCGTCGCCCACACGAGTTGTTCGCGCGGGCGGTCGGCAGGGACCGCCACCCGCATAAGGACGTTGCTCACGTTCACCTGCGCCGCCCATCCGATTCCCAACAGGACCACCGCAACCAGCGCGGCACGGTAGGTCCGCGTGCGGGCGAGCATCAGGATGGAGACCGCCACAGCGGCGGAGCCTGCGAGCCAGACGCCCTTGCGGCCGACCGCGTCCGTCAGGAATCCGCACAGCAGGATGGTCGGGCCGAACATCGTTCCGAAGCCGCCGACGAGACGGCCGACCTTGCCTTCATCGATCTGCAGTCGATCGACCAGCGCGAGCTTCAACCCGCCGACCAACGCATACGCCAGACCCATGATGGGGAGGCTTGCTGTGAGGAAGATCTGGAGGTAGGTGGGATGGGAAAAGTCCATGTGCAGTCGCGTTGTCGTCCGCGCCAAGAGCGGCGGCAGGACTCATTCTGACCGAAGTGCGATCGTGGTGAGCCGCAGAATTTTCATTCCAACTGACGAGCCTCCTGTATCAGATCGCCCGGCGCGCTCAAGAGTCGTCTGACTCGAAAGCATCGCGATTTCTTGAGATGATGGCGCGACCATGCCACTCGTGATAGCTGCCGACTGCATAGTGCTTCACTATCGCTTCGTCGAGAAACTGGGCGAAGGCGCGATGGGACTGGTCTGGAAAGCGATCGACACGACGCTCGACCGCGAAGTCGCCATCAAAGTTCTGCGCATTGCCGTCTCGCATGACTCGGATCGGCTTGCCCGCTTCGAACGTGAAGCCAAGCTGCTTGCCCGCCTGACCCATCCGGGCATCGCACGCGTGTACAGCTTGCACCATGTTGGTGATCTCTCTCTGCTGGCGATGGAATTCGTGGCGGGCGAAGATCTGTCCACCCGGCTTGCTCGTCACGACGTCTCGCAAGAAGAGGCGCTCGACATCGCCGCCCAGATCGCCGACGCGCTCGATGCTGCGCATTCCCAGGGCATCGTTCATCGTGATCTCAAGCCTGCGAACATCCGGGTCACGCCGGACGGACACATCAAGCTCCTCGATTTCGGCCTGGCGAAAGTGTTCGAGCAAGAGTCGACGGCTGACTCACCGACCGTGGCATCACCGGGTATGACGGTACAAGGCACAATCCTTGGCACCGCAGCCTACATGAGTCCCGAGCAGGCAAACGGGCAATCCGTCGATCAGCGTGCCGACATCTGGGCCTTCGGATGCGTCCTCTTCGAGATGTTGACCGGACACCCAGCGTTCAGCGGTCAGTCGTTGGTCGACACACTTGCGGCCGTGCTCAAGATCGACCCGGATTGGAGCCTTCTACCCGACGAGACGCCGCCGACGATTCGGGCATCGCTCATGCGCTGTCTCGCTAAGCAACCCGCCGAACGCTTCGACCGGATCTCGCATTTCTGGGATGGGGTGGTCGCACCACGCGCAAGCGGCCCCGTCCTGACACGCCCAGAGGATCGCCGCGCGTCCGCTGGTCGGCCTTCCATCGCGGTGCTGCCCTTCGACAACCTCGCCCCGCAGCCCGGTGAGGACTATTTCGCGGACGGCGTCACGGAAGAAATCATCATCGCATTGTCACGCGTCAAGTGGCTGTTCGTGATCGCACGCAATTCGAGCTTCGCCTACAAAGGATCCAGACCCGACATCCGCGCGGCCGCCCGCGAGCTCGGGGTCAGATACCTGCTGCAGGGAAGTGTCCGTCGCGCGGATCAGCGCGTCCGGGTGACGGCACAGCTCGTCGACGGCGGCACGGGCACGCAGGCGTGGGCGAGCCGCTATGACCGCGGCCTCGCGGACGTCTTCGACCTCCAGGACGAGCTCAGCAACACGATCATCGCGGCGATTGAGCCGGAGCTTGCTCGAGCCGAGCGCGTGCGTGCTCGATCGAAGCGGCCGGACAACGTCGATGCGTGGGATCTGTATCAACGCGGAATGCATCACTTGTATCTGGCGACTCGTGAGGATCTGCACGAGGCGCAGACGCTGTTTGCGCGTGCACTCGATCTGGATCCCAATCTCGGGCCCGCCTACACCGGCTCCGCCGAGGCGTACTACATAGGAGCGGTCTACGGTCACAGTCGTTCGCCCCAGGACGATCGGGATCGCGCCCTCCTGACGGCGCGACGCGCCGTCGATCTCGAGCCCGACAGTGCCGCAGCGCATTGCACGCTGGGGCGCATCTACTATCTGAGGCGTGAGCACGACCGGGCGCTGCCCGAACTCGCGATCGCGTTGGAGCTGAACCCGAGCTATGCCTGGGCACACTATGGTGTTGGTGCGGCGCTCGTCTTTTCGGGACATGCCAAAGAGGGCGTGCCACATCTGGAACGGGCGATTCGCCTCAGCCCTCGTGATCCCTACATGGGATCGTTCCTGGTGCGGATGGCCGATGCGTACCTGCTGATGCGAGACTACGAGAAGTCTGTCGAGTGGGCGAAGAAGGCGCTGCTGCAGCCGGGCACTCAGTGGTCTCGCTATGCCGTCCTGATCGCTTCCCTTGGGCATCTCGGCCGGCGCGACGACGCCAAGCGGATCATCGGCGAGGTGACGAATCTACGCCCTGACTTCAGCATTGCCTTCGTCCGATCGACTCACCTCTATTCCGATCCCGCGTACATGTCGCACTACGTTGACGGGCTCATGAAGGCCGGCCTGCCTGAGTAAGTTGTTCATTTTGGATGCCCCATCTCCGGGACGGCGCGTCCGAGAAACCCCTCGAGCGGCTGCTGATCTCCGCTACCCATACGCATGTTGTCCATCAGGTTGATCATCCGCGTCTGCTCGAGCGCCGTTGCCACCGGAACCTTCCGCTCACGAATGAGGTAGGCGGCCCAGAGATGACTCGCGCGCCAGGCGATGGTGCAGTGCAGGAGGACCTTGCCGTCCGCCGCCGCCATCGCCGTCGCGAAGGTGTCGAGTTCCTTCGGCCCGTACGGATTGTCGGCGGTGCCGCGCATCGGAATGTGGACGTACTTCATTCCGAGCTCCTTCACGAGCGCGGCCTCGTCGAACCCCACTTTCGCCATCTCCTCCGGCATTCGTAGATTCACGATCGTCATTACGC
>JBKPRH010000255.1:0-13584 GCA_046765795.1 Acidobacteriota bacterium | reverse complement strand
GCTGTGTATTTGCGCTCTGCTTATCTCGTGCGATGCGCCGAGATTGGCGGCACAGACGAACGCGCGCTCAGCGCCCGCTTCAGAAACCATTTTTGCGCAGGCTTTGGAGGCCGTTGCCCAATCCGACCAGCCTGCCACCCTCGACCAGGATCCGCCGGCACAGCAGCCCGAGCCGAAGAAAGAAAGAGCACCTGAACACCTCAGTACCGGTTGGTCATCGCTGCTCAAGGACAGCGCGAGCGACTTCGTCGCGTTTCCGAAGCGCCCGTCGACCTGGACGATCCTGGGCATCGGCGCCGCCGCTGCGCTCGCGGTGCATCCAGCCGACGACTACGTCGAGTCGCACATTGTCGGAAACGACGCCGCCAATAACTTCTTCAGCCTCGGTCAGTGGGTCGGCAGCGCCTATGTGCAGTTCGGGTCCGCCGTAGGACTGTGGGCGGTGGGCCGGTATATCGTCCCTACCGAGGGAGAATCCAAGACCAACAAGTACTCAGAGGTTGGCTTTGACCTGCTGCGCGCGCAGATATTGTCGGGCGTGCTCGTACAAGGGATGAAGGTTTCGTTCCAACGCGATCGGCCAAGCGGTGCGTGCTGCGCCTTTCCTTCCGGGCACTCCGCAGCCGCCTTCGCCGCCGCCGCGGTGCTCGAGCGGCATCTCGGCTATCGCATGTCGTGGCCGGCGCTGGTCGGCGCGACCTACGTCGCGACGTCGCGGCTGGTCGACAATCGACATTTCATGAGTGATGTGGTGTTCGGTGCCGCTTTAGGCACGGCGAGCGGATGGACGGTTGTCGGTACGCGCGGACGACGCCACCCAGTCGTGATACAGCCGATACCGGTCAAAGGCGGAATGATGATCGCCGTCATGCGCTTGCCGGAGTCGTCGCGCTCATCCGGCGGCGTCAATCGGTGAGGGCCGGTCGTACCGCGCGAACCAGGCGCAGCGCGACGACCATACCGAACAGCTCCGTGATCGCCAGCAGGACCGCAGTGATCGCAAACAGCCTGCTCCACGGTGCCGCGATGTGGCTGACGTGGTCGGGACTGTCGATGATGAAGTGATTGACGACACCAAAGATCAATGAGGCGGCCATCGTCAGCGCGATCACCACAGCCCCGAATAGCTTCGCCCACATCGATATGACAAGGCCGATCAGCGGGCCGGCAAGAATGACGCCGAACACGAACAGGTTCGCCGCCAGCGACATTGGCACGCGGGCGCTCGTGTGGGCGCTGCCGTGAATCGCTGATATCACCAGATGCAGGCCGACGATCGCGGCCATCCACTTCCAGACGGTCGCAGGCGAGTGCATATCCATACCTACGGTCCCTCATCGAGATACGCGTGCACTTTGTCGCGGAGCAGTTCTGCGACAGCAGGCATTGTCGCGACCAGATTGTTGACTTCGCCGTGATCGCTGGTGAGGTCGTACAGCTCCTCGGTGCCGTACTGGGGGGTCGCAATGAATTTAAACAGCGCGCCATCGTCGCGATACAGCACGGCGAAGCGATTGGGCACGAAGTACGTCTGATGGTACGTGAACCGCCTCCGCGACGGTGTCAGCAACGATTGTCCTTCCCATGATTCCGGAACAGGCAGGCCGAGGCGGTCGAGAATCGTCGGCGCGATATCGACCTGCGTGGCGAACGTGAGATCGGGATACGTGGCGGAGGGCGCGTCGTAGAACAGCATCGGGATGCGGATGTCTTCGTTGTACAGATGCCATCCGTGCGCCCAGTGCCGCTCACCGAGCCCCTCTCCGTGATCGCCGGTCACCACGACAATCGAGTCGTCCAGATAGCGCTTCGCGCTGAGTGTCGCGAAGACCTCGCGGATGATGCCGTCTGCTTGACGAACCTTGTCGTCATAGCGATCGGGTTTGTTCAGTTGCGACAGGATCTTGTACGGCTCGAGGCCAGGGCTGACGCGATCGTCAGGGCTCGTGAACACGTGCGAGTCTTCGAACTGCACGCCCAGATAGTGCGGCGACATCAGATGGATGTAAAAGAACGCCGGCTCACCGGGCAGTGCCGGTGGCACTCGCTCGAGCCCTTCGAGCACGAGCCGGTCATCGTCCATGGTGTAGCGCTGTGTGTGTGACCCGTCGAAGAAGGTGTCCTCCTCCGAGTGATAGAAGTAGGGCAGTCCGTTCCATGCGCTGTGGTTGCCGGAGAGAAGGAACCACGTGCGGTAGCCCTGGTCGCGCAGGACGTCTTGGAGCTGGAACGTGCGCGCGCTGATGTTGCGGAAGTCACGGCTGGACAGCGTGCTGGTGATCCCGCAGAACGATTCCGAGCAACTCGAGAACGCGGCGTTCACCTTCTTCATGCGCCCGCTCTGTACCAGCGCGGACAGAAACGGCGTCGTCTCGCGTTGATACCCGTAGGCCTGCATGCGATCCGCGCGCAGCGAATCCACGATGATGAGGACCACGTTCTTACGGTGAGCGTTGGCGACCGGCCTGGGATATGAAGCGCGCAGGACGGCGTCGCGTTCGGCGACCGCTTCTCGTCGGGCGTTCGGCTCGAAGGCGAATCCCTGCGGACGGAAGAAGCTCGCGATCAGTTCGTCTTTCCAGAGCAGGTCATCGCGACTCTCGACGCCCCATGCGATCGTTGCGCCGAAGAGCACCGTCATCACTGCCGCGGCAGAGACGACTCGCACACGAGCGATGGGCGTCCGTTGCGCGACCACGATCGCACCGCGCCACAGACTGACCACGCATGCCATCACTGCAAGCGTCACGAACGTAAAGACGGTGATGCCGATCGGACCGAGTGGAAATGGTTCCTTGCCTGACCAGACGGTGGGTGCGAACGCGATCACCAGGTGCCCCGTCATGTTGCGTCCCCACGAGGTGTTGCTCACCGCACTCAACGCATACAGATACACCTGCAATGTGCCGGTGATGGCGAGCAGTCCCCGGTAGGTGAGGCCTGGCCATCTGTCACCGGGCACGAACGAGGCAGTCGCCATGACGATGAGGAGCAGCGCGAGGTCCCATTCGGCGACCAACAGGACGTGCGACGCGATGACGCGCGGATGGTGACCGAACTGCTGGGCGAACAGCGCCTCCATGAGGGCACTGGCAAGGAGATGAACGCCGATGAAGAGTGGAAGCCGAGTAGGCAACGATTGATTGTCGATCGTTTCCGCCGGAAACGAACAGTTGTCGCTCGTTTTCCGCCGACGGCGCTATGATGTCGCACGCAAGCGGAGGTTTCGATGAGGAGACGGCACGTTCTCGGCGTGGCAGCGTTCGTCTGCGGCGCATTCTTCGCGGCGGCCCCCCTGTTCGCCCATCACTCGTTTGCCGCCGAATGGGACAGCACCAAGTGCAGGGACTTCACCGGAACTCTCCGGAAGCTGGACTGGCAGAATCCGCATCCATATTTCTTCGTCGATGTGAAGGAGAACGGCAAGGTCGAGCAGTGGTCGTTCCAGGCCTACTCGCCCGTGACCCTGCGGCGGAACGGCACCGACCGTCAGGTGTTCCTCGACAACATCGACAAGGACGTGTGGATCCGGGGCTGTCTATCGAAGACCGGCAAGCCGAACGCCGCTGCGGCGGGCACGCTGAAGTTCTCGGATGGTGTGATGCGGCAGGTCGGTCAGATTCAGGACTGACATGATGAACGCGCTGCATACTCGCGTCGCAGTTTCTGCGCTGATCATCGTTGCCCTCTGCGCGGCCCAGGGCTTGGCCCAGGGCACGGCGCAGGGCACAGCCCAGGGCACCTACACGATCAAGCCGCTGCCGCCGGGCGGTCCAACGCCGCGCCTCGCCGACGGCCATCCCGACTTCACCGGTCAGTGGTTTCCCAACGGGGCAGGGCAGGGCGTCTCAGGCCGCTACGGCGTTGACCCCGCAGCGATTCCGCAATTCGATCGGAAAGCCACGCCCGAAGAGCCGCCGCAATTCCGCCCCGAGGCGCTCGCAAAGATCAAGTCGATGACGGCGACTGAGCTCGAGCTGTCGAAGTCGTCGGTCAACTGCATGCCGCGCGGTGTTCCGGCGATCTGGCTGCAGAACCCGTACACCACATTCATCGTCCACAAGCCCGGTCTGTTCGCGCAGCTGTACGAAGTGCTGAACAACTGGCGGCTGGTTCACACCGATGGACGACCGCTGCCGAAGAATCCCGAACCGTTCTTCCACGGCAACAGCACGACGCGTTGGGAAGGCGACACGCTCGTCGTCGAGTCGATCGGTTTCGACGAGCGCACCTACATCATGCCCAACGGCTGGTATCACAGCGACGAGCTGAAGGTGACCGAGCGGTACACGCGGCCGTCGATGAACTACCTGATCGTCGAGATCACAGTGGACGATCCCAAGGTACTGATCAAGCCATGGAAGTCGGCGCCACGTCGCTGGACGCTCGGCAACGGCGAGATCTACGAGTTCTATTGCACGAACAACCTCGAGCTCGAGGAACTGGAGAAGCTGCGGCAACAAGAACTCAAGAAGTAGGGGCCGCTTGAGCGGCCCTTGAAAGCCATGCTATGACGCCGCATCTTGACGCCGATCTCGCGGTCACACTCGCTGACGATCGGCCCGGCATGCTTGCCAGGGCGATCACGTGCGTCAGCGCCGCCGGGATCAACATCGACGGCTACATCGAAATCAACGGCGTGGTGCACGTGCTCACGGAAGATCTGCCCGGCGCACGCAAGTGCCTCAACGACGCCGGATTCCGTGTTGTTCAGGAGCAGCAGGTGGCGCTCGTGCCGGTGAGCGACGAGCCAGGAGCGGCGGCGCGTGTGTTCCAGCGCATTGCCGACGCGCACATCAACGTGCGCTACAGCTATCTCGCCACGCGCAATCGTCTGGTGATTGCCGCCGACAAACCCGCTGCGATTATCGAGGCGCTGACGTAAGTCGCCGCAGCTCGGCGAACCAGTTCACGACTACGGTGACCGTCGAGGTCACGCCCTCTTCCGTCAGGCGCACCATCAGAAAGCGATCGCCTTTAGGCGCGACCGCGTAGCTGACACCGGTGGCGGACCGCAGATTGTAGATGCCGTCGAACACCAACGCTGGCGGACTCGGTGCGAACGTGGTCCGCGTGTCCACCGCGACCACCATCAGCTGCGATTCGGTCCGGTAGTACAGCGACCGGCCGTCTGACGACCAGTGCGGCTCGTCGCCGCCGTTGGTGGACACCTGCCATCGCCCGCCGCCACTCGACGTGTCACGCACGTACACCTCGGGGCGTCCGCTCTCGTCCGACTGATAGGCGAGCCAGCGACGATCCGGCGACCAGCTGCCGCCGTACTCGTCGAAGGCCGATGTCACGAGCGGCTGCGGCTTGGCGTTCTCGGTGAGCGCGATCGTCATCAGCTCGCCTTTCAAGCTCCCTTGCCCGACCGACTGGTAATCGATCAACGCGGTCTTCTCGTCAGGAGTCACGGCCTGAAGATACACGCGTGTGTCGAGGACGACCACGCGCTCCGCATCGCGACTGCCATCAGCCGGCCGGCGCATGATGGTCGTCTTCCGGCCACTCGGATCGATGGCGGAGTAGTAGATCGTCCTGCCGTCTGGCGACCACACTGGTGAGACGGCGCCTTCGCTGAACGACAGCCGCGTAAACGTCTTGCGCGTGAGATCGCTGACCCAGATATCACCATTGCCGGCGGTCAGCGTCTGCCAGGTGACGGCCACGTGCGTACCATCGGGAGAGAGGCGCGGATCGAAATACAAGCCTTGGGGCAGGGCGATGGGTTCGGACTTGCCCTGACGGTCGACCCACATGAGACGACTCGCCGCGGCCAATGCGGTCCCTGGCGCATACGCGATCGTGCCGTTGTTGGCGACAGCCAGGTGCGACGCGCCCGTGGTGGTGTCGCCGTTGACCCCGCGGAGGACCTGCACGGGAGTGCCCCGGGTGGTCAGGCTGTCAGGATCGAACGGCACGGCATAGAGGATCGATTCCCGCACGAACAGCAGGTGGCCGCTCGCCGCGTAGCGCGCTGAGCTCGCGCTTTCGAGTAACACTGTGCGCGTACCGGTCTTCGGATCGACAGCCTCGATCGTTGCCCGGTCGTAGTTGTCCGGGCTGCCAAGCGTCCCCACGGTGAAGAGGACTTTCCCGTTGGGCAGCGCGGCAGGCCATCGATGCGTGCGTTCGCCTTTCTTCTCGTCGAGCGTCGTGATGGCGTGCGTCGGGCCGCCGCTCGAGCGCACTTGCTGTAGTGGACCGCCGGCAATCGACGCAAACACCAGCGTGTCGTCCGGCAACCAGGCGATGCCGCGAGGATCGCCATCGAGGCCGGCCTCGCCGACCGTCGCGACCACGCCCTCGAGTGTGGTGGTCTTCAGCCGTCCGCCGGCAAAGAAGGCGATCGCCTGGCCGTCGGGTGAGAAGACCGGATTCGTCGCGCCCTCGGTACCTGTTATCGGGCGCGATGTGACATCGGCGAGCGATCGTAGATACAGACGCGTTTCGCCTTGCGCCAACGCCACAAACACCATCAGCGTGCCATCGGGCGACAGCGCGACGTTGGGTTTTGCGACGAGCGAGAGCGATGTCTTCTCCGGTGGCTGCACGCCGAACCTGATGACGGCTCCCGATGGCGCGTTTCCGCCAACGCGCCAGAGCGCGAAGCCCGTGGCGGCAAGCGCCAGGACAAGACCGGCGCTGAGCGCCATCAGCCACCGGTTCGTGCCGCGCGGCGGCGGGTGTGTCTCGGTCGTCAGCGGCTGCATGACATCTTCGCCGGCCAATGCGAGGCGGGCTTCGCCGATGTCGCGCAGGCGCAGTTTCGGATCTCTGACCAGGCAACGCGCGATCACATGGCGGAGTGATGGCGGCACTTTCGGCGGGAGCGCGGTGAGATCCGGCTCTTGCATAATCACCGACGCCATCACTTCCGATGCCGTCTCGCCGTTGAAGAGCGCGCGCCCGGTGAGCATCTCGTACAGCACGACGCCGAACGACCAGATGTCGGCGCGCTTGTCCACCGGCTTGCCCTTGGCCTGCTCGGGCGACATGTACGCAGCGGTGCCCATGATCATGCCGACACCGGTCATCGCGGGGCCTGCGACAGTCGGCGAGAGTGACAACGAACCGGAATTGTGCGTCGCTGTCGATCCTTCGAGCGCTTTCGCCAGGCCGAAATCCAGCACCTTGACGGTGCCATCGTCGCGGACCTTTACATTCGACGGCTTCAGGTCGCGATGGACGATGCCCCGCTCGTGGGCGGCTTCAATGGCATCGGTGATCTGCCTGGCGATGGCGATCGTGTCATCGACGGCGATTGGTCCCTGCGCGATCCGTTGCGACAGGTCTGCTCCATCCACGAACTCCATCACCAGGGCATGCAGTGATGAACTGTCCTCCAGGCCGTGAATCTGCGCGATGTTCGGGTGATTGAGCGAGGCGAGCGTCTGCGCTTCACGAGTGAAGCGGGTCAGCCGATCGTGATCAGCCGCGAACGCCTTGGGCAGTATCTTGAGCGCGACATCGCGATTCAGCTTGGTATCGCGGGCGCGATAAACCTCGCCCATGCCACCGGCGCCAATGGCCGCGACGATCTCGTACGCGCCGAGTCGCATTCCTGGGGTGAGCGTCAAGATCTGAAGGATTATAGGTCGCCTTTTTGGCGCGGTAGAATACGCGCCTCTTCCCCCGAGGGTATCGCGCCATGGCGGATCGGCTCGGGTATCCCCTTGTCGTCACGCTCGTCGCGTTGCTGGCGTCCGTCGCCGTTCCCGCGAGCGCGCAAACGGTCGATGCGCCGCGATGTGGCACCGGCGTTCACGAGTCGGAGGCCACCGGCACAGTGGGCTTTCCAGAGGATCAGATCTTTTGTCCGCTGATCGCCGATCCGAAAGAAGCCCGATCGTTCGTCAGCTATCTGCACGGCACCTTCCGCTCGCTGGACGATCCGAGCGGCGAGGGAACGTCGATCGCCTCGGTGGGCGTCGGCGATACGTTCGGTCTGTTTCGCATCGGCGGCCCTGACCCGGGCGAAGGGATTCAGCTCGATGTGATGGGCAGCATCTTCGCCCAGTTCGACATCGGAACGCCGTCCAACGATCTCATCAACGCCGACTACATCCTGGGATTTCCACTGACGTTTCGACGTGACGGCTTCAGCTTCCGAGCCAAGCTGTATCACCAGAGCTCCCATCTCGGCGACGAATACCTGCTCCGCAGCGACGAGATCGTTCGCGAGAATCTCTCGTTCGAGTCGATTGAATTCCTGGTCTCGCAAGAGCTCGGGCCATTGCGGCTCTATGTGGGTGCCGAGCGTATCTTCCGGCGCGAGCCCGACACGCTGCCGGATTCACTGTTTCATACCGGCATCGAGCTGCGGTCGGGCCGTGCACGAAAGGTGCAGCTGCTGGCTGGCGTCGATGTGAAGGCCACCGAGTTGCACGACTGGTCACCGGCGATCAGCGGGCGGGCAGGGATGGAGCTTGGTCGGCCGGGTCCCGAAGGGCATCCGGGGCGGCTGATCATGCTGCTGTTCGAGATGTATCAGGGGCCGTCGCCGTATGGGCAGTTCTTTCAGGATGACATTTCGTACATTGGCGCCGGCTTTCACATCGGGCTGTGATTCACACGCGGGCGTCGCGCGCGCCTCTATAATTCGGCGCGGGAGGCGGCTCATGCGGACTAGAAGAGAGTTCATCACGACAGCGACGGGTGCGGCCGTGGGAATGCTGGCCGGCGGCTCTGGCCTGCTCGACGCACGTGCGGCGGCGCTGCGACAGGTCGGCGCGAAGCCCGGCAAGCGTCGCGAAGTGACGATCGCCGGCAAGCGTGTGAAGACCGTCGATCTCCATGCGCACTGCTTCGTCCCCGAAGTGATGGACCTCGTGAAGGACACGCCGCTCGCGCAGACCGCGAAAGGCGTCCTCGGGCAGGGGGTCATTGCACTCGGCAACCCGCAGCGTCTGATCGACATGGACGCGCAGGGCATCGACTACCAGGCGATCAATGTCAACGCGTGGGGCTACAACGCCGACAAGGCGTTGGCCCGCGACCTGATCGCGCTACAGAACGAACGCATCTCGCAGTATGTCGGCAAGAATCCGGATCGCTTCGTCGGCATGGCGACCCTTGCACTGCAGTTTCCGGAGTTGGCCGCCGAGCAACTCGATCACGCGGTCAAAAAGCTTGGCATGCGCGGCGCCGCGATTGGTGGCAGCGTCGAGGGCATGGAGCTGTCCGATCGCAAGTTTGATCCGTTCTGGGCCAAGGCACAGGAACTCGGCATCGTGCTCTTCATGCACCCGCAGCCGGCGCCGGGAACCACGCAGAATCCACGACTGCAGGGGAAAGGGCTGCTCGGCAACACGATCGGCAATCCGCTCGAGACGACGGTGTTTCTGTCGCATGTGATCTTCGAGGGCACGCTCGATCGATTCCCGGGCCTGAAGATCTGCGCCGCGCACGCCGGCGGGTATCTGGCGTCATACACCGGACGATCGGATGCGCTGTGTGGTCGCGCCGGTGGCCAGGGCGACGACTGCCGTGCGCTCAAGAAGAAGCCGAGCGAGTACTTCCGCCGCGAACTGCTCGTGGACACGATGATCTTCCACGAGGAAGGCCTGCGGCATCTCGTCGCTGAAGCTGGCGTAAGCCAGATCGTCTACGGCACCGACTATCCCTTCGACTGGCCCGTGGGCATCGACTTCGTGCTCAACGCGAAGTTCCTGAGCAATGCCGACAAGGAAGCGATCCTCGGCGGCAATGCGATGAAGCTGTTGAAGATCACTTAAACCGAATCACCGCGTTCTCCATCGGGATCGCGCGTCCGCTCCACCGGGCCGCCCTGCGGGATCCACGGCTCGTCGGCAAAGAGCGATGACGGGTGGTTGTGGCGAGCCGACGGTCACCGGGGCAGCTCCATCGTTCTCAATCGGGATGGACGACTCAGGCTGCTGCGCGACGTAGAACGGCGCAGCGAGTGTGATGAGGACCGCGACAAGGGACCACAGTCGTTTCATGACCCGGAAATCATGCGTGCGCGCTGGCGTCCGCGGTCTTCTGAGCGATGCGGAAGATGATGAATTCCGCCGGCTTCACTGCCGCCATCCCGACGAGGCAAATGAGACGGCCGTTGTCGAGGTCGTTCTGTGTCATCGTCGTCCCGGCGAACGTTAGCCCACGTGCGCTCGCCGTTTGGTTCGAAGACAACCCACTGCGTGTCTTGGTCGATCGAGCGTTCGAAGGAGATGAACAGGCGCCGCACGTTGACATACTTCCAGGTCGAGTCCGACGACATCGTGCGGGCGCCCAGAGGCGTATCCTACGCCCGGCATCTCTGAAATCTCTGATCGCCACGCCTGGTGTCTTCATTTGACGTCCAAATGAAATATGTGATACTCCATTGGCATGGCTAATAGAGAGCCGTCCAAGGCCGATGTGCTGCAGGGCACGCTGGACTTGATGGTATTGCAAACCCTCGACACGATGGGCGCGCAGCACGGGTATGCCATCGCGGCGCGCCTCGAGCAGGTGTCAGGCGGTGCGCTGAAACTCAACATGGGGACGCTGTATCCCGGTCTGATGCGACTCGAGCAGCGTGGGCTCCTGCGCGGCAGTTGGGGGACGACCGAGAGCAACCGCAAGGCACGCTTCTATGCATTGACCGCCGCCGGGCGGCGCGAGCTCGCGAAGGAGAAGCAGGCCTGGGATCGGATGACGACGATCATGCAGGCGCTGCTGCGCGGCGGCGCCTGAAGAACAGGCGGCGCCTGAAGAACCGGCGGCGCCTGAAGAACCGGCGACGCCTGAGCGAGCAACGGGAGCATGTGAAATGCGAACCCTCCGCGAATGTCTGCATCGTCTGATCGGCGCGCTGCACCGGGGAAGAAGCGACGCGGACCTTCAGGAAGAACTGCGCCTGCACATGGAGTTGGCCGCCGAGGACGCACAGCGGCGGGGTGAGTCCGTGCGCTCGGCGCGTCTGCAGACAGGAGGCGCCTCGCAGGCCATGGACGCGCTTCGCGATCAGCGAGGATGGCCGTGGCTGCAATCGCTGTTCTCTGACGTGGCATTCGCGTGGCGGCAGATGAACAAACATCGCGCCGTCACCGCGGCGGCGATTTTGTCGCTCGGTCTCGCGGTCGGCGCGACCACTGCCGCATTCCGTCTGCTCGATGCCGTGTTCTGGCGTCCGCTGCCGATCGCGCATCCCGAACGCTTCTACGTTCTCGGCTGGAACACCACAACATCGCGGGGAGAGCCGGAGTATCGAGACGACTTCACCTACCCGACGTTCCGAGGGTACAGCACGGCTGTTGGCGACCGGGCAGAAGTCCTGATCCTCGGGTCAGTGTCGCGACAGGAGATCGTCATCGACGCGGACGTCGAGCGCGCCACGCGACAATACGTCTCGGGCAACGTCTTCTCAGCATTCGGACTCCAGCCGGTGCGTGGCCGCCTGCTCGATCGATCCGACGATATGGAGCCGCGTGGCCGCGACGTCGCCGTGATCAGCTACGACTTCTGGACTCGACGATTCGGCCGAGACCCTGCGGTTGTTGGACGCACCTTCCGTTGGGGACGAACGACCATTGAGATCGTCGGGGTCTCCCCGCAGGGGTTCACCGGCACAGAGCCAGGACGCATCACGGATTTCTTCGCGCCGGCCACGCTGAATACGCAAGCCCTCAACAATCCGGGCTGGTCGTGGTTTCGCATTTGGGTGCGGCCGAGCGACAGCACATCGCCCGAGCAGGTGCGGCAGTTACTTCAGTCGCAAGTCAAACGCGACCGAGAGGACGCGGTCAAGTTTCTGGCGCCGGATTCACCAGGTCCGAGAATCGCTGCTTTCTTGAACGAGCAGATCCTCCTCGCTCCTGCAGGGGCCGGAGTGTCCGGACTTCAGCGCACGTTCCGGCGGCCGATGCTCATCCTCGCCGGCCTGGTCGTCTTGGTCCTGCTCATCGCCTGCTCGAACGTCGCCAATCTCCTGGTCGCTCAGGCCGTCGCGCGCGGACGCGAGATGGCGCTGCGCGTCTCGATCGGCGCCGCACGATGGCGTCTCATTCAATTGGTGCTCGTCGAAAGCGCGTTGCTTGCCGTGTGCGCGTCAATCGCTGGCGCAATCTTCGCCTGGTGGGCGGCACCGTTCGTCGTGTCATTGCTGGCGTTTCAGGAACCTGTGCAGCTCGTGCTCGATATGAACTGGCGCGTGCTTGGCTTCGGCATCGTCCTGACGATGGCGGTGACGATGTTGTTCGGGTTGATACCGGCGCTTCGCGCGTCAGCGGTACGGCCGGTGGGAGCGCTCAAAGGCCACGACGACCCACATCGTCATCGTCGTGTTGTTCGCTCGCTGATCGGCGCACAGATGGCGTTCTGTTTGTTCGTCGTCTTTATCGCTGGCCTTTTCGGTTCCACGCTGAGGAACTTGTCGAACCGGCCGCTTGGGTTCGATGCCGATCGCCTGCTGCTGCTCGAGATCAACGTGGCTGGCGATAAGCCGTCACCGCAGGTGTGGGCGAGTGTCGGCGACCGGATTCGTGCCGCGCCTGGTGTGGAAGCCGCATCATTCGCGGGTTGGGTGCCCTTGAGCGAGAACCGGTGGCGAGCGCCGGTCACGGTTCCCGGACACCCTCAGGACCCGGATAACGAGACGTATTTCCTCGGCGTCTCGCCCGCGTACTTCGACACGATGCGGATTGGGTTGGTCGCCGGCCGAGACTTCAGGATCGACGACACGCCGCCAACCCGGGACGGTCCGGTGCCGGTGCCCGGCACCGGAATCGTCAACGAAGCCTTCGCCCGCGCGTACTTCGATGGACGAAGTCCCATCGGCCAGCACGTGCTCGTGCGTCAGTTCAAACGTGGCCCCCAGGAGAAGGATGTGGATGCCGCGATGGAGATCGTCGGCATGGTTCGCGACTCCGTGTACAACGACCTCCGCGAGCCGATGCGCCCGACAGTGTTCGTGCCGAACGAGGCCACGAATCATGCGGCGCTCGTCATCCGCACGACAGGAGATCCGCTCCCGCTCGGACCAACACTGCGCCGCGAGGTGACCCAGGCCCACGCCGATTTCCGCGTCACCAACATAGGCACGCAGGACGCGTTCGTACAACGTCAGATGCTGCGTGAGCGTCTGCTGGCCACGCTGTCATTGTTCTTTGCCATCGTCGCGCTATTCCTGGCCAGCGTCGGGTTGTACGGCGTGCTGAACTACGCAGTGATTCAGCGCCGCCGAGAGTTCGGCGTGCGCATGGCGCTCGGGGCGCGTGCGGCGCATGTCGTCAGAGGTGTGACCGCAGAGATGATGAGCCCTGTTGGTGTGGGGACACTCGTGGGCCTCGGCGCGGGACTCGCGTTCGGCAGCCTCGTCGAGCGCATCCTGTTCGAGGTCAAGGCGACGGACGCGATGAGCGTGACCGTGCCGCTTCTGACGCTTGCTGTGGTGGCGGCGCTAGCCGCGGTGCCGCCGGCGATTCGTGCCGTGCGCATCGATCCAGCGCGAACGCTGCGCAGCGAATAAAGCGTTCGGGTCGTTCGGATCGTTCGGGTCGTTCGGATCGTTCGGATCGTTCGAATGCTCGGATCGTGAGAACGTTCCGAACGTGAGAACGTTCCGAACGTGAGAAC
>JBKPRH010000254.1:0-8348 GCA_046765795.1 Acidobacteriota bacterium | reverse complement strand
GAATGCTGTTGTTCTGGAACTGTGTGTTGAACGCCGGGGCCCAGGCGCCGCGCGCGGCCGCGATATTGAGATCCTCGATCTGCGGATCGAGCCGCGAGATCTGAATACCGAGGTTGTTCTCGATGGCGAGCTTCACCGCTTCGTCGGCGGTGAGCCGGCGGACCGGCCGCCCATCGCCGGCTGGCGCTGGCTGCTGCGCGGCGGGTGCCTGTTGCGCGACGGCCTGCTGGGCCGCGGCCAGCAGATTGACCCGGCCTCGCGCGGTTCCCCCCACGGCGGATGAGACGAAGGCCTCAGGCCCGGATGCCGGGGCCTGTGCGGAAACGGACACCTGCGTTCCGAAAGCGGCCGCAATCAGGGCCACGAAGCAGGTTCTGAAAACAATCGTACGCATCTCTCGGGACTCCAATTGAATCTGATGACGCCTTGCTAGGACGGACGGCCTTGGCCGGATGTTCTCATCATCCCGCAAGGCGGATGTCCTCATTCTGCAAAAGGTATACTCGGCCGAGATGTCTCCAGTTACTGCTGATTCCGTCCTCGACCGCTTTCGCCAGTCAGGGGCCCTGCTCGAGGGACATTTTCGGCTGACCTCCGGCCTTCACAGTCCGGGGTATCTGCAGTGCGCGTTGGTTCTGCAGCATCCGGCGCATGCCGAGGCCTGCGGGGCGGACATTGCCGAGCGGGTCAAAAGTCTGGGCGCGCAGGTCGTCCTTTCGCCGGCGCTTGGCGGAATTGTGATCGGGCAGGAGGTCGGTCGCGCCCTCGGAGTCCGGGCCATCTTTGCCGAGCGGCAGGACGGCAAGCTGATGCTTCGCCGGGGATTCACGCTCGTGCCTGGCGAGAAGGTGCTGGTCGTCGAGGACGTCGTAACGACCGGAGGATCGACGCGCGAGACGATTGATGTGGCGCGCGCAGCCGGAGCGCAGGTCGTTGGGGCCGCGTCGATTATCGACCGCAGCGGCGGTCAGCAGAGCCTCGATGTGCCGTATCACGCGCTCGCCACGCTGTCGGTGCCGACGTATCAGCCGGATTCGTGTCCGCTGTGTGCCGCTGGCCAGCCCGTAGTGAAGCCCGGTTCACGCACGTGACAGTCGTAGGCCGGGTCTTGTTCTTCAGACCCGGCTGTTGATGCGCAATCTCAAACTCACCCTCGCATACGACGGCACGCGCCTCGTCGGCTGGCAGCGGCAGGCCGAAGGCGATTCCGTTCAAGGCCTGCTTGAAGATGCGCTCGCCCGCTTCGAAGGCGCGCCCGTGACAGTGCACGGTGCCGGGCGCACAGATGCGGGCGTGCACGCGCTCGGTCAGGTGGCGAGTGCGCAGGTCACCTTCACGCACGATGGCGCGACCTTGACGCGCGCACTCAACGCGCAGCTTCCTGAAGACGTGCGGGTGCTGGCCGTCGAAGACGTGTCTCCGGAATTTCACGCCCGCTTCAAGGCTCGTTCGAAGACGTATCGCTATCAGATTCGACACGGCACCATCGCCGATCCATTTGAACGCGCGTACGTATGGCACATGCCGGAACGACTTCGGGCCGAGGCGATGCGAGCGGCGGCGGGCGTGCTCGTTGGCACGCATGACTTCGCCGCGTTCCAAAGTATCGGCACGCCCGTGCGCGACAGCGTGCGAACCGTGACGCAGTCTACGCTCACCGATGCCGAGGGCCGCATGGCCTACGAGATCTCCGGCGACGGGTTCCTTCGTCATATGGTGCGGGCGATTGTCGGAACACTGGTCGAGATCGGGCGAGGATTTCGGGAGCCCGAGTCGATGGCGTCGTTGTTGCGGGGTTCTGCACGCAGTGACGCTGGTGCAACGGCCCCGCCCCAGGGCCTCTTCCTGGTCCGTGTGGATTATCATTAACTGCTTGAGCAAAGAGGGATTGCGCCGTGTCGCTTGAGGATCTCCTGGCGTGGATTCCGCCGGGGCACGCCGACGAGACTCTCGCCCGTGAGATCCAGTTCGACCGGCTCCCGGCACACGTCGCCATCATCATGGACGGCAACGGCCGATGGGCCGCGCAGCGGCATCTGCCGCGCGTCGAGGGGCATCGCGCCGGCATCGACGCCGTGCGTGATTCGGTTGAGACCGCGGCGCGGCTCGGCATCGGTGTCCTGACGCTCTACGCGTTTTCCATTGAGAACTGGAAGCGTCCGGCCACCGAGGTCGGCACGCTCATGCGCCTTCTGAAGCGTTATCTGCGATCGGAGCTGAATACGCTTCTGCGCAACGACATTCGCTTCCGGGTGATCGGACGGATGGAGGAGCTGGCACCCGACATTCAGGACGAATTGAACGTCGCGATCGAACGCACACGCAACAGCAGCGGGATGCTGTTCAACATCGCGCTCAATTACGGAGGCCGCGCTGAGATCGTCGACGCGGCGCGACGCGCCATCGAGTCTGGTGTGCGCCCCGAAGATCTCGATGAACAGCGGTTCGCGAGTTTTCTCTACACGGCCGGCCAGCCCGATCCGGATCTCCTCATCCGCACCAGCGGCGAAATGCGCGTCAGCAATTACCTGCTGTGGCAGATCGCGTATTCGGAGATCTACGTGACCGATACGCTGTGGCCCGATTTCCGGCGTCGGCACCTCATCGAAGCGGTCCTCGCGTATCAGAAGCGCGACCGGCGATACGGCGGAATCAGCGCGCGAGCCGTCATCGGCGCGCAATGACCCTTCGATTGGCACTCAGGGTCATCCTGAGGAGAGTCGAAGGATGATGACCCGCCTCGTCAGCGGTGTCGCGCTCGCGACGGCCGCACTCGTGGCGATTCGCTTTCTGCCTCTGCTTCCACTGCGCGTCCTGACGTGTGTCGTCGCTGCGCTGGCCGCGAAGGAGTACCTCGACATCGTGGACAGCCCGATTCGAGCGGTGGTGCTGGTGGTCGCGCTGTGCTGGGTCGTCTCCGGCACAACGGTTGTGTCGCCTCTCATCCTCCTCACAATGGCCCTGCTGTGGGTCGCCGCAGAATTACTGATCTCGAACCACAGCATTCAGCAGGCGTCGACCGGGATCTTCGCTGCGGTCTACATCGGCATGCCGCTCGGGATGCTCGTCGCGGTGCACAGGCTGCTCGACTGGCGCGCGACGCTGCTGCTGATCGGCACGGTCGTGGTCAGCGACTCGATGCAGTACTTCACCGGCCGCATGCTCGGCCGTCATCCACTCGCGCCGGCAATCAGCCCGAAGAAGACGATCGAGGGTGCGATTGGTGGTGTGATCTTCGGAACGGCGTTTCTGACGATTGTCGGCTCGCTGGTGCTTCCGTTCTCAGGATACGCGTCGTTGATCATTCTCGGCCTGCTCGTCGTCATCCTCGGCATTTGCGGCGACTTGTTCGAGTCGCGGCTGAAGCGCTCCGCCGGCATGAAAGACAGTTCTGCGCTGATCCCAGGCCACGGTGGCGTGCTCGATCGTATCGACGCGCTTCTGTTTGCGGTCGCTCCGTTTTATCTCTACATTCGAAACATCACGTGAAGCGACTGGCCATTCTCGGTTCGACGGGATCGATCGGCCGGAGCGCGCTGGCCGTGGTGGATGCGCATCCGGATCGATTGAAAGTGGTGGCGCTTGCCGCCGGCGACAACGCTCCACTGCTCGCGGAGCAGGTGCATCGCTATACGCCTGAGATCGTCGCAATGGCGACGAGCGAGGGTGTCGATCGTCTTCGTGCGGCGTGTGGCGCACAGGCAGGCGTGACGATGACCGGTGGCGCAGACGGTCTCGTCGCGGTGGCCACGCATCCGTCGGTGGACATCGTGATCTGCGCCTCATCTGGCACCGCGGGTCTCGAGGCCGTGCTCGCCGCGATCGCTGCAGGGAAAACGATCGCGCTCGCCAACAAGGAAGTGCTGGTGATGGCCGGTGCGCTGGTGACCGCCGCAGCCCGCGAACATCACGTGGCGATCCTTCCCGTCGATAGCGAGCACAACGCCGTCCACCAGTGTCTGCATGGACGAACACAGACGGAAATTCGACGGCTGATACTCACCGCGTCTGGTGGACCGTTCCGCGATCTGACCGCGTCTCAATTGCGGCAGGTCACGCCCGATCAGGCGCTGCGTCATCCCACATGGCAGATGGGACGGAAAATCACCATCGATTCGGCGACGCTGATGAATAAAGGCCTCGAGGTCATCGAGGCCCACTGGTTGTTCGGTGTCGGTGCCGATCAGATCGAAGTCGTCATCCATCCGCAGTCGATCGTGCATTCCATGGTGGAGTTGCTCGATGGATCGGTCATTGCACAACTCGGTGTGACTGATATGCGGCTGCCCATTCAGTACGCATGCTCATACCCCGAGCGATGGGACGGTGCGCTTCCATCCCTCGACCTGAGCAAGGCCGGGCGCCTCGAGTTTCATCCACCGGATCATCAGCGGTTTCCCTGTCTGGAGCTTGCGTATCGGGCTCTCCGGTCCGAGGGAACGCTTGCCGTGGTGCTGAACGCCGCGAATGAGGTGGCCGTGGCCGCCTTTCTCGATGGACGGCTTGGATTCACCGCGATTCCCACCGTGATCGAGCGGACGATGAACGCGCATACCGTCGAAGGCGTCTCATCCGTGGAGACAGTGCGGCGCGTCGATGCCTGGGGCCGGAAGTACGCCCGTGAAATGGCCGCCGAGTTAGAATTAACAGTCTGAGGTTTTGCTTTTGATCACCATATTGGCGTTCCTGTTCGTGCTCGGCGTGCTGATCTTCGTCCACGAGCTGGGACACTTCCTTGCGGCTCGACGGCACGGCGTTCGGGTTCTGACGTTCTCGCTCGGGTTTGGCCCCAAGATTCTGAAGGTCACACGCGGCGATACCGAGTACTGCATCAGCGCAGTGCCGCTCGGCGGCTACGTGAAGATGGCGGGTGAGAATCCCGAAGACCCCCGCTCCGGCCATCCAGACGAATTCCTCTCCAAGACCAAGTGGCAGCGTTTTCAGATTCTGTTCGCCGGCCCCGCGATGAACATCCTGCTCGCGGTGGTGGTCACGGCATTCGTGCTCGGCATCCAGGGCGTCCGTCAGCCGGTCTACTTCGATGAGCCCGCGCTGATTGGATCCATTGTGGCGGGTTCGCCGGCGGAGCAGGCGGGTCTCAAACCCGGCGACCGCGTGATCACGGTGTCAGGTGATCAGATCGCGACGTGGAAGGATCTCGAGCTGGCGATTGGCCTGCGCCGGCCAAACCGTGACATGAGCGTGACCGTTCTGCGAGATGGTCAGAACCTCACGATGAACGTGCGGCCGGTCGCCGAGGGCAAGTACGAAGTCAGCGACATCGGCGTGCAGCCGAAAGCGAACCCCGAGATCATGCGCGTGATTGCCGGCGATCGCGCCGAGCAGGCGGGTCTCAAGGCGAAGGACGTGATCCTGGCCGTCAATGGCGAAGCGATGGCCACACGCGCGCAGCTCATTGACGTCATCTCTCACAGCGGCGGCAAGACCATTCAGGTGACTGTGCGCCGCGACGGCCAGGAAAAAACGCTCACCGCGACGCCGGAGCAGCGCGGTTCGCGAGGATGGCTGGGCGTCGAGCTGCAGGAGCCGACGAAGTCGTTCAAGCCAGGGCCCTTCGAAGCCGTCAAGCTGAGTGTCCAGCACAATATCGAGTCCTCAGGGATCATCTTCAGGACGCTGGCGGGACTGTTCACTGGGGAAACATCGGTGCGTCAGCTGCAGGGCCCGGTCGGCATCGCGCAGCTCTCGGGCGAGTCGGCGCAGGAAGGGTTCATCACACTGCTGTCGTTGATGGCTATGCTGAGCATCAATCTCGGAATCCTGAACCTGATGCCGGTTCCGGTCCTCGACGGTGGTCACATCCTCATCATGGCGCTCGAAGGTATTGCTCGCCGCGATTTCAGCATGCAGGTCAAAGAGAAGATGCTGCTGGCCGGCTTCGTGGTGCTGATGATGCTGATGGTGACGGTCATCTACAACGACCTCACACGGATTAGCTGGATCGAGCGCCTCATGCCGTGGCGTAATTAGCAGAGGCAAGCTCGAGCACTTCGCGCCCCGCGCCTGCGCGCGCTGTTCAGAAGAGAGGCACCATGATGTTGATACATCGCGGGCTCCTGCTGGGAGTCCTGATCGCTAGTCTGGCCGCACCGGTTGCTGCTCAGCAGAGCACGACAGTGACGCAGGCCGATATTCAACGGCTGCAGGACAACGTCTACCTCGCCGATCGTGATCTGGCGCAGGCCCGCAGCCGCGATGCCGCCCGCGCGACGCAACTCCAGACTGAGCTCGATGATCTGCGCGACGAAGTGGTGTACCTGAAGGTGAAGCTGCGCAAGGAGCGCACGCTGGCACGAAGCGAGTACGCGGACGTGCGCGATCGCATCGACGACCTCCGTTCGCGCGCACGTGGCGAGTCGCCAAGCCCGGTCTCATCGTCATCGTCTCCTTCAGCGGCGTCATCGTCGGCGGCAGCTGCACCGGCACCGCGGCCCGCGAATCCCGCTCCTGTCTCGTCCACGGCGTCCTCGGCCGCGTCGTCTTCGGCGCCGCCCTCTTCATCATCGTCGTCGACGTCGACGGCTTCGACGCGGCCTGCCGGTACCGTGGAGATTCCGGTCGGCACTGAAATCGATGTGCGTCTGCAGAACGCGCTGAACTCGGGCACCAATCAGGTCGAGGATCGGTTCGAGGCGACGACGCTCGTGGATGTCGGTGTGAACAGCCGGGTGGTGATTCCGGCAGGGTCGCTGATGCGAGGCGTCATCACGCAGGTCGAGCCCGCGACGCGTACGAATCGTACGGCGCGTATGACGGTCAGCTTCGATCAGGTGACGGTGAACGGCCAGGCGTACGCGATTCGCGGCACGGTGTCGCAGGCGATCGAAGGCTCAGGCATCAAGGGTGAGACGGCGCGCATCGGTACGGGCGCGGGTGTGGGCGCCGTCATCGGTGGCCTCCTCGGTGGCTTCAAAGGCGCCATGGCCGGGATTCTGATCGGTGGCGGCGGAACGATCGCGGCGACCGAAGGCAAAGAAGTGCAGCTACCGCAGGGTTCGGTGCTGCGCGTGCGTTTGGACTCGCCCGCGTACATCGCGCCTCCGGCGCGCTGACGAAGGCGGGTCTGAAGACCCGCCTCTACGATCAGGGCGCTAACGCGCCCTGGCCACGTCTTTCATGGCCGCCCGTGCGGCGGCAATCGTCTTCTTCACATGTGAGTCGGTGTGCGCCGCGGAGAGGAACCACGCCTCGAACTGTGACGGCGGGGGATACACGCCGCGCTTCAGCATGCTTCTGAAGAACACGCCGTACTCGTCAGTGTTCGCAGCCATCGCCGATTGAAGATCACGCACCGGCGCAGACGTGAAGAACGGCGTGAGCAGCGAGCCAAAGGCGTTCACCTGGACCGGCACTCCTGCTTCGCGCGCGGCCTGCGCCAGTCCGGCGGCCAGCATTGATCCTCGTGTCGCGAGATCCCGATACAGCTTGGGTGTAAGCCGTTTCAACGCCCAGAGGCCGGCTGTCATGGCCACCGGGTTGCCCGAGAGTGTGCCCGCCTGATAGACAGGGCCCGCGGGTGCCACCATTTCCATAATCGCCGCGCGTCCGCCGTACGCGCCGACGGGCAGACCGCCGCCGATGATCTTGCCGAGACACGTCAGATCGGGCTGAACGCCGAAGATCGCCTGCGCGCCGCCGGCCTGCGCGCGGAAGCCGGAGATGACCTCGTCGACGATCAGCAGACTGCCGCTGCGCGTGCACCGCTCGCGTAGTCCGGTGAGGAAGTCGTCATTGGGTGGAACGACGCCGATGTTGCCCGCGATCGGCTCGACGATGATCGCGGCGACGGTGCCCTCGTGCTCTCGCAACAAAGCATCGACCGACGACAGATCGTTGTAACGGGCGAGCAGCGTGTCAGCGGCGACCGGGGCAGGCACGCCAGGACTTGTCGGGATGCCGAGTGTCAGGGCTCCCGATCCGGCCTTCACGAGGAACGGGTCCGCGTGCCCGTGGTAACACCCTTCGAACTTGATGATCTTGTCTCGCCGCGTATACGCGCGCGCGACGCGGATCGCGCTCATCGCGGCTTCAGTCCCAGAGCTGACGAATCGAACCCGCTCGAGCGACGGCATCAGACGCTGCACCAGTTCGCCGAGCTCGTGCTCGAGCGGTGACGGTGCGCCGAAGCTCGTGCCGCGTCGTGCCGCCGCGGTGATCGATTGCACCAACCCGCGTGGCGCGTGGCCGTGAATCAACGGCCCCCACGACATCACGTAGTCGATGAAGCGATTGCCGTCGACGTCCTGAATGATTGCGCCGGCGCCGCTCTTGATGAATAGCGGCGATCCGCCAACGGCTTGAAACGCGCGGACGGGACTATCCACACC
>JBKPRH010000253.1:0-6804 GCA_046765795.1 Acidobacteriota bacterium | reverse complement strand
CGTCAGTACAGGCCGCCAACCCGGGGATGATTGCGTTCCTGCGCGGCCGTGTTCTCGACAAACATCCCAACCGAGTCGTCGTCGATGTAAACGGTGTCGGCTACGAGCTGCACGTGCCGCTCTCGACCTACTACGATGTCGGCGATGCGGGCACGGAGATCTCGCTGCGCGTGCACACGCACGTGCGCGAGGACGCGCTGCAGCTGTTCGGGTTCCTCACCGCGCTCGAGCAGGTGCTCTTCGAGCGATTGATCGGCATCAGCGGCATCGGTCCGAAGCTGGCGATCGTGGTGTTGTCGGGGATGGAGACACGCGATCTGGTCGCGGCTGTGCAGCGCGCCGACGTCGTGCGACTCACGGCGATCCCCGGGATCGGCAAGAAGACCGCCGAACGCATCGTTCTCGAGCTCAAGGATCGGCTGAAGCAGGTTGCGGTGCCGGCTGCGGCCGGCGCCGAGCCGGCCTCATCACCCGCAGACCAGCTCCGCGCGGACCTGCTCTCGGCGCTGCTCAACCTCGGCTATCATCGGCAGCAGGCCGAGAAGGCCATCGATGCGACGGTGAAATCCGACCCGAACGCTTCTTTCGAGCACGCGGTGCGCACGGCGCTCCGTGAGCTGATGCGGTAAGCGCGTGCGCACCGACATGACCACCAGCGTAAACGCCGCCGAATATCTCGAGGCCGAAATCGCCGAACACACGGCCGTCGCCGCGCGTACACGAGAATCGATGGCCACGGAGTTCCCTCGCCTCGTCTCGGCGTGTGCGCAGGCGCTGCGGTCCGGTCATAAGTTGCTGCTCTTCGGAAATGGCGGCGCCGCCGCCGCGGCACAGCACATCGCCACCGAGCTCGTTGTCAGGTACAACCGCGACAGCGGGCACCGGCGGCCGATGGCGGCCATCGCCCTGACCACCGATACCTCGGCGCTCACCGCGATTGGCAATGACTTCGGCTTCGACGATCTGTTCGCGCGTCAAGTCGAAGCGCTGTGCCTCGCCGGTGATGTCGCGATTGGCATTTCGACCTCAGGGAACAGCGAGAACGTGATTCGAGGATTGATCGCGGCGCGTGCGGCCGGCGCCGTGACGGTGGGATTTGCCGGCGATGGTGGCGGCCGGCTCGCTGGGCTGGTGGACCACCGCGTCTTCGTACCGTCGACGAGCACCGCTCGAGTTCAGGAGATGCACATGGTCCTTGGCCACGCGCTGTGTGCGCTGCTCGAGAAGGACGCCCACCGGTGACCGACCGGTTCGTGACCTCGAGACCATCGGACGATGAGGCGCAGTACGAAGCAGGACTGCGTCCGCGGTCGCTTGATGAATACATTGGCCAGGACCGGCTCAGAGACAACCTGCAGGTGGCGATTGCCGCGGCCCGCGGTCGTCGCGAAGCGCTGGATCACGTTCTGTTGTATGGACCGCCGGGTCTTGGCAAGACCACGCTCGCCTATGTGATCGGCAACGAGATGGGTGTTCCGGTCCGCGCCACCGCCGGCCCGGTCATCGAACGTCCCGGTGACCTCGCCGGCATGCTCACCGATCTCCAGGAGCATGCGGTGCTCTTCATCGACGAGATCCATCGGATGGCGCCGGCGATTGAAGAGATCCTCTATCCCGCGATGGAGGATTACGAGCTCGATATCGTCATCGGTCAGGGGCCAAGTGCGCGGTCGGTCAAAGTGCCACTGCAGAAGTTCACATTGATTGGCGCGACCACTCGTGCCGGGCTGCTGACATCGCCACTGCGCGCGCGGTTCGGCATCGTGCATCGCCTCGACTTCTACACGGAGACCGACGTCGAAGAAATCGTGCGTCGATCGGCGCGGATCCTCGGCGTCACCGTGCTGCCTGATGCGGCGATCGAGATCGCGCGCCGCTCGCGCGGAACCCCGCGTATCGCCAACCGACTGTTGCGCCGTGTACGCGATTACGCGCAAGTGCGGGCGGATGGAGTCGTGACCGGCGAGGTTGCACGCGCTGCACTGGCGCTGCTCGAAGTGGACGACCACGGTTTCGACGAAGTCGATCGCAAGCTGCTGCGGACGATCATCGACAAATTCAGCGGTGGTCCGGTCGGCGTCAACAGCATCGCCGCCGCCATCAACGAAGAGAAAGACGCGATTGAAGACATCTACGAACCGTTCCTGATTCAGGCCGGTTTTCTCGATCGCACGCCGCGTGGCCGCGTCGCCACCTCGCGCGCCTATGAATATTTCGGGCTCACCGCCCCTGGAAGGGACTCTCGCCTGTGGTAAACGCTGCCTCCACCTCCGCCAAAGCTACGGTGGACAAGCCGCGCACGGTCGGCCGTGCGCGCATCGCCAGTCTGGCCACCTATGTGCCGCCCAAGGTGCTCACCAACGCCGATCTCGAAAAGATGGTCGAGACGAGCGACGAGTGGATCTTGCAGCGGACCGGCATTCGTGAGCGCCACATCGTCGATCCCGGCGTCGCGACGTCCGACCTGGCGACTGAAGCCGCCAAGAAAGCCATCGAACGGGCTGGGCTCACGCCCGACGACATCGACTTCATTGTCGTCGGCACGACGACGCCGGATACGCTCTTTCCGAGCACGGCGTGTCTGGTGCAGCACAAGATCGGTGCGTCGCGGGCGTGGGGCTACGACCTGTTCGCCGCGTGTTCGGGATTCACCTATGCGCTGACGACGGCCGCGCAGATGGTGGCCACCGGCGCGAGCAAGCATGCGCTGGTGATCGGTGCGGACGTGATGTCGAGCATCATCGATTACACCGATCGAACGACGTGCGTCATCTTTGGTGACGGTGCCGGCGCGGCGGTTGTCGAGGCCAGCGACGATCCCGAGATCGGCATCATCGATTTCGAGAACTACGTGGACGGCAGCGGCGGCCACGCGCTCTGCATGCCGGCCGGCGGCAGCAAGATGCCGGCATCGCTCGAAACAGTCCAGCAGCGCCTCCACTTCGTGAAGCAGGATGGCGGAACGGTGTTCAAGTTTGCGGTTCGCAACACCGAGGAAGCGTGCGCGCGCATTCTCGCGCGCAACAATCTCACCGCAGGTTGTATCGACCTGATGGTCTCGCATCAGGCCAACAGGCGGATCATCCTCTCGGCGGCTGAGAAGCTCGGCGTGCCGGAAGAAAAGGTCGTCATCAATATCGAGAAGTTTGGCAATACCACCGCGGCGACGATTCCGCTCGCGCTCAGTGATGCCGTCGACGCCAAGCGGCTCAAGCGTGGCGACACGCTGCTCATGGTGTCAGTCGGCGCCGGCTTTACAGTTGGCGCACTGCTGATCAAATGGGGGTTGAAGGCCTAGAATCGAGAGGTGCAGCAACCCGCGACGCGCCCGCGTCCGTTGACCGAGAGGCAGGAACAGCGTCTCAAGGCATTGCGGCACATTTCACGTCTGCTCGACTCAGCTTTCGTTGTTCCCGGCACCGACTTCCGCATCGGCCTCGACCCGATACTCGGGCTAGTGCCTGGCTTGGGCGATCTGGTGTCGCCGCTCTTTGCAATCGCACTGCTCTGGCACAGCCGCGACCTCGGCATTCCGCGCGTCATTCAACTCCGGATGATCTTCAACGTGACGATCGATGCGTTCGTCGGGCTATTGCCGCTGGCCGGTGACGTCTTCGACTTTGCCTGGAAGGCCAACGATCGCAATATCGTGCTGCTCGAGCGGCATGCCTACGAATACCGTCGTCCATCGTCAAGCGATTGGCTGTTCGTCTGCGGAATGATCCTTCTGCTCCTGGTGATTGCGGCAGTCCCGTTTCTGCTGGCCGGTTGGTTGATCAGCGTGGTCGCGAGCGTCCTCAGCCGGTGAGCGCGGCAACGACAGTTGTCATTCCCACCACGACCGACAACGTCATCCTGAAGATTCAGGGTCGAGAGGTCCGCCTGACGAATCTCCGCAAGATGTTCTGGCCGGAGCGGAGCATCACCAAGGGGAACCTGATTCAGTACTACGCGGACGTTGCCGACGTGCTGCTCCCGCACATCCGCGATCGCGCGATGGTGATGCGGCGGTACCCGAATGGCGCCGCGGGCAGTCAGTTCTTCATGAAGGAGGCGCCGAGTCCACGCCCGGCCTGGATCCGAATCTGTCCCATCTCTCACAACGGCGACAAGGTCGTGAACTTTCCTGTGATTGACGATCTGGCCTCGCTCCTGTGGGTGATCAATCTCGGGTGCATCGATCTGAATCAGTGGTACGCGCGGTGCGATGACTACAACCGGCCCGACTACGTGCACTTCGATCTCGACCCGAGCGAAGGCACGTCGTTCGAACGCGTACGCGAGTGCGGGTTGATCGTCCGAGACGCGCTCGAGACGCTGGGGATGAAGCCGTACGTGAAGACGACCGGGTCGCGGGGCCTGCACGTCTATGTGCCGATCGTCCGCGAACCTACGCAGGACACGGTGCATACCTTTGCCAAAACGCTCGCGACCGAGCTGGCATCGCGGAACCCGAAGCTCATGACGCTCGGCTACAACGTCAAGCAACGGCCACACAATCGCGTGTTGTTGGACTACAAACAGAACGCGTGGGGGCAGACGCTGGCGAGCATTTATTCGGTCAGACCGAAGCCGCTCGCCACGGTATCGACACCGCTGACGTGGGAAGAGGTCGAGAACGGCGCGACGATCGAGGACTTCAGACTCGATAACGTGCGTCAGCGGATTGCCAAGGTCGGAGACCTCTGGAAGGGCATACTGGCCAAGCGCGGCCGGACCAACCTCGGACGCTTCTTCGGATCGTGAACGTCAGCGACTTCGACTTCGAGCTCCCTGAGGAGCTGATCGCGCAACATCCCCCCGCCGAACGTGGCGGCTCCCGCCTCATCGTCTTCGACCGCGCGACGAAGCAGGCGCAGCACACGATGTTCGCTCAGTTGCCATCGCATCTGACTCGGGGCGATCTGCTCGTCGTCAACGACACGCGCGTGTTTCCCGCGCGACTGCTCGGTCATCGCGAGCCAACCGGCGGGGCCGTTGAGTGTTTGTTGATTCGCCGTTTGGGCGTTGGCGAATTAGGAGTTGGGATTTCCGAGGCGAGTTCCGGAGGAACCGCCGAGGTGTGGGAAGCGCTGATGCATCCAGGGCAAAAACTCAAGCCCGGTGCTCAGGTGCGCTTCGAGCGAGGCGGTGCCACCCTCATCGGTGAAGTCCTCGGGCGTCACTTTTACGGCCGGAGATCGATTCGGCTCGAGGCGCCTGGCGGGGAAGCCGTTACGGACCTGATCGAGCGAATTGGTCACGTCCCACTTCCGCCGTATATCAAACGAGGCGATGACGCGTCGGATCGCGACCGGTATCAGACGGTGTATGCAGACATGTCGGGATCGGTGGCGGCGCCCACAGCGGGTCTGCACTTCACGCAGCCACTACTCGACGAGCTCGCATCACGTGGCATCGAGCGGACCACAATCACCCTGCACGTCGGATACGGCACGTTCAAACCGGTACGCGTGGACCGGGTCGAGGACCATGAGGTCGATCCAGAACGGTATGTTGTGAGTCGCGAAGCCGCCGATGCGTTGACCAGAGCGACGCGCGATCGTCGTCGCATCGTCGCCGTCGGTACGACGACGACGCGCGCGCTGGAGTCACTGATTGTTGGCGAGGGGATCGTGCGGCCTGGTGAAGGTGAAACGCGACTGTTCATCCGTCCCGGTCATCGCTTCGAGTTGGTGTCGGGCCTCGTCACCAATTTCCATCTGCCGAAGTCGTCGCTGCTGATCCTCACGGCGGCGTTTGCGGGCCGCGAGGAGATCCTCGCCGTCTATCGAGATGCCGTGCAGCGGCGGTACCGGTTCTACAGCTACGGCGATGCGATGCTCATTCTGTGAGAAAGGTGCCGGCACTGTAGGCTCCGGTCCTTCCGCATAGTTGTAGGTGCGGCCCTCGTTCCAGCAGAGTCGGTTCATGGCGTCCTGATTCCGTTCCATACCGCTAGTGTCGGTTGTCGTCATTTCGTTACCGGCTCATCGACGTAAATTCTGCGTTCCCTCCAAGCCCGTTCATTTCAACGCAATCGTCCGTTGATACCAGTGTTCCGCATGAGGCCAAACAACCGGGCTCTACGCGGGGAAACCCCGATTGAAACGAATCTGTCAGTGGACGCACTAACCCACCGAACCGAGGGAAAGCGGAGGATTACGGAGATGTTGGACAAATCAACCGTCATGCTGGGCACCAGTGCCGCAATGCGCGCGATCGAGCGGGAGATCGACGTCGCCGCGGCATGCAGCGCGAAGGTGCTCATCACCGGTGAGAGCGGCGTCGGCAAGGAGCTGGTGGCGCGCCTGATTCACGAGGGCGGCGCCCGACGGGCCAACAAGTTCGTGGCGATTAACTGCGCGGGTCTTCCTGACTCGCTGCTCGAATCCGAGTTGTTTGGCCATGTCCGCGGCAGCTTCACCGGTGCGTATCGCGACAAGAAAGGCTGGCTCGAAGCGGCACACGGCGGGACGATCTTCCTGGATGAGGTGGGCGAGATGAGCCTGCGCATGCAGGCGATGCTGCTGCGATTTCTCGAGACCGGCGAGATTCAGCGGGTCGGTTCGGACCGTGCGCTGCCGCCCCTCGACGTGCGTGTGATTGCGGCGACCCACCGGAACCTGGCCGAATGCGTGAAAGAACGGACCTTTCGAGAGGACTTGTATTACCGCTTGAACGTCGTCCACATCCACGTGCCTCCACTCCGCGAGCGCAGGGAGGACATCGCGTGTCTGCTGCGTCATTTCCTCGGTGTCTTCTCGAATGTCCATCGGTTGCCGCAGCCCGAAATCACGCCCGAGGCTTTGCAGCGGCTCATGA
>JBKPRH010000252.1:0-12631 GCA_046765795.1 Acidobacteriota bacterium | reverse complement strand
GTGAATGGACGAAGCGGCGTCGGGATGTTGATTGTGTTCGGCATGAGTGAGGCTTTCCTCGTCGAAGGCAGAGCGATCCTCGCGCAATCGCCAGGACGTCATGTCCTCGGGCGTGCCGGCGCGGACGGCAACGATGATGTAGGAAAAGAACGGCAACGCGTGATCGAGATCGTATTGCGACGGCCTGGCCGGATGATCAGGATGGGAGTGATAGAACCCGAGCAACTCTCCACCCAGCTCCCTCGCCCGCTTCTCGCACTGCAAATAGTCGCGATCGCTCACACGGAAACGGCGGCGCGGTCCTTCGTCAGTGACGTTTGGCAGCGCCAGGGTGTGCGTCACCACACCGTCGCGCCCGATCAGCGCACCACAGCACTCGTTCGGATAGGTTTCGACGCCGTGCGCGCGAATGGCCTCGGCCACTCCAGCCTGAAGTGACAACGCCATCAGTTCGCCTCCTCGTCGGTTTCGTCCCACAGACGCTCGGACAGGTACTTCTCGCCGCCGTCGCAGAACACGACGACGACTACCGCATCCGATGTCTGTCGCGCCACACGCAGCGCGCCGGCCAGATTGGCGCCGCTCGAGATACCGACGAACAATCCCTGCCTCGCGAGACGACGGGTCAGGCTGAAGGCTTCCTCGGTACTGATACCGATGTCGTCGTCCGCCAACGTCGCGTCGTAGATGCCGGGCACGATCGCCGTCGCCATGTGCTTCAACCCCTCGAGCGCGTGCAGCGGTGAGTCCGGCTGCACGGACACGAGACGGATCGCCGGGTTGTACTCACGAAGCCGCCGGCCGACACCGACAAACGTTCCGCTCGTACCCAGTCCCGCGACGAAGTGCGTCAACCGACCACCCGTCTGTTCGATCAACTCCGGCGCAGTCGTGTCGTAGTGCGCGCGCCAGTTCCCCGGATTGTTGTACTGATCCGGGTAGAAGTAGAGCCCCTGACTCTCTTCGAACATCTGTTTGACGCGGATGATTGCACCGTCGGATCCCTGCATCGGATCGGTGAACACGACTTCAGCGCCGAACGCCTTGAGGATGCGCTTGCGTTCCGGCGTGACGTTCTCCGGAACGCAGAGCCGGACCCGATATCCCTTGGCCGCACCAATCATCGCGTAGGCAATGCCGGTATTGCCTGACGTCGCGTCGAGGATGATCTTGTCGCGCGTCAGCGCCCCGGACCGCTCACCTTCGGCAATCATTCGGGCCGCCGCCCGATCCTTGACGGACCCCCCGGGATTCTTCCACTCGGCCTTCGCGTAAAGCTGGACATTACGCAGACCGTCTTCGAACCCCGACAGGCGGATCAAGGGCGTATTGCCAATCAAATCAACGATAGAGGGGGCGGTGCGCAAGAACCCTGGAGAGGCGACGGCCATATCCGACTGTTTCAGTCTGGAATTATATATTAGCGCCCCTCAGCCACTTTACAGGCATCGCAGAGGACCCGGGCAGCCCAGTCGAAGACGGTATGCCCGCAGACCTGTTGGCGCAACGCCCGCATTCGCCGCTCGGCCTCGGCGCCGCTTATCGAGAGCGCGGCATGCAGCGTCTCCGCAAACTCGTCCGGCGCAAACGGATTGACCTGCAGCGCATCGGAGAGTTCCCGCGCCGCACCGGCGAACTTCGACAACAGCAACACGCCGCGGTTGTCGGTGCGCGCAGCCACAAATTCCTTGGCTACCAGGTTCATGCCGTCGTGCAGCGAAGACACGACGCACACGTCGGTCGCTCGATACAGTGAGGCGACGTCCTTCGGGGTGTGATACTCGCGACGGTAGACGATCGGAAGCCAGCCCGGCATTCCGTGTCTGGCGTTGATCTTGTCCACGAGCTCGCCGATCTCTCGGCTCAAGTCGCGATACCGGTCGATCCGATCGCGCGTCGGGGATCCGACCTGCACGAGGACCACGCGGTTGCGCCACTCCGGGTATCGCTCCAGGAAGCGATCGAACGCAAGCAGTCGATCGGGAATGCCCTTGGTGTAATCGAGCCGATCGACACCCATGACGATGCGCCGATCACCCACATCGAGACGACGCCGGGTCGCTGCGACTTCTTTCGTCCATGCTGCTGTCCCGGGCGCAGTGCCGTTCCAGGTTGAGGGATCGATGCTGATCGGGTACGGCCTTATGGCCGTCTGGTGTCCGCGGCAGAACACCGAGAACGTCTCCTGATCGATTCGCGCTTCCATCGACCGATCGACGGTCTCGAGGAAGTTGTTGCAGTGATACTGCAGGTGGAACCCGAGCAGATCGTTCCCGAGCAGGCCGTCGAGCACTTCCGACTGCCACGGCAGGATGCGGAATGCTTCCGGGTTCGGCCACGGAATGTGCCAGAACTGGCACACCACGGCATCAGGCCTCGCGGCCTTCACAAACCTCGGCAGCAACGCGTAGTGATAGTCCTGTACGAAGACGATCGCCCGTGTCCCGGCAATCTCTTCGAGAACGACGTCAGCAAAACGACGGTTGACCTCGACGTAATGGCGCCAATCACTCTGATTGAAGACCGGCCGCGCGTAGGCGATGTGACACAACGGCCACAACGCATTGTTCGAGACTCCGTAGTAGTAGCCGCTCTCTTCCTGCTGCTTCAGGAACACGCGGCGCAACGAGTACTTCGGCCGATCGGGTGGAACCGCGACGCGGCCCGATGGATCCGACGACTCGAGATCCCCGCTGCCATTGCCATGCGCCACCCATGTGCCGCCGCACGCCCGCATCACCGGATCGAGCGCGGTGACGAGTCCGCTCGCCGGCTGCTTCCAATTGATTCGTACCTTGTCGCCCTGCCGCAGCACCCAGCGTCTGAACCCCTTGCGCTCGGTAACCTGTTTCTCGTGTACGTAGGGTTGCCGATTGGCGACCACCACCAGCTTGGTGTCGCGGAGCCGGTCCGCCATCGTCCGCACGAGGTCAGCTGACGTCATCGCCCGTACTCCTTTCCGTGCCCATTGCGGTTGGTCACGCCCAAGAGGACAGCTGCGACATCAGCTGGGGAGTTCAGTCGCAGACGTGCAAGAGAAGGTCGTTGTCCAACGACGACGGTCAGGCCGTCGCGGACGGCGCGGAACGCTTCCTCGTCAGTCACATCGTCGCCGAAGAAGATGCACCAGGCTTTCTGTCGCGCGTGCGTTTCGACGTCATCGACGATCCAGCGCACGGCGTCGCCCTTGTTCCAGGCGATGTTGGGTAACAGTTCGACCGCCTCGCTGGCGTCGAGCACCTTGAGTTCGTCCGAATCCAGCCACGGACGCGCGACCTCGATCGCGGTCTGCAGGATGTCCTTTCTACGGGTGGACTCGACGGCCCGCACGTGGACCGTCAGCGACACGCCTTTATGCTCGAGCCTGACGCCCGGAACATTACCAAACGCGGCGTTCATCGCATCCGTCACACGATCGATGAGCTCGTGCGAGTCTACGAGATCCGGATGATGCCAGGCGTGATTGCCATGGCGAATCTCCATACCATGCAGGCCGGCAAGATACACGTTGTCTGGCAATTGTGTGCGGCGGGCCAGGTCGTCCACACGTCGGCCACTGACGAGCCCGACGGTAACGCCATCACGGGAGGCAAGCGTCTCGAGTACGTGCCGGGTGTCGTCATCCAGCTGCGGAGCCGACGGATCGACATCGAAGGACGCGAGCGTCCCGTCGAAGTCCGACAGCACCACCAGATGAGCTCGTGGTGGACGCGCACCGATCGCCGCGAGGACGTCAGGCACCATCTTGGGATCGTAGTCACTCAGCCAATTCACGCAACCTCGTCCGCACGGACCTCGACCGTTCGGGCAGTCGAGCCTTAATCATTTCGAAGATACTCAACGGCCCGCCCGTCTGTGCTATCGGGTCTTTCCCGTATTTGTGCAGCCTGCTCTCGGTGTGCTACGCGTCAGTGCACGATCCCGCGTCGCGCCGCGTATCGAACGACCTCAGCCGTATTCCTAAGGCCGAGCTTCTGCAGCAGATGAGTTCGGTGTGTTTCAACAGTGGCTGGACTAATCGAGAGCACGTCAGCGATCTCTTTGCTGCTCTTTCCTTCGGCCACCAGTTGCAGCACTTCGCGCTCGCGTTCGGAGAGGGCATCGTAGCGATCGGTGATGCCTCGCTCGGTCAGGCTCCTGACATAGTCATCGAACACGACCTGCGCCACCGCAGGACTGAAGAACGACTTGCCCGCGGCGACCGCCGCGATCGCGGCAATCAACTCAGCGCCCGCTGACTCCTTCAGGAGATACCCACGCGCACCGGCCTGGACGGCCTGTGTCACATACGCCTGGTCGCTGTGCATGCTCAGGATCAGGATGCGCACCGACGGGGCGCGGCGGATGATCTGCCTCGTCGCTTCTATACCATTGAGCAATGGCATCCCGATGTCGAGAACGGCGACGTCAGGACTGAGCTCGATGGCCTCGCGAACGGCGTCGCGCCCGTTGCCGGCTTCGGCAACGACACGCCAGTCGCGACGATCCTCGAGAATCTTTCGGAGTCCCTGACGTAACACGGTGTGATCGTCGCCGAGCAAGACGCGCAGTTCATCCACGGTTCACCTCTGAATCGATCAGCGACGCGACGAGATCCGGGTCGAGATCATCTATCCGACTTGGCGGAACAGCCGGCAATTCGACTTCAATCCGTGAGCCACCAGGCGCGCTCTCAATGCGCACCTGCCCGCGCAGTCCGGTGACACGCTCGCGAATACTCAGCAGGCCGAGACCGCGCCGCTTGCCCGGCCGTTCGACGTCGGCAACGTCGAAGCCGATGCCGTTGTCCTCGATCTGCACGCGGGCCGTCTCGGAATCGATCGCGAGCCGCACCGTTCCGGCTGTCGCCTCGGAGTGCCGCGCGATATTGGTCAGCGCTTCCTGCACGATGCGGTAGACCGCGCGTTCGGTCTCGGCGTGCAGACGACGATCAGGCCCCTCATGCACGAACTCGATGGCGATCTGATGACGACGGCGGAAGTCAGCGACCAGCGACTCCAGCGCGGCGACCAGGCCGAGGTCGTCGAGCGCCGAGGGGTGCAGGAGACGTGAGAGATCGCGGACGCTGTGCAACGCGGTATCAGCGCTCGTCTGTGCGTCGGCAAGGAGTGCGGGCGCCGCCCCCATCCGCTCGATTCGACGTTCCGCGACCGCCAACTGTACTTTCACGGCACTCAGCGCCTGCCCGACATCGTCATGCAACTCGCGCGCGATTCGTCGCTGCTCTTCTTCGCGCGCGTGAATGAGACGCGCCGAGAGCCGTTGCAGATCGCTGGCGATGCGCTCCTCACGTTCGTGCTGCTCCGTGAGCCGCGACGTCAACGAGGCCGCGTGCCGTGACACGAACCAGCCGATCACGAGACTGATGACGAGAGCCACACCAAACACGGTCCAGACCTGACGCTGCATCTCGGCCTGGGTTTGCGTGATGTCCCGCTGCTGATCGATGAACGCGGCGCGATTCAGCGCCTGCACCTCATCGGAAATGCGAATGACCGCCTCGCGCTTCGGCATGAACCGCCGCAACAGCGTGCGCGCATCCGCCGGCCAGCGACTGCTGTCGGTGGCCAGCACTTCATCGGATGCCAGGCGGAAATCGCGAATCTCTGCGCGGAGTCCATCGACGCGTTCGCGTTCCGCTGCCGAGTCAACAAACGGCACGTACTGCTTCAGCAGCGCGTCGATCGCGGCGTACGCCGTCTCGATGCTCTGACGATGCTCGGCCTGAGCGGTGACATCGGGATCGAGCAGTGCGTCCCTGAGCAGCACCGAGGCTTCGAGGACCTGGGTTCGCACTGATGCGAGCAACTCCTGCGACTGCTGGTACCGCGTGCCGATGCTCTCGCTGTTGCGTTGCGCGAGGCGCACGCGTTGCGTCACTTGATAGCCGGCAAACAGCCACAGCCCCAGCATCAGGCCGAACCCGGTGAGCAGCACGGTGCGTATGGTCAACCGTTCGACGACGCGGCTCATACACGCATCGTAACGCTGATTCAGAGTGACCATGCTGCGTCACTGGTTTTTAGCGGTGTAAATACAGGGTCGCCGGGATATGTCGGCGCGTCTTCGCGGACTTATCGTGCCAAGAGGAGGAACGATCGTGTCTCAGCGACTTGCGAAGATCGTGATCGGCGCGCTCATGAGTCTCGTCGTCGGCGCTGGATTCTCTGTGGCGGCTGCGCAGACCGGTGGGTCCGAACATCAGAAGCTGACGTTCGATGGCGACACCGCGTTGTGGACAGTTGCGGTGAAGCCCGATAAGACGGCGGACTTCGAGCAGATCATGCAGAAAATGCGGACAGCCTTGCAGAAATCGTCGGATCCGGTTCGTCGCCAACAGGCCGCCGGCTGGAAAGTGATGCGCTTGACGCAGCCGCTTAGCGACGGGACGATTGCTTACGTACACATCGTGCATCCAGTCGTGAAGGACATGGACTACACGATCATGCAGACGCTCTATGAAGCGTTCCCGGATGAACGTCAGGCACTCTACGAGCAGTACCGCGGCGCATTCGCGAAGAACCTGTCACTCGCCACGGGGTCCATCGCCGTTGATCTGTCACAAGCGCCCTGAACTACAGGGTTTCCCCGAGGCAGAAATACCGGCTCGCGCGGATACGTCCTGCGCCGCCTGCACGGTAAGGTGACGTCCGGTGTCGGGTGGAATTCGATGGTGGCGGAAGCCGGACGTGCAACGGACGTTGAATTTGACGAAGAGTCAGGTGGAACGTCTGGATACCGTGTTCGAGAGAGATCGGCCTGAGCGCATCGCGCTGCGGCGCAAGATCGCGGAGATGGATCGGCTGCTGCGCCGGATCCTGTTGCGGGCCAACGCCGAGGATGTCGCGGTCAAGCGTCTCAGCGAACAGGTCGAGGCGCTGCGCGCGCAACATAACGTCCGCCGTACGCTGATGAAATTAGCGATCTACAGACGGCTGACGCCGGAACAGCGCTCTGCGCTTGCGCAGCTCCGGCGGGCTGATAACGACATGCGGTCGGGACCGCCACGCGATTCCGACCGCTGATGTAGTGTCCGGCTTTAGCCCGACTGGTCCGCCTGAAGCGGACACTACATCTGTCTATGAGCTCGGCTTACCCTCGGCGTCACGAATTTCTACGGCGCCGAGATTCAACTTCCTCAACTCAGGTTCGATCTTGGCGCGATCGCCAACTGCAATCACCACCATGTTGGCGGGCACCAGATATTTCTTCGAGACGGCGAGCGCCTGATCCGGTGTGACCGCGTTCACCTGCTCGGCGTAGCGCGTGTAGTAGTCGAGGCCGAGGTTGTAGATGAACACGTTCGAGAAATTGTTCACCGCATTCGCACTGCTCTCGAACGCCCCTGGCAGCGAGTTGGCGAGTGAGTCCTTCGCCTTCTGGAGTTCCTCGGCCGACACCGGCTTGTCGATCATGCCGCGGACCTCTTTGAAGATCTCATTCACTGCGGCTGCGGTCACATCGGTGCGGACGCCAGAGGCGATCTGAAACGGCCCGGCCGCTCGTCTGAATGAGAAATTCGAATTGGCGCCGTAGGTGTAGCCATGCTCCTCGCGAAGGTTCATGTTGATCCGGCTCGAGAAGAGCCCGCCGAGCGCGAGATTCATCACCTGCATCGGCCTGAAGTCAGGCGACGACCGCGGCGCGCCAATGCTGGCGACGCGCAACTGCGTCTGCGGGCTGCCTGGCTTGTCCACGATCACCACGCGAGCGGGCGTCGTCGCCGGCGTGCCGAGAGCGGGCTGCGCCGGTGAGCCCTTCTGCCATCCACCGAACGCTTTCTCCGCCAGTGCCTTCAGCTCGGCCATCGAGATGTCACCGGCCACAACAAGTGCCGCGTTATTCGGCACGAAATTCTGCTTCCAGAATGCTTCCATATCGGCGCGCGACACGCTCTTGAGCGCCGCCTCTGTGCCGATCTCCGCATAACCGTACGGGTGCTTCGGCCCGTAGAGCGCCGACGCTGTGACCTGCGCGGCCACCTGATTCGGGTTGTCTCGCTGCTGCACCAGCGCGGCCAGACGGCTGGCACGCTGCCGCTCGATCTCCTGCGCCGGGAACGACGGATGCAGAGTGACATCCGCGAGCACATCGACGGTCGACGCAAAGTTCTTCGACAGCGACCGGATGGCGAGTGTCGTCGCGTCCATAGAGCTGCTGATGCCGAGCGATGCGCCAAGCTGAGCGACCTCGTCTGCGATCTGCAGCGCATTCCGCGTCGCGGTCCCTTCGTCCAGCATGGCTGCGGTGAAGTTGGCGAGTCCGGGTTTGTCGAGCGGGTTCGCATCGCTGCCAGTGCGAAGCACGAGGTTGGCGGCGACGATCGGCAGTCCACGCCGCTCGTTCAGGATCAACGTCAGTCCATTGGGCAGCGTCTCCGTCATCGGCGTGGCCAACTGCAGCGGACGCGCAGTCGCCGGCTTCGGCATCTCATTGCGCCATGGCTCGTCGGCGTTGATCGATTCACTGCCTTCGCCCTCTGCGGCCTTGGACGCGGGAGGCGTGGCCACCTGCGGCTGTGCGGCCGGCTGTCCGGGCACGACGTGCATGACGACACGCGCCGTCGGCGCGAGTTGATCGCGCGCAAACGTCTGCAGCGTGGAGGCCGTCACCCCGCGATAGCGTTGGACGTCCTGCTGCAGATAATCGGGATTCCCGAGATAGTGGTTATAGCTGTTGAGGCGATCGGCGATGCCACCGAAGCCGCCTAGCCGCTCGAGACCGCCGATCATGTTGGTCTCGATCATGTTGCGCGCGCGCTCGATCTCGTTCCGCTCGGCCGGCTTCGTGCGGAACGTCGCCAATTCCTCTTCGAGCGCCTTCTCCAGTTCCTCCACGGTGTGTCCAGGTCGTGCCGTGGCCTGAATCTGGAAGATGGAGCCGAGCATCAACGAGTACTGCTGCGCCGTGACGTCCTGGGCGATCTGCTTTTCGTAGACCACCTTCTTGTACAAACGGCTCGAGCGTCCGCCACCAAGGATCGTTGCAGCGATGTCGGCGTCGGCGTCGCCAGGCTTGAGGATGGCCGATGTCAGCCATGCCATGTACACGCGAGGCAACTCCACGCGAGCGGTCACGACCTTGCGGCGCTCAGACGTGATCGGCGGCGTCTGCGCATTGATCGGCGGAACAGCGGGACCTCGCTTCAGCGTGCCGAAGTACTTCTGCACCAGCGCCTTCATCTGCGCCGGCTCGAAGTCGCCAACGATGGCCAGGCTGGCGTTGTTGGGCGCGTAGTATTGCCGGAAGAATTTCTTCACGTCCTCGAGCTTCGCGGCCTGAATGTCTTCGTGCGATCCGATGACGTTGCCGTAATAGGGATGCCCGGCAGGAAACAAAGTCTGAACGAGCGTTTCTTCAGCCAGCCCGTACGGCTCGTTCTCGATGCTTTGCCGCCGTTCGTTGCGAACGACGTCCTGCTGATTCGACAGCGCCGCCTGGTCGACTTTGTCGAGCAGGTAGCCCATGCGATCAGACTCGAGCCACAGCGCAAGCTCCACCTGATTCGATGGCACCGTCTCGAAATAGTTCGTGCGGTCGTAATCGGTCGTGCCGTTCAAGTCGCTCGCACCTGCGGCTTCGAGCAGGCGGATGTGCGAATCGGGCGGCACGTGCTTCGAGCTCTGGAACATCATGTGCTCGAAGAGGTGCGCGAACCCGGTGCGCCCTTTGTCCTCGTTGGATGGGCCGACGTGATACCAGAGATTCACGGCCACCATCGGCAGCCCGCGCTTCTGACTGAGAATCACCTCGAGCCCATTCGGCAGGGTGTACTTCTCGAACTGCAAACGCGGAACGTCGGCCGACGCCACCGGGCCGCGATTCTGTGCGAATGATGTCGTCAGCGTGGCAATCGCCAGCAGGAGCGCAGCGAGGAGGGAGATAAACGCTCGTGTATACATGACAGTGACTCTTCTACGTAGCTTTGTTGTCGAGACTCGCCCACAGATACCAGCAGGCGACGGAACGATACGGTCGCCAGTTCTCGCCCAGTCGAGTCAGGCGAACAGGCGTTGGCGCGAGACGAAGCTTATATGCTCGTTGGACGGCCTTCATAATGCCAAGGTCCCCGACCGGCAGCACATCCGGCCGATGCAAGCGGAACATCAAGAACATCTCAGCCGTCCAGCGGCCGATGCCCTTCACGCTGGTTAACGCAACGATGACGTCTTCATCGGCCAACGTATCGAGCGCGTCGAGCGCCAGCGATTTGTCCAGAGTACGCGCGCACAAGTCTCGGATGTATCCGAGCTTCTGAGGACTGATCCCGACCGCGCGAAGTCGCTGGTCTGGCATCGCCGCGATCGCTGCGGGCGTGGGGCGGCCATCGAATAACGCCGCGAACCGGGCCTCGATCGTCGCCGCCGCCTTCGTCGAGAGTTGCTGCGCGATGATCGCGTGGAGCAACGCCCGAAACGGGTCGGTGCGCTGGGCCTTTGCAAGCCCACACTCGCCGTAACGGCGCATCAAATCCCGGATCACCGGGTCGCGGCGCGCCAATACCCGCCGCGCCTTCGCGTAATCAAGCGCCGTCATTCAAAAGGTCAAAGGGCAAAAGGCAAAGGTGAAAGGTTAGGACGGCGCCTTCAGGCCCGTCTACTTAATTGTGACGACGGACGGGCGTTTGGAGTTGGTCATCAGGGAATCTGTGTAGTACGCCTTCTCTCGACGCGGACCACTAAAATGGGCGGATGACTGGCGGACCACTGGCTGGCCTGACGGTGCTGGACCTGACCCGCGTGCTGTCCGGCCCGTATTGCACGATGCTGCTGGCCGACATGGGCGCGCGTGTCATCAAGATCGAGCAGCCCGGTCGCGGTGACGAGACGCGGGCCTGGGGACCGCCGTTTGTCGCCGGCGAGAGCGCTTACTTCCTCAGCATCAACCGCAACAAAGAAAGCGTCACCCTTGATTTCAAGCAACCGGGCGGACGCCAGGCACTCGATCGGCTCCTGGAGCGCGCCGATGTGCTGGTCGAAAACTTCCGGCCCGGCACACTCGATCGCCTTGGACTTGGCTACGCCGCGGTCGCGGCGATCCACCGGCGTCTTGTCTACTGCTCGATTTCGGGGTTCGGCCAGACGGGACCGCGCAGGAACCAGGCAGGCTACGACGCCGTGATGCAGGCAGAAGGCGGACTGATGAGCGTCACGGGTGCGGCCGACGGCCCGGCGTACCGCGTCGGCGTCGCCATCGCTGATCTCGTCGCCGGCCTGCTCGCGGCGCAGGGCATCGTGCTCGCGCTGTACTCGAGAGATCGGACCGGACGCGGTCAGCAGGTCGATGTCGGCATGCTGGACGGTGTCGTCTCGCTGCTCACCTATCACGCGTCAATGCATCTGACCACCTCGACGAGGTCGCAGCGCGTCGGCAATCGTCACGCGACGATCGCGCCGTATGACACGTTCACCGCCGCCGATGGCGAGCTGTTCCTCGCCGTCGGCAACGACGATCAGTTCCGACGGTTCTGCGAAGCGACCGGGCAGCAGACGCTCCTCACTGATGAGCGCTTCGCGACGAACCCCTCGCGTGTGGTTCATCACCGAGAGCTGCGTGAGCGGCTTGCGCCGATCATGCGGCAACAGTCGCGCGCGTACTGGAACGAGCAATTCACGCGCGCCGGTGTTCCGTGTGGCTCGGTGCGTGATGTGCCCGATGCGCTCTCGGATCCGCAGCTCATGGCGCGCCAGATGATCGAGGCGGTCGAGCACGCCGCCGCTGGGACGCTCAAGGTGCTGGGCGTCCCGATCAAGTTGTCGGAGACGCCAGGCAGTGTTCGAACTGCACCGCCCACACTGGGGCAGCACACGGCGCAAGTCCTCGCCGAGATTGGCATGACGATCGGGGAGATAGACGACTTGCGTCGTGCGAGCGCAATCTAACGGGCTCTATACGTTGAAGGAGAACGCGTCAGTGGAAGTTTCTCACGTCAGAAGACGCCTGCAGGCCGCGATAGCCGCAGCACGCGAGCGCGCACAGCAGCGACGGCAACAGACCGCGGATGCTGAAGGCACGTACGACCGCTTTCTCTCGCAGGTCGCCGTACCGCTCGCGCGCCAGATCGCCAACGCACTTCAGGCCGAAGGTTACTCGTTCACCGTCTCGACGCCCGGGCGCGGATTGCGCCTGGCGCTCGACCGCGGCCGCGATGATTTCATCGAGCTCGCGTTGGACACCGACAGTGATGCGCCGACCGTGATCGGCCGAATCCGTCGCACCCGTGGCTCTCGCACCATTGAAGAAGAGCGGCCCGTCAAACGAGACGCACTCCCGGATCACGTCAGCGAACAGGACCTTCTGGATTTCTTCGAGAACGCGTTGCAGCCCTGGCTCGAGCGATAGCCGGCAGGACGATCACTCGGTCAGATTCCTCGGCAGCGCGCCCGGGTCGGTGAAAACGCGCCACGAACGTCGATCAAGTCCAGCGAACGCCGCGTCGTAACGCGCGGCGGACGAGCGGCCGACGTCACGGATGAAGATTCGTCGCACTTGGCGCGGAAAGCGCCGCGCCAAATCGCCGAAGACCTCCGGATCGCGTTGACCTGAATCGCCGACGAGCACAAAGCGGCGACGCGGCAGCCGCTGCAAGAGCGGCTCGATATTGCGTCGCTTGTATCGATCCGCGGACGCG
>JBKPRH010000251.1:0-6258 GCA_046765795.1 Acidobacteriota bacterium | reverse complement strand
TTCGGGGATGGTGACCTATAGACGATTGCATCGCCCGCGGGGGAGGGCAATTAGGCGAAACCCGTACACGAAGATAGGTGGTAGCTGGTATCTGGTTATCAGGGTTCCTTCAGCCATCCGTGGAGGATTGCGTATCGTACGACGTCGATGCGGCCGCGCAATTTCAGTTTGCGCATCGCGTTCGCCTTGTGCACCTCGACAGTTTTGATCGTGATGCCCAGGGCTTCGGCGATTTCCTTGTTACTGTGGCCGACGGCCATCATGCGAAGGACCTGCTTTTCACGCTCGCTCACAGACGGCGGGCGGCGAGCGCCGCCGACGGGATTGCCGGTCGTAGCCCCCCCGTCGCGGGCGCGCAATTGTGAATCGGTATATGAGCCGCCGATGGCGGCGACGCGCACCGCATCGAGCAGCTCACGCGACGGGCTCTGTTTGAGCACATAGGCCGACGCGCCGGCTTTCCTCAGCTCGTCCACGAATGGTGCATCGTCGTGGCGGGTGAGGGCCACGATTGCCGTTTCAGGGTGGCGTTGCTTGATCGCCTGCGTCGCCTGCAGTCCATTCATCTCCGGCATCGACAAATCCATGACGACGACTTGTGGGCGATATCGTTCGTTGAACTCCACTGCGGTTCGGCCGTCGGAAGCTTCCGCAACGACCTCCATGTCCGCTTGGGAGTCGAGCAGGAGGCGCAAGCCCTCCCGCACGGTTTCATGATCCTCGACAAGCAACACACGAATCGGAGTCATCGATCAGTCCTGTGCGCCGCTATTGTTGCCGGGATATCTCACAAAAATCGACGTGCCGTCTCCGGGCTTCGATTCGATTTGGAAATCGGCGCCGATCAGCGCGGCACGTTCGCGCATGCCGAGCAGGCCGACACCGCGATCTCGCACGAAGGAGTCTGACGGATCGAACCCGATGCCGTCGTCCTCGACCACCAGCAGCACCGAGTCATCGTGGCTCTCGAGCATGACGTCCACGCGACTGGCGTGCGCGTGTTTGGCCACATTCGTCATCGCCTCCTGAGCGATGCGATAGAAGGCGACTTCACCTTCGTGCGTCAGACGCCCGGTCGGGAACGAGTCGCACTTGCACTCGACTTCGATCCCGTAATGCTCGGCCCACTCCCGTGCATATCGAGGCAGGGCCACGCCGAGCCCGAGATGATCGAGCACCGCCGGACGCAGTTCCCACGACAGGAACCCCACGTCGGTGTCGATCATGGACGTCAGCTCGAGCGCGCGGTCCAGCTGTTCGAGCGGCTCCCGCTTCTGCGCCAAATGCTCGTGGACCCGCTCGAGCGAAAGCCGGAGGGCGGTCAAACGCTGTCCGAGCTGATCGTGGAGGTTACGGGCGATGCGCCCGCGTTCGTCTTCCTGTGCGGTGACCACCTTGCGCAGCAGGTTGACGACGTGTTTTTGCGCCGACTGCTGCTCGAGGACGGCCGTCTCCAGATCCCGTGTCCGCTCGGCGACCCGTTCATCGAGCCTGATATGCGACTCGCGGAGCGTATCGGCGGCTTGCTGCTGCACCGTCAGGTCTCGCGCGATTCTGACAAAACCTGACTCGGCCCCTCTGACCAGACGCGTCGTGACACCGCTGGCGTAGAAGCGAGTGCCGTTGGCGCGCACCAAATAACGCTCATCGACTGTGCGGCCCTCGCGCTGGGCGCGCTCGAGCTCGATCGCTGGTACGCCGGACTCGCGATCCTCGGCCGTGAACAGCACCGCGAACGGACGTCCGACGATCTGCTCGGCGTGAAACCCGAATACACGCTCGGCGCCGACGCTCCAAGAGTCGATGACGCCATCGCTCAACATCGTGAAGATCGCGTAATCGGTCACGCTGTCGAGGAGCAATCGCAAGCGCTCTTCGCTCACCGCGATGGCCCGCTCCGCCGCTCGCTTGTCAGTGATGTCCTGGAGCATCAGCACAACGCCGTCGATGCGATCGTCGGACGTCCGGTACGGCCGGATGCGCATCAGGTACCAACGTTTGTCAGTGGTCATCACCTCGCGATCGATCGGATGAAGCTGATCGAGGACGGTCCGCAGATCGCTGTCGAGGCCCCTGTAGACAAGACGGCTGGTGAGATCGGAAAGCGGGCGCCCGATATCGGTGCGCAAGACGTTGAAGATGTCGTGGGCGCGCGGCGTGGTCAGCTTCAGACGTAGCGCGCGATCGAGGAAGATCGTCGCGACGTCGGTCGAGTTGATCAGGTTCTGGAAGTCGTTGTTGCTCAGCCGGAGCTCTTCGATCTTGATCTTCAGCTCTTGATTGACCGTCGTGAGTTCTTCGTTAACCGACTGGATTTCCTCTTTGCTGGTTTCGAGTTCTTCCGCCGACGAACGCAGCTCCTCGTTCATCGCCTGGTGTTCTTCCGACGATGCCTGAGCCTCTTCCACTTGCGCTTCGTACTGCTCGATCGTGGTGCGCAGCTGCGCCTTGACTCGCGCCAGCTCCTCTTCCAGCTGGCGTGCCATCGGGTCAGGAGTCGTGTCGAGTGCGCGCACGCCGCGTCCGGCACCGTCGCCCTCGGCGCCATCGTGATCGGCAAACAAAATCAAGAAGAACCCGCGCGCCGGGTCGTCGTCACGCAGGACCGGCCGGACGATGACATCGACGCGGCGCGTCACGCCGCCAATGGCTAGCGGGATGTTCTTGGCTTCGACGCTGCTGCGCTCTTTCACCGCCTGGAAGAGCGCGGCGCGCAACTCCACGCGCAGTTCCGGCCGTACGAGCTTCAGCAGATCGCGTGACGGCTCGCCCGCCGATATCTGCAGATACGTCGCCGCTCTCGGCGACATGTGGACGACCGCGTTGTCCTCGGTGACGATCAGCGACGGCGGTGCGTACTCCTCGAGGAGACGATGATGGGCATCGATTGGTGCGAACCGCTCAACCGGCCTGGTCTCGGCCCAGCGCATCAGCGCTGGCCGTGTTGGCGAGACCCTTGGCGCTTCGGCCACCGCGGCGCGGCTGGTGACGGTGCGGCTCTGGTAGAGATGGGCTGTGCGGTCGAACGGAGCGAAGAGATCGCCGGATCCGTCCGGTGACTCAGACGGTCCGAGCATGAGCAGTCCTGATGGTCGCAGCGCGAAATGGAACGTTTCGAAGATCCGCTCCTGGGCGGCGCGGTTCAGGTAAATCAGGAGATTGCGGCAGGAGACGAAATCGAGATGCGAGAACGGTGGATCCTTGATGACGTTGTGATGCGCGAACAGCATCATTTCCCGAAGCTCGCGCTTGACACGGTACCCACTGGCCTCATGGTGGAAGAAACGCTCCAGACGCTTCTCGGGTACATCCACGAGATCGGCGCCGGTGTAGAAGCCGTCGCGGGCCGTGGTGATTGCGTCTTCATCGAGATCGGTGGCGAACACCTGCACATTCGGGGGCTCGATCATGCCGTCGAGATATTCCGAGAGCAGCATGCCGATCGAGTACGCCTCCTCTCCGGTGGCGCACCCCGGAACCCAAACGCGGACTTGATCATCCAGACCTTTGTTCTCGAACAGCCGGGGCAAGACCTTCTGTTCGAGGACGGCGAATGCCTCGGGGTCGCGAAAGAAGTGCGTGACGCTGATCAGCAAGTCTTTCATCAGCAACACGGCTTCCTGCGGCTGCTCGCGGATCAGCCGCAAATACGCATTCAGCGTCGGCGCCGCGGCGACGTGCAGGCGCCGTTGCAGGCGGCGCATCAGCGTCCCTGGCTTGTAGTTGGCGAAGTCGTGGCCGGTACGAACGCGGAGCAGTGACAGCACCTCGCGCAAACTCTGCGGGTCGTCCTCGTATTCGACGATCTCGGGCGTCTCGTCCGTCTTTTGAATCTGAGTGTAGTACGCGGCGATGCGTCCCGGCATGTCGGCGACGGGCAGGACCAGATCGACCTGGCCCGTCGCGATGGCGTGGTTCGGCATATCGGTATATGCCGCTTCTTCTGGTAACTGCACGATCGTCAGTCCGCCGTACTCCTTGATGCGTTTCAACCCCGCCGATCCGTTGGGTCCAGTACCGGACAAGATGATGCCCACGGAACGCGATCCGTGCGCGTCAGCGAGCGCGCGGAAGAACACATCCACCGGCGAACGGCGATGCTCGCGTTGTGTCACATCCGACAACGTCAACATGCCATCGGCGATCTCCAACCGGCGGCTGGGCGGCACGACGTAGACGTGATCGGCTCGAATGTAGACCGGCTCTGTGACTTGCGTCACCGGAATCGCAGCAGTGGTTTGCAGAACTTCGGCAAGTTTGCTGTCGTGGTCCGGAGACAGATGCAGGATGACAACGTACGCGGCACCGCTCCTCGCCGGAACCTTGGAGAAAAAGGCCCGAAGCGCTTCGATGCCTCCGGCCGAGGCGCCAATCCCGACCACGAGCAGCGAGTGCGACCGTGGCTCGGATCGTGCACCGCTGCCCCCTGTGTCTGTCATCTGCTGCGCCTCGTGCTCCGAGCCCCGTGGGACCTCGTGTTCCGAGCCTCGTAGTATAGGAGATCACACGGGCCGGCGAACCCGGGCACGCCCATGATTGCCAAACGCGTGGTGGTGATCGGTGCGTCAGCAGGAGGCATCGACGCCCTTCGCGTCCTTGTCTCGGGTATCCCTGGGGCACTCCCAGCCGCCATCTGCATCGTCGTCCACACCTCACCCGAGTCACCTGGTGTGCTGGCGGAGATTCTCAACCGTTTAACTGCACTGCCAGTCTCCCAGGCGTGCGATGGGCAACGGCTCGAAGCCGGGCATATCTACGTCGCTCCACCCGACCGCCATCTGGTCATTGAGCCCGGACGTCTCCGCGTCACGAACGGCCCGCGCGAGCATCGTTTCAGACCAGCTATCGATCCGATGTTCCGTTCGGCCGCTCAGGTATTCGGCCCGAACGCCATCGGTATTGTCCTGACCGGGAATCTCGACGATGGCGTCGCTGGCCTGGGGACGATCAAGAAGCTCGGCGGGACGGCCATTGTCCAGGATCCGTCAGAGGCGTTGTTCTCATCCATGCCGTTGCAAGCGTTGACGAATGTGAACGTGGATCATGTCGTGCCGTTGGCACACATGCCGAGGCTGCTGGTCGAGTTGACGTCGAACGTGCCCGGCGAAGCCGAGTTGCCGCCTGTTCCACGGCACATCGAAGTGGAGGTCAACATCGCGAAGGAACACAATCCGCGCGACGCTGGTCTGGAAGAAGTCGGAACCCCCTCCCTCTACGCGTGTCCGGAATGCCATGGCGTTCTGCTCGAGATCGATGACGACGGGCGGATCAGGTTCCGCTGCCACTCTGGGCATGCCTACTCGCTGGAGAGCCTGCTCGCCGCGATTAACGAAGGTATCGAAAAGGCCATGAGCGCCGCGATTCGTTCAATCGAGGAGGGCAGCCTGCTGATGAAGGACATTGGCACTCAGCTGAAGCGGCGGAATCGACGCGATGAGTCGGCGCGCATGATGGAGGCTTCCGATCGAGCGAAACAGCAAGCCGAGGCAATTCGGCAGCTGATCCTCGAACGCGACGTGGTGCCGATGGTGAGTGACGAACCTGTCGTTTAGGTGGCCGCACTGTTGCACTACGACTCACAGGTCGAAGGAGGGTTGGCATGTTGGGCGTACTCGGTTGGATTTTGTTTGGTCTCGTCGTCGGGATCGTCGCCAAGCTATTGATGCCTGGCCGGGATCCGGGCGGCTTCATCGTCACCACGGTGCTCGGCATTGTCGGCGCCGTGGTTGGTGGTTTCCTGGGCCGGACCCTCGGTCTGTATGGACCTGGCGAACCGGCTGGGTTTTTGATGGCGACGTTGGGCGCTGTCGTGCTGCTGTTCATCTACCGTATGATTCGGCGGCCCGCGCGTATCTGACGGGGGCCACGACGCCACGCGGTCGCCGTCGAGGCTGTGCGGGGAAGTCCCAATAGCGTTCGCACGAGACCGCGTGGCACTGTGTGTTGTCATGCGTCCCACCCAGTGGCACCATCCGCCGCCGCCTGCTCTTCCTCCGGGCGATCGCCGGCGATTCGCTCGTGGTGTCGGAGGCGAGCCCGAGCGCGCGCAGCTGATCCCCACGGTGCTCGGTACGTTCAAAGAGACACTCGGCGAACGACTCTCTCTCGCCGAAGCGAGACGTCTGTTCGGTTTGCGTGAGGTCACATGCCGAGTGGTGCTCGATTACCTCGTCGGAGAGCAACTCCTGAGACGTACCAGGGACGGGCGATACACGATGGTGTGAACGCCGCGAAACAACGTTCACCCGCGGCGTAGCC
>JBKPRH010000250.1:0-12058 GCA_046765795.1 Acidobacteriota bacterium | reverse complement strand
AAATCTCGCGGCCACGCGCCGAGGCGCCGCGTGGCCACCAGCCTGCTTAATGGCGTTCGACCCTCAACCACCAGGCGAGGTCAAGGCGAACGTCACAGCTTAATTAAGCTGCGAGAGCGTACTGATTGTCCGCAGTTAACGGATGTTCCATCGGATTAACGAGTCAATGGTGCTCGGCATGCATCCCGCGATCTCATGCCCCCGTCGAAGCCAATTTCGCCCCCTCAGGGTGAGTCGCACGCACCGGTCGCTCCTCCAGCGCGTTTCCTCTATTGTACCTGCATCTGCCCCCTCCCAAAGGAAGGCACGACGCGCACACGGTCCTCCAGAGAAGACCCGAGAAGTTGTGCGCTTGAGCTTCGATTGGCAGTGACGCTTCTACACTAGTAGGGCAGGAGTGACAGTCCCGGCTCACGCCGGACACTACATGCAGCGCAACCGAGGGCTGCCCGTGACGAATCGATGCCGACGCTCAGATCAGGAGATCCGCTCTGGTACAAGGACGCGGTCTTCTATCAGTTGCACGTCAAGTCGTTTGCCGACAGCAACGGGGACGGCATCGGCGACTTCCGCGGTCTGACCAGCAAGCTCGAACATCTCGCCGCGCTCGGCGTGGACTGTCTCTGGCTGCAGCCGATGTACCCCTCGCCATTCCGTGACGATGGGTACGACATCTCGGATTACACGAGCATCCATCCGAGCTACGGCACGCTGCAGGACTTCACCGAGTTCCTCGAACAGGCCCACGCCCTCGGGCTGCGCGTGATCATCGAGCTGGTCCTCAATCACACCTCCGATCAACACGTGTGGTTTCAGGAAGCTCGCAGCTCCCCAGACAATCCGCGACGCGACTGGTACGTGTGGAGCGACACCGACGATCGCTATCGCGGTGTCCGCATCATCTTCATCGATACGGAGCTGTCGAACTGGGCGTGGGATCCGGTATCGAAGGCCTACTACTGGCACCGGTTCTTCAGCCATCAACCCGATCTCAACTACGACAACCCAGCGGTGCGTGAAGAGATCTGGAAGGTGATGCAGTTCTGGCTCGATCTCGGGGTCGATGGATTCCGCGTGGACGCGGTTCCCTACCTCGTCGAGCGCGAAGGCACGTCATGCGAGAACCTCCCCGAAACGCATGCCGTCCTCAAGGAGTTGCGTGAGCGAGTCGACGCGACGTTCACCGGCAAAGTCCTCCTCGCAGAAGCCAACATGTGGCCCGAAGACGTGCGCCCCTACTTCGGCGACGGCGACGAATTCCACATGTCGTTCCACTTCCCGATCATGCCGCGCATGTTCATGGCGCTCCGGCTCGAGGATCGCAAGCCGCTCATCGACATCATCGAGCGCACGCCGAACATTCCTGAGTCGTGTCAGTGGGGCTTGTTCCTCCGCAATCACGACGAGCTGACGCTCGAGATGGTCACCGATCTCGAGCGCCAGTACATGTGGGACGAGTACGCGCAAGATCCCCGCGCTCGGATCAATCTCGGCATTCGCCGCCGGCTTGCACCGTTGCTCGATGGCGACCGCCGGCGCATTGAACTGATGATCGGGTTGCTCATGTCACTGCCCGGCAGCCCAATCCTCTACTACGGCGACGAGATCGGCATGGGCGACAACGTCTATCTCGGCGACCGTAACAGCGTGCGCACGCCGATGCAGTGGTCGAGCGGCGTGAATGCGGGCTTCTCGACCGCCGATCCCGAACGCCTGTGGTTGCCACTGGTGCAGAATGCGGTCTTTGGATATCAGGCGGTGAACGTCGAATCGCAGCAACGCAATCCGACATCGCTGCTCAACTGGCTGAGGCGACTCATCGAGGTCCGCAAGCAGGCGCGCATTTTCGGACGCGGGTCAATCGAATTCCTCAAGCCTGACAATCATCGCGTGCTGGCGTTCACGCGCACGCTCGGCCGCGAAACGATTCTCGTCGTCAGTAATCTCGCTGGCACGGCGCAGGCCGTCGATCTCGATCTCAGCCGCCTCGCCGGTGCGATTCCGATCGAGATGTTCGGCGGCAGCATCTTCCCGCGCATCGGCACGCCTCCCTACGTCATGATGATGGGCCCGTACGACTTCTACTGGTTCCGGCTGCGCCGGCTGTAGCGAGATCTGTGGACACTGACAGCACACTTCCCGACGTCTTACTCCGCCAGCTGATTGCGGTCGGCCAGGTTGACGTACTCGTCGGACTTCCGACGCTGAACAACGCGTCCACGATCACCGATGTCGTCCGCGCGGTGCACGTCTCGTTCACACGCGACTTTCCCAGGCTGCGGACCGTGATGATCAATTCCGACGGCGGTTCCACCGACGGCACGCCGGATCTGATCGGAGAAGCGAGATTCACCGAAGCCGATCGCGTGCAGACATCGCATCCGCTCCGAACGCTGCATCGCGTGCTCGCGCCGTATCACGGCCTGCCCGGTAAACACACCGCGTTGCGAACGATCTTCGCCGCCGCCGAGCTCACGCAGGCGAAAGCGATCGTCGTGATCGATCCGGCCGGCCCATCGACGACGCCGGAGCGAGTCACTGAGCTGATTGCGCCCATTGCACGTGGCGATGTGGAATTCCTGGCACCGCGGTATCGCCGGCATCCGCGCGACGGTGTGCTCATCACTCAGCTCGTGCGGCCACTGGTTCGTGCCCTTTACGCCGTCGCGCTGGATGAACCGCTTGGCGCCGAGTTCAGCTGCTCAGGCCGTTTTTCTTCACACTGCCTGGAGCAGGACATTTGGGATCACGAATCGGCGCGCTTCGCGATCGACCTCTGGCTCCGCACTGAGGCCGCGGCCGAACGCTTTCCCATCGGACAGATCTGGCGGCCCATGGCCACTCCCGCTGGCAGCCGCGCGACACTGCGCGATGTCGTCCACCAGGTGGTGCTGGCGGTGATCGAAAGTCTTCGCGCGCACGAGTCGTTCTGGCGCAACGCGAACGCGATCTCCGAGCTGCGCAGTTGGGGCACAGACCCCGCCGTCATTCCCGATATCAGCCCCTGGGACTATCAGGCGCTTGCCGAGCAGGCCCGCCGCGACATTGTCGAAATAACCCCGCTCCTCGAGGACGTCCTCGATCCAGGGTTGTTTGTCAGAGTCATGGACAACACCAACGGTGCCGGACCGCGACTCGACGATGAGTTGTGGGTACGAACAGTGTACGGATTTGCGACCGCGATCCAGCACGGACGTGCGGCCCTCGACCACATGGCCGACATGTTCGTCCCGCTCTACATGTGGCGCGCCGCCGCGTTCATGTCCGACACGGCGCCGGACCCGCCGGTTGCGGTGCAGACACGACTCGATGCGCTGTGCGACACGTTTCAGCGGCTGAAGCCGACGCTCGTCGCCACGTGGTCGAGCCCGGGAGGCGTAGCGACGTGACATGCGAGGTTGAATTCTGCGTTTCGGGCCGCATCGCGGTCCGAGTGTGAGGTCACGATGATTCAGGAAATCGCTGATGCACTCGTGCAGTCGTGGCGGAACTTTGCCTCGGCGTTCGTACTGTTCGTGCCGCGACTCGTCGCGGCCATGATCATCTTTGCCGGTGGCTTCCTGATCGCGCTGCTCGTTCGGCGCGCGATTCAGCGCGCCCTGGATTGGATGAACTTCGATCGCTTGACGCTGCGCAGCGGCGCCAGCGAGATGTTGCGTCTCTCCGACATGCCGCCCGCGGACGTCCTGATCGCGAAGATCGTTTTCTGGATCGTCTGGATCGGGTTCATCGTGTCGGCCGTAGACACGCTGCAGCTGGCGCCGTTCCAGGGACTGGTCGAGGAGTTCTTCCGCTTCGTCCCGCGCTTCCTCGTCGCGCTGTTGGTGCTGTCGATCGGATTCCTCGTCGCCAACTTCCTCTGGCGCGCGACGCTGCTCGCATCGGTCAACGCCGGATTGCCAGGCGCACGGCTGCTGAGCGGCTCGCTGCGCGTGCTCGTCATTGCGATCGGCGTCGTCATGGCGCTCGAGCAAGTGGGACTGGCAACGTCCGTCGTCCTGGCCGCCTTTGCCATCACGTTTGGTGCGCTGATGCTGGGTCTGGCGATCGCATTCGGGCTCGGAGGTCGTGACGCTGCGAGGTCGCTGATCGAAGAACAGCTTCGAGCCAAACGCGATCGCGAATCCGACGCGGCACCGCATCTGTAGTTCGATCGATGGCATTTCGGCGTTCGAGCGGCGTTCTGCTTCATCCGACCTCGCTGCCGGGTGGGTATGGCATTGGCGACCTCGGTCCCGCCGCGCTCGAGTTCGTTGATCTGCTTGCCGCTGGCAAGCAGCGGTTGTGGCAAGTGCTACCGCTCGGGCCGACCGGTTATGGCGATTCGCCGTATCAGTGCTTCTCCGCTTTTGCCGGCAATCCTCTGCTGATTAGCCTCGATCGACTGATCGATGACGGCCTGCTGACGGCAACCGATGTCAAGTCCGCTGACGTGGGAGCCGCCTTCAGTCGACCCGCCAACAGCGTGGACTTCCCCGCCGTGATCGCGCACCGCGAATTACTCTGGCCACGGGTCCTCGAGCGATTCGACGCGTCCGGTGCACGTCCGATGCACGAGCGCTTCGAGCGTTTCCGCCTGAACGAGGCGCACTGGTTGAATGACTACGCGTTGTTCATGGCGGTGAAGAGTGCCCACCGACAGGCGCCGTGGACGTCGTGGGAGCGAGACATCGCTCGTCGCGAACCTGACGCCATCGCGCGATGGACGGACCGAAGCACGCGCAAGATCCGGCTACACCAGCTGACGCAGTTCCTGTTCTTCGAGCATTGGCAACATATCCGCGACGCCTGCCACGCGCGTTCGATCGAGATCATGGGCGACCTCCCGATCTTCGTCGCCCACGACAGCGCCGACGTCTGGAGCCGTCAGGAACTATTTCGTCTCGATCCCGATGGCAACCCCGAGGTCGTCGCCGGAGTGCCGCCTGATTACTTCAGCGCCACTGGCCAACTCTGGGGAAATCCTCACTATCGCTGGGATGAGCTCGCACGCACAGGATACGCGTGGTGGATCGAACGCTTTCGCGCGCTGCTAAAGATGGTCGATGCAATCCGGATCGATCACTTCCGCGGATTCGAAGCATCGTGGGAGGTGCCGGGCGGATCCACTACAGCCATCAACGGCGAATGGGTGAAGGGCCCCGGTGCCGCGCTCTTCGACGCGGTGCGCTCGGTCTTGAAACTCGAGCAACTGCCGTTCGTCGCCGAGAATCTCGGCGTCATCACTCCGGAGGTGGAGTCGCTGCGTCGTCAGTTTGATTGGCCTGGCATGGCGATTCTGCAGTTCGCATTCGGCACTGACCCCCAGGCGCCAACGTTTCGGCCACACAACTACGAGCGAAATCTGGTCGTGTACACGGGCACTCACGACAACGACACGACTGTGGGCTGGTGGACGGGTGAAACGGGCCACAGCACGCGGAGCGACGAAGACATCCGCGAAGAGCGCGAGTACGTCGGCCGCTATCTCGCTCTCGATGGTCGCCTCGTGCACAGGGCATTTATTCGGGCAGTAATGGCGTCGGTGGCGAATACGGCGATCGTCCCGGTGCAAGACCTGCTCGGTCTGGGGAGTGACGCTCGCATGAACCGCCCCGGCGTCGCCAGTGGGAACTGGCGCTGGCGACTCATGCCGGGGCAGTTGACGCAGGATGTGATGAAACGTCTCGGCGAGCTTGCCGAGACATACGAACGAGCGTAAGGATTTGCCCCCTACGACGGCTCTTTCTGTCGCGTCTTGACGATGCCACCCATCACGCCGATGCCGAGGATGACCAAGGCGCCAGCGACGATCCATACCTGACTGATGCCCAGGCGCGACGCACCATAGGCAAGTCCTGCCACAACGAGCAGCGTTCCGATCAGGTAAACGAGAAAGTTAGTCATGCTCAAGCGCTCTCCGCCAAGGAAAAGTGCAAGAGCCCGGCCATCCGGCGTACGGCAGAGGTGATATAAGAGACGCAGGTGCGACTCGTCTTCGAACAGATCCGATCCGGCGGCGATCGCAACTTCGGCTACTTGCTCGGTGACCGTGAAGCGCGAACCGGGGTGCTGATCGATCCGTCGTATTCGCCGGAGGTCTTCGTCGATCGGGCTCGCGCGCAATCGCTGTCGATCAGTCACGTCATCAATACCCACAGCCATCCGGATCATACGAACGGCAACGAGCAGGCATTGGCGTTGACTGGCGCTACCTTCGCAGCGCACCCGATGCTGCGGCCAAATGTGGCCCTGGACGATGGGGCGACGCTGAGCGTCGGCGAACTGCGTCTGACCGCCCACCACGTGCCGGGCCACTGCGTCGATCATCTCGTTCTGTACGAATCAGTTCACCGGCTGCTCATCACCGGCGACCTTCTGTTCGTCGGCAAAGTCGGGGGCACTCAGAACGACGCTGATGCGCGGACCGAGTGGCGCAGCCTGCAACGTCTGTTGACGCTCGTCCCAGACGAGACGACGGTCTGGCCCGGACATGACTACGGCGTTCGGCCAAGCTCGACGATCGGCCTGGAAAAGCAAACAAACCCATTTCTGCTGTGCGAGAACGAAGCCGCGTTCTTGCGCCTGAAGGCTGAGTGGGCGCAATTCAAACAGCGTCTGGGGTTGAAGTGAAGCGTGAACGCGTCAATTCGGTTTACGATCTCTGACTGGTGACCGCCGATCCCCAGGTCATGTCACGCTGGCGAGTAACGCGCACGCGCGGCGCACTCGCCGCGCTTCTGTGCCTTTTCTTGGGCGCTCCGCCGCAGGCGCAAGATACACCCGCGCCCGCGCCATTGACGCTGGTGTCCAAGGATGGACGCCGAACAATCCCGACCGTCACCAGCAATGGCCGCGAGCTGATCGCGCTCGACGACATCGCCTCACTGTTCCAGGTCTCCGTCCGTGAAGATTCGCTGGCCGGCGGATTCACCATCACCTATCGAGGCAAGACGATCGTCGCCTCGGTGGATCAGTCGATGGCATCCGTGGACGGTCGCATCGTGACGTTGCCGTCACCGATCACGCGAAATGGCCGGCGCTGGTTCGTGCCCGTGGAATTCCTACCGCGCGCACTGGGCCCGATTTACGACCAGCGCATCGACCTCCGTCGCGGCGTGCGCCTCCTGCTCGTCGGCGACATGCGCGTGCCCCGTGTCTCCGCACGCATAGAGTCGGCAGGTCCGCCAACGCGCGCCGCAATCGTGATCTCACCGGCCACACCGGTTGCGGTCGTCACTGAAGCCAACCGCCTGGTCTTACGCGTCGAGGCTGACGCAATCGAGCCCGTCTTTCCGGTGAGCGCGTCGGGCATGATCGATGGCGTGCGAGTCGGCGATCAACCCAACGTGGTGCTGGTCGCGCTGAACCGCCAGGCAGGCCCCGCCAAGACCGGAATCGCCACCGCGGACAATGCCACGCGCGTTCTGATCGAGGTGCCCATGGCGGAGGCTCGGCCTGCGACGCCCGAGTCAAAGATTCCACCGACCGGCCCCCCGCTTCCGACGACCGAGTCGCCACGGCTTCCTGGACTCGAACCGCGCCAGGCACTGCAGACGCTGGCGATTGATCCGGGACACGGCGGGGATGAGGTTGGCGTGCGCGGCGCGGGTGGTCTCGAGGAGAAGCAGTTGACGCTGGACGTCGCGCGCCGGCTCCGCGGGTTGGTCGAGCGCGGACTCGGCGTGCGCGTGATCCTCACCCGAGATGATGACCGCATGGTGGGCATCGACGAGCGAGCGGCGGCCGCCAACAATGGCAAGGCCGATCTCCTCCTCAGCCTCCATGCGAACGGCGCGCTGTCGGGATCGCCGTCAGGCGCAGAAGTTTTCTACGATCGACTCGATCGCGAAGGTGAAGCGGTGCGATCCGCACCCGCCGCCGCGGTCGCGTTGCCGGTGATTGGTGGCGGCACTCGAAACATCGACATCGTCCCGTGGGAACTGGCGCAGGCGCGTCACGTGGAGGCGTCGGCGATGCTGGCCTCAGTGCTCGAGCAGGAATTGCGGCAGCGAGTCCCGATGGGGCAACGTTCGATCCAGCAAGGTCCGATGCGACTGCTGTCAGCGGCCAACATGCCAGCCGTACTCGTGGAGATGGCGTATCTGACCAACGCCGCGCAGGAGAAGGCCGCTGGCGGTGATGCGTTCAAGAACGCAGTCGCCCAGTCGCTGTACAACGCCATCGTGAGATTCAGGGGTTATCTCGAGGAGACCTCCTCGCCGTGAGCGGCCGCGCGAAGGTCTATCTGATTGCCATTGTCGTTGCAGCGGCCGGCGTCACGTGGTCATTGATACGCGTATTTTCGCCGGCGCCTAGTGCCGCGCCAGCACCAACCGTCACCGCGCCACCGCCGTCCGAAACCGCCCATATCACCGCGACGCTGTACTACGGATCGTCGGATGGCCGTGCACTCGTACCCGTCCGACGTGACGTGCCGGCCGCGACGAGTGTCGTCGATCAAGGCCGGCAGATTCTCACTGTGCTGTTTCAGGATGCACCGCAGCCATACGTGCAGGTCGTTCCGAAAGGTACGAAGTTGCGGGCGTTCTACCTCACCGACCGCGGTGACGCATTCGTAGACTTGAGCGGCGACGTCGTCAGCGCGCATCCTGGCGGCTCGCTGACCGAACTGCTGACCGTCTACGCCATTGTGAATGCCGTGACCGCAAATCTCCCCGCCGTCCAACGCGTCCAACTGCTCGTTGAAGGCAAGGAAGTGGACACCATTGCGGGGCACGTCGACGTGCGGCGACCGCTCGAGAAGGACGCGACGCTCGTCCGAGAAGGTCGCGCCAGCGGCACAAAGTGAGTACAGTGTTCTGTTGATATGAGATCTGACGGCCGACTTGCGGAACAACTCCGCCCTACTCGCATTACTCCGAACTATTTGATTCACGCCGAAGGCTCGGTCCTCGTGGAGGCCGGGAAAACGAAAGTCATCTGCACAGCCAGTGTGGAAGATCGCGTGCCACCCTTTCGTCGCAACACGGGCAAGGGTTGGGTCACCGCCGAATACGGCATGCTTCCGCGTGCGACGACCACGAGGTCCCAGCGTGAGGCATCGGCCGGCAAGGTCGGCGGGCGCACGCAGGAGATTCAACGTCTGATCGGTCGCTCGCTCCGCACCGTCACCAAGCTTGAAGAGATCGGCGAACGCACGATTACCCTCGACTGCGACGTCATCCAGGCCGATGGCGGCACACGCACAGCGTCGATCACCGGGGCGTTCGTGGCGCTGGTGCTCGCGGTGCAGAAGTTGCGCGAGCAGGATGTGCTCCGCACGATGCCAATCACCGACTTCGTCGCGGCGACGAGCGTGGGCATCGTCGAGGGCGAACCGATGCTGGATCTCGCCTACACGGAAGACTCGCGCGCCGACGTGGACATGAATGTCGTCAAGACCGGCGGCGGTCTCTACATCGAGTTGCAGGGAACTGCAGAAGCCTTGCCTTTCGGACGTGAGGGATTGAACCGGCTGCTCGATCTGGCCGACACCGGCGTGCGCCAACTGATTGCGCTGCAGCGCGGACTCGTCGGTCAGTACCTCGAGAAGTCGAAGTGAGGCTGCTCGTCGCGACCACGAATACCGGGAAATTGCGGGAAATACGATCGCTGCTTGCCGGCGTCCCCGTCGAGCTCGTGACGCTGCGCGATCTCGCCGCCATCGAGGAGCCCGAAGAAACCGGGCTCACCTTCGAAGAGAACGCCCGGCTGAAGGCACTCTACTACTCCGGCCATACAGGCATGACGACGGTCGCGGAGGATTCGGGACTGGTCATCGATGGCCTGGACGGCGAGCCCGGTGTTCGTTCGGCCAGGTTCCTTCGACCAGACGCGACCTACCCGGAACGCTTCGCGGAGATTTTCGACCGACTCTCGGGACCACCTGAGAAGAACCGCGCAGCGCGCTTCGTATGCGCGCTGGCCGTTGCCCATCGCGGACACATCATCTACGAAGCCCGCGGCACCGTTGAAGGTGAGATTGCCCGCGAGCCACGAGGCGCCGCCGGTTTCGGCTACGACCCGATCTTCTATTACCCGCCGTACGGCTCGACGCTTGCCGAAGTCGCCGAAGATGCCAAGCTCGCAGTCGCTCATCGCGGCCAGGCCTTCCGTGCGTTGACATCGTGGCTCGTCTCGCTGCCCACTTCCCGCTAAAACTGCACGTCTCATTTTGAGGCATTCAGCTCGGCAAAAAGGTCCGCGCTGATCAGGGTTCCGGTCTGACCGAGAAACTCTGACTCCGCCAGATTGAACGATTACGGATGTGTTGGGACAACGATGAGCATCATCGCGATCTTCTGTGCGCCTCTGCGAATCGAGTGGGGTGTGTGCCATCCGCTGTGCCGTTGGCGTTCTGGTTGCCTTATCTCTGGGCATGTCGGTTTTGGTATCACGGTCTATCCGCGTGTGGGTGCTCGCAGCGATCGCGATCGCGATCGCGTCGGGACACGTCTCGGCAGCCAAGCGACCGTTCTCGCACAAGTTCGATTCGGCGCTCGCTTCTTTAGCGGGTAAAGGCGGTCATCGTACACGCGTGATCGTGCGTTTGCGCGAGGGTTCCGGCGCATCGGTGCGCGAGCTGCTGCGACGCACGAAGTCGAAGCTCAGATACGACCACGACTCGATCTCCGCGCTGACGACAGAACTCCGCTTAGAGGATCTCGACGCGATCGCCGATCTCGACGAGGTTGAATCGATCTCGATTGACGCACCTGTTGCGGCCACAGCGACGGTGATTCCGTCGACCACCGGCACTGCCCTGCGAAGCACGCTCGGAGTCTCCTCGAATACCACATTGACTGGACGCGGCATCGGCGTGGCCGTCATCGACTCTGGCATCTCTCCGCTGCCGGAGTTCGGCACACGCATTCGCGCGTTTTATGACTTCACCCGCGGCGGAATCGCAACACGTGCATACGACGACTACGGCCATGGCACGCACGTCGCCGGCTTGATCGCCGGTGGTGTCGCCGGCGGCACGGATCCATCGAACGTCGGCATCGCGCCGAAGGTGTCGCTCATCGGCTTGAAGGTGCTCGATGCGAAGGGCGCCGGCTACACGAGCGACGTGATCCGGGCGATCGAATTCGCGATCGCGAACCGCTACATGCTCGGCATCGACATCATCAACCTGTCGCTCGGCCATGTGCCATATGAGTCGGCGAAGACTGACCCGCTGGTGCGTGCCGTGGACAAGGCCACGGCCGCCGGGATGGTCGTCGTGGTGGCAGCGGGCAACCTCGGCATCAACCCGACAACGGGGTTGCCTGCGTATGGTGGCATCCTGTCGCCGGCAAATGCGCGCTCGGCGATCACGGTTGGCGCCGAGCACACGATGGGCACTCGTACCCGCTCGGATGACGTCATCGGACCCTACAGCTCACGCGGCCCGACGTGGATTGACGGATACGCGAAGCCCGATCTGGTGGCGCCCGGACACAAGCTGCTCGCACCGGTGGACGACAACAGCGATCTGGCGAGGAAGAATCCATCGCTCACGTCAGGATCGTCTTACGGCCCGACGTATCTCACGCTGACGGGAACGAGCATGGCGGCAGCGGTGACGTCTGGCGTCGTCGCGCTGGTGCTCGAGGCCAACGAGACTGCGGTCAATGGCTCGCAACCGGCTCTGACGCCGAATGGCGTGAAGGCGGTCCTTCAGTACACCGCGCTGACGATGCGTGACGCCTCGGGTGTCGTGTACGACCGCATGACGCAGGGCGCGGGGGCGCTCAACGCGGACGGCGCACTGCAACTGGCGCGCGCGATCGATACGGCACACACCCGCTATTCGCTGATGTACGGCGTGGCACCGGTCTCGTATATCGACGGCTCCCTGCCATGGTCGCAGTTCATCATCTGGGGCAACAACATCGTCTGGGGTGACAGCATCCTGCGTTACTCGTCGTCCTGGAACCAGAACGTGATCTGGGGCGACAACGTGATTTGGGGTGACAACGTCATCTGGGGCGACAACATCGTGTGGGGTGACAGCACCATCTGGACGACCAACATCGTCCTGTCTCTTATACACATCTCCGAGCCCACGAGACATACATCACAATCTCGTATT